>NZ_JANLIZ010000003.1:0-321392 GCF_024702055.1 Enterobacter sp. HG048
GAATACCACCGCCACTTTATCCTGACTTAACAGCTGGCGCGCCTTCTCGGCAAACAGCGGCCAGTTTGAGGCGGGATCCACCACCACCGGCTCCAGTTTTTTACCCAGCACGCCGCCTTTCGCGTTGATCTCGTCGATGGTCATCAGCGCGACGTCTTTCAGCGGCGTTTCGGATATGGCCATGGTGCCGGAAAGAGAATGCATGATCCCCACTTTGATGGTATCGGCCGCCTGCACGCCAAAACTCATTCCCATCGCCACGACTGACGCGGATAACGCAAAGGCTTTTAATAAGGTACGACGCTGCATATTTTCACTCCTGAAAAAGAACGCTGTCAAAACGTCCGTTACGGCGTGGACGCGGAAAAAAATGTGTCAGCGAAGCAGGAGCAAAAAGGATGCCAGAATGGAGGAAGCGCTATTTCAGGTGGGGGAACGCGGGATGTAAAGAGAACGACTCAGAATGGCACAGCGCTGCACTTTTATAATGCAGCGCTGTGGAAGAGTCTTACCAGACTTCGCTGGCGATCTGCGTGACCAGACGGACTTTATCCCACTGCTGGGATTCACTCAGACTGTTGCCCTCTTCGGTAGAGGCAAAGCCGCACTGCGGGCTGAGGCAAATTTGCTCTTTTGCCACGTATTTTGCCGCCTCTTCCAGACGGGCTTTTATCCCCTCCGGGTTCTCCAGCTCGCCGTTTTTCGTGGTGATCAGACCCAGCACCACCTGCTGTTTGCCCGGGCGAATGAAGCGCAATGGCGCGAAATCCCCGCTGCGGTCGTTGTCGTATTCAAGGAAGAACGCGTCAACGTTGACCGTACCGAACAGCACTTCCGCCACCGGCTCATAGCCACCTTCGGAAATCCAGGTTGAACGGAAGTTACCGCGACAGACGTGCAGCCCGATGGTCAGATCGTCCGGCTTGCCTTCCAGCGCCTTGTTCAGGACGCGGGCATAGATGCGTGCCAGCTCATCGGCATCATCGCCCCGCTCGCGGATCTGACGGCGCTGATCGTCCGAACAAAGATAGGCCCAGACGGTGTCGTCCAGCTGCAGGTAGCGGCAGCCCGCGTCGTAAAATGCGCGGATGGCGTCGCGCCAGGTGGTCGCCAGATCGTCGAAATAGTCATTCAGATCCGGGTACACCGTCGCATCGATGTCTTTGCGCCCGCCGCGGAAATGAAGCACGCTCGGGCTGGGTATGGTCATCTTCGGCTGAGCATTGCCGCTGATGCTTTTCAGATAGCGGAAATCTTCCAGCATCGGATGGTCGCCAAAGCCCAGCTTTCCGGTGACGCGCACGCCGTGGGCTTTGGTTTGTACCCCGTTGAACTGGATACCCTGCTGTGAATCGTAACGCTCAACCCCCTGCAGACCGTCGAAGAAGTCGAAGTGCCACCAGGCACGGCGAAATTCACCGTCGGTGACCACATGCAGGCCGCACGCACACTGCTGCTCAACGACGTGGCGAATGGCATCGTCTTCCACCGCGCGAAGCTGTCCGGCGTCAATCTCGCCGCTGGCGAACTTCAGGCGAGCCTGCTTGATGGCATCCGGGCGTAAAAAACTGCCGACTACGTCGGCGCGGTACGGGGCGTGCTGTCGTTGCATGGAAATCTCCTCAGTCTGCCGACGATAATTGCCAGCAGTGATAGTTCATCATTTGAAGTTTTAGACTTCTGGATGTCTAAATGTCCAAAAAAGATGTCATACCTGTCCTGTTCCGGCAAACGAGAAAATTTCACGGGTGTTGAAAAAAATTCATCTTCACAGCGCGACGCCGGTTTCGCTGCTGGCAAAGGCGAACTTTTCATCTTCCCATCCGGCGATCCCCCCGAGCATAATTTTGACCGGCAGCCCGAGGCGCGCCAGCTTCAGCGCGGCTCTGTCCGCGCCGTTACAGTGCGGACCTGCGCAGTAAACGACGAACAGCGTGCCTTCAGGCCATTCGGCCATGCGCCCGGCAGTCATCTGACTCCGCGGCAGGTGCAATGCGCCCGGCACGTGACGGCGGGCAAACTGCTCCGGACTCCCCACCACGTGCAGCAAAACAAAATCCTGCTCATTATTGGCGATGGCGTGATGCACATCCGCACAGTCGGTTTCAACGCTCAGGCGGCGCAGAAAATGGGTAACGGCTTCCTGCGGCTCGGCAGCCGGAAATTCAGTAACATAGCTCATGATCCTTCCTCATCTTTGGCGTTTGTGTTAACACTACTCTATCCACAAATTCAGCCCGTGAATGCGTTCGCTTATGCCAGAAAACAGCAAAAAGATGACAAACTTAAGACAAATTGCCCGCCCGCAGGTGGTCGTGCTGGCGTATGACGGTCTGTGTACCTTTGAGTTTGGCGTAGCGGTGGAGATCTTCGGCCTGCCGCGTCCCGAGCTGGGCGACGAATGGTATCGTTTTGCGGTGGCGAGCGTGGACAGCGGTGAACTTCGGGCAACTGGCGGGATCCGCATCGTTACCGATGGTGATTTAAGCCTGCTTGCGTCTGCGGATCTGATTGTGGTTCCCGGCTGGCGTGGGCTGGACTCGCCGGTTCCGGACGCGCTCAGCGAGGCATTACGTCAGGCCAGCGAACGAGGATGCCGGCTGCTGTCCATCTGCTCGGGGGTGTTTGTGCTGGCCGCAACGGGGCTGCTGAACGGCCGCAAAGCCACGACGCACTGGCGCTACATTGACGCGCTTAAAGCCCGTTACCCTGACATCGACGTGGTTGAAGATGTGCTCTACCAGGACGAAGGCGATATTCTGACGTCCGCTGGCAGCGCGGCGGGAATCGATCTCTGTCTGCACGTTGTGCGGCGGGATTATGGCATGGAAACCGCCAACAGCGTGGCGCGTCGGCTGGTCATTCCTCCACACCGGGATGGTTCACAGCCGCAGCAGCTTAGCCGCCCTGTGGCGCAGCTGCGGGAGAGCCAGCGTCTCGGACAGCTATTTGATTTTCTGCACACGCATCTTATCGAGTCGCACAGCGTCGACTCCCTGGCGCGTCGGGTCGGAATGAGCCAGCGCACCTTCCTTCGTCGCTTCGAGGCGGCAACGGGAACGACGCCCGCACGCTGGTTAATCAATGAGCGCCTGCTGAGAGCAAAAGATTATCTGGAAAGCAGCCGGTTAAGCGTCGACAGCATCGCTGAGCAGACCGGGTTTGGGCAGGCATCAACGTTGCGTCATCATTTTCGCCAGCAGTTCGCGCTTTCCCCGGCTCAGTATCGCAAACAGTTTTCACGTTCTGACACTGCCCGCTAGCGGCATAAGTGCAAAAAAAACCGCCATTAACTGGCGGTAAATGCTTGCATGGATAGATTTGTGTTTTGGTCTCTACGTCCCGACACTCCATGGCCGGGCTGCGGATCTCCTACAACCTAACACCCGTTGTCTTAACGAAGGTTAAACAGTCTTATTAACCTGCATGGGTATTGATCTGCAAATAACGCATAAGCCCCTGCTCAGCGCTCTGTTTTGCGTCGTCATTAAGGGCTTCAAGATAAAAGGAGCGAGCGACACCATAAGGTGCTTTTTCAGAGGGATACACCGCGAACTGGAATGTTTTTCCTCTTGCCTGATGAGTACAATCTAATTCCCAGCGCCGATCGTTTATTTTTTTGCTGGAGCAGGCAACGCCACCATAATCGCTGGTTAAATAGGAACCCACGCGAATTTCTGCAGACTGAATATATTCTGGTTCTTCATTACCTGCATAACGAATCCCAACAACAGCCCCAACAGCCACCGCCAGAAGCGCAAGCGCTATTATTTTTTTCATTTATGAATGACCTGTTCCTTAGCCCGAGATAACTATTATATAAGATTTATCCTTAATGCAAATATCCAATTGTGGTCCAGAAATGGAGCTTTACAAAGTTTCAGATGACTTTTAGGAAATGTCTTAACCGTAATTCCGAATCCACAATATTTGACATTTTCTTTTCGCTAATTTTAATTTTTGAATAATAACCCTTAAAAATAATCGACATGATTATCCCGCATTGTTTTTGAGCGGTGAATCCATGATTAAAAAAGGGTTATCTTTCCTCATGCTTATCTGTGCGCTGTTTTCCGGCCAGCTTATGGCCGGACACAAAGGACACGAATATTTATGGGTCAAGAATGTGGCGCATCAGCTTCGTCATGAAGCCGACAGCGATGAGTTGCGAAGCGCTGCGGAAGAGTCGGCGGAGGGTTTGCGCGAACACCACCTGTGGCAGAAATCGCGCAAACCGGACACGCACGTTCGGTAATTAGCTGCCCTTGCGTTTTGGCAGGGTTTTCATCAGATCGTCCGGACTGACGGACGCCACAATACTGCCGGGCTGCGGCATTTTGAAGATGTGGTTTTTCATCTTACCAATCACATGCATTTCGCAGGGACGACAGTCGAATTTAAGAGTTAGCACTTCGTCACCGTTTACCAGCTGCATGGGGGTGGCCTTCCAGCTCTTAATGTTCCCTTTCGCCTGCTTAGGACACAGGTTAAAGGCAAAGCGCAGGCAGTGCTTGGTGATCATCACCGGCACATCGCCCTTCTCTTCATGCGCTTCATAGGCTGCGTCGATCAGCTGTACGCCGTGGCGATGATAGAATTCACGCGCTTTATGGTTGTAGACGTTAGCGAGGAAGGATAAATGGGTGTCCGGGTAGACTGGCGCAGGGACGGTTTCCGCTTTACGGCTTCCGCGTGGATACTGAGCCAGACGCGCGGCATCCAGCATCTCTGCCGTTTCACGACGGAACTGGTTAAGCAGGCTGTTCGGCACGAACAGAGCATCCGGCAGACTGACCTCAACGTTGCGGGCGTAGTAAATCGTCTGGCCAAGCTTCGCCACCCCATCCTTCAGGCTGTTGAGCGCTTTTTCCGCGTTGTTTGCCACCTCGAACAGGCCATCGAGCGTATGCGTTACGCTGATGCCGTCTTCACAGGTCATGGTCAGAATCAGCTGCTCTTCCCAACCGCCCAGCTCAATGTCCACAGCGATACGACGTTCGCTGGAGGTTTTCAGCAGCGCCTGCTGCCAGTTATGATCGAGGTTACGGTTAAGCGCCGCGTTCGGCCGCGCCTTGTAGAGATCGGCGGGCATTTCATTCGGCCAGACGCGGTAGCGGTTCTCGCCGGTTTTCTCGACCGTGTTGGCGCGGAAGCCTACGACCTCACGCTTAATCATCACGTTAAGGCCATCGCCGTTCGCCAGCGGTTCCGTCACCTGGACATCAAGGTGATCTTTCGCCACTTTCAGCACTTCACCCACCGGTAAACCGATAAACTTCGGTGAGTCAAACGCGCCGATATCCCCTTTACGGGCATTAACGAAATAGTCCGTGCTGCCGCGGTGGAACGTTTTGTCCGTCGACGGAACGAAGAAATGCTCGGTGCGACCGGCGGACGCGCGCGCCAGATCGCCGCGATCCTCAATAATGGCGTCGAGCATCTGGCGATAGTGCGCGGTGATGTTCTTCACGTAGCTCATATCTTTGTAGCGCCCTTCAATCTTGAAGGAACGCACGCCCGCGTCGATCAGCGCGCCCAGGTTGGCCGTCTGATCGTTATCCTTCATGGAGAGCAGGTGTTTTTCGAACGCCACGACGCGGCCCTGATCGTCTTTCAAGGTATACGGCAGACGGCAGGCCTGAGAGCAGTCGCCGCGGTTGGCGCTGCGGCCCGTCTGCGCGTGGGAAATATTGCACTGACCGGAATAGGCGACGCACAGCGCGCCGTGGATAAAGAATTCAATCGTCGCGTCTGTCGCCTGGTGAATATCGCGGATCTGATTCAGGTTCAGCTCACGCGCCAGAACGATCTGCGAAAAGCCGACGTCAGAGAGAAACTTCGCCTTCTCTACCGTGCGGATATCGCACTGGGTACTGGCATGCAGTTCAATGGGGGGAATATCCAGTTCCAGCACGCCCATATCCTGAACAATCAGGGCATCCACCCCGGCCTGGTAGAGATCGGTAATCAGACGTTGCGCAGGCTCCAGCTCATCATCATGAAGAATGGTGTTCAGGGTCACGAACACTTTCGCCCCGAAACGGTGGGCGAACGGCACCAGTTCAGCAATATCGCTCAGGCTGTTGCTGGCGTTATGGCGGGCACCGAAGCCTGGGCCACCAATGTAGACGGCATCTGCGCCATGAAGGATCGCTTCACGGGCAATGGCGGCGTCGCGGGCCGGGCTTAAAAGTTCAAGATGATGGGATTGCAGGCGCATACTTCGTCGTTATCCGTTATGGTCAAAATGGCGGCTATTGTAGTCAGAAGTATGCGTCAGCGAAACAGTTTTGCGTAGCGTCAGCGGGGATAATGAATCAGGGAGTGAAAATGCACCGTTCGGTCGCTGCTGTTGCGGTAGGCGTGCGGTTTATCGCCGGCGAAACGGACGCCCGAATCGGCAGATATCGTCTGCCATTTGCCCTCGAGCTTCATCTCCAGCTCGCCGCTGACCACCACCACATGTTCAATCACCCCCGCCTCATGCGGCGTGGATTCACTCAGCGCGCCGGGTGCCAGCGTAATCGAGAAATAATCAAACCCGAGCGTCTCGTCCCACGGAAAAAGCGGTTTGACCACCATCGCCTGCTGCTGCGGGTCAAACACCGCCTGCCGATCCGCCTCCGGCGTGATGAACGCGGAAAACGGCACGTTCAGCCCGGTGGCTATTTTCCACAGCGTCGACACCGTCGGGCTGGATTCATTGCGCTCGATTTGCCCCAGCATCGCTTTTGACACGCCGGTCTCGTCCGCGAGCTTCGACAAACTCCAGCCGCGCGTCTGGCGCAGCGTTTTCAGCGTTGTTGCAAGGTGTAGTGTGATGTCCATGGTCCCTCCTGATGGCGATCAGCATACCACTTGTACGCTATAGCGCACAGTGTTACCTTATATCGGACGTTATAACGCACAACGGAGTTTTCATGCGCCCTTCCTCTCACCTTGTTCCAGTCGCACTGGCTGGATTTGTCGCCGTGCTGGTCGGTTACGCCAGCTCGGCCGCCATCATCTGGCAGGCCGCCGCGGCGGCTGGTGCCAGCGCGCAGCAGATCGCAGGCTGGATGACCGCGCTGGGGATTGGGATGGGCGTCAGCACGCTGGCGCTTTCCTGGTGGTACAAAGCGCCGGTGCTGACCGCATGGTCTACGCCCGGCGCGGCGCTGCTCGCCACCAGCCTGCACGGCGTGACGCTGCCGGAAACGATCGGCGTGTTCATCTTTGCTAACGGGCTCATTTTACTTTGCGGCATCACCGGGCTCTTCGCCCGTCTGATGAGGCTGATCCCCCATTCGCTTGCTGCCGCCATGCTGGCAGGCGTGTTGCTGCAGTTTGGCCTGCACGCGTTTGCGCACCTGGAGGGTCACTTTCTGCTGTGCGGCAGCATGATTGTAGCGTGGCTGATGGCAAAAGCGCTGGCGCCGCGCTATGCCATCGTGGTCACGCTGCTGGTCGGCGGTCTCGTGGCATGGGCGGTCGGTGACGTTGTCACGGATAAGCTCACGCTCTCCCTTGCGATGCCTGAGTTTATTGCGCCCACGTTCACCTTCACCAGCCTGGTGAGTATTGGCGTGCCCTTCTTCCTGGTGACCATGGCCTCGCAGAACGCGCCGGGGTTCGCCACGATGAAAGCCTCCGGTTACCCGCTGGCGGTCTCGCCGCTTATCGTCGTGACGGGCGGACTGGCTCTGCTGTTTTCTCCGTTTGGCGTCTTTTCAATATGCATCGCGGCCATTACCGCCGCCATTTGCCAAAGCCCGGATGCACACCCGGACGCCGATAAACGCTGGCTGGCGGCCATCGCAGCGGGAGGTTTTTATCTGCTGGCGGGGATTTTCGGCGGCTCGATTACCGGGCTGATGGCCGCTCTGCCGCTCAGCTGGATCCAGACGCTCGCCGGTCTGGCGCTGCTGGGAACCATTAGCGGGAGTTTATATCAGGCGCTGAATCACGAGGCGGAGCGCGACGCGGCCATCGTCACGTTCCTGATGACCGCGAGCGGCGTCACGATCCTCGGCATCGGTTCGGCATTCTGGGGGCTGGTGCTGGGCGGCGTTTGCTATGCCCTGTTTTCACGCGCGCGCCGCGCGTAGCTGCGAAGGCGTCATGCCCGTCGCGCTGCGAAAGCGGTTGCTGAAGTGGCTGGCGGAGTTAAACCCACAGGCAAGGGCGATGTCCGTTAGCGGCGTCGCCGTGTTCTGCACCAGCGCCTTCGCTTTTTCCATTCTTCTCTGCATCACGTACTGATGCGGCGCCAGCCCCGTCGACTGGCGGAACATGCGGGCAAAATGGTATTCGCTGAGGGCGGCCTGCGCCGCCAGTTCAGCCAGCGTCAGGGGTTGCCCGAGGTTCTCTTCGATGAAGGCCAGCACGTTGCGCAGCACGAATGGCGATAGCCCGCCGGTGACGACCGGCAGCTTCCACTGAACGTTAGAGTAGTTTTGCAGCAGATGGGTCAGGAGCAGCGTAGAGGCCGTACTCAAAGTGAGCTGGTTGGCGTGCTGCTGCCAGTCGCAGCCGAGCAAAAACTGGCGATACAGCGCGGTGATCTTCGGATCGCTACCAAAAATGCGCTCGTCCAGCGTCAGCGAAAGCGGGCGCTTATCCCAGATCTTCTCCCCCACGTCGCGCAGGTGTTCATCGGTGCAGTAGAGATGCACAAACGACAGGTCATCGCGGATATCCCACGTCGATTCGCTCTCTTTTGGCATCAAGCAGAAACGGTCCGGCCCCCCGCCGTTCTTCCAGCCGCCCGGCGTTTTTTGGTAGCTTTCGTAGCCGTCCGCCACGTACAGGCTCAGGGTATGGTGGTTACTTTTTACCGTTATTGTATCGTGCTTGTTGTACCACGCTGCCAGCTGAATGCCCGAGTTCAGCGAGACGGTTTCCCGCAGGACCGCATTCTGTTGGCAAAGCGTTTCAAAGGTATCGTAAGCGTGAGACATGACCGTAAGCGCGTGATTGACTGGAATATCAGTCTAAGAAGAGTTGTCTCCCGTTGCCAGCCCCCGGGGAAGAAAAAAGCGCAAGAATTTGCAAGTCTACCGCAAGCCGGTGAAAGCCCCTGACCGATCTCAGCGGCATACTGCGGGCTTCCGTGGTTTGAGAAGAGAAAAATATGAACGCATTATTATACGGACTGGTGGTGGTCATCTGGGGAACCACCTGGATTGCGATTTTCCTGCAGCAGGGCCCCGTGGCGGCGCCCGTCTCGATTTTCTGGCGTTTCGCCGTCGCCAGCCTCACGATGATGGTGGTGTTACTCGCCCTGCGCCGCCTGCGCAAGCTGGCGCTGCGGGATCACCTCTTTTGTATGCTCCAGGGATGCTGCGTTTTCTGCTTTAACTTCTGGTGTTTTTATACGGCAGCGGCACATATCAATACCGGGCTGGAGTCGGTGATCTTCTCCATGGCCGTGCTCTATAACGCTATTAACAGCTTTATTTTCTTCGGGCAGCGCCCGCCCGCGCGTTTCTGGACGGCGGCGGCACTGGGCCTGACTGGGATCGTCACCCTCTTCTGGGACGATCTGCTGGCCAGCGGCTGGAGCGCGTCGCTCCTGACCGGGATTGGTCTTTCCGCGCTCGGCACCTACGGCTTCTCGCTGGGCAATATGATCAGCATGCGTCACCAGCGCAGAGGCTTGGAAACCATGACCACCAACGCCTGGGCGATGCTCTACGGCACGCTGGTAATGGGTTGCATTGCCCTGCTCAGAGGCGACAGCTTCGCGCCAGAGTGGACCATCAGCTACATTGGCGCGCTGCTCTATCTGGCGCTGTTTGGTTCGGTGATTGCCTTTGGCGCCTACTTCACGCTGGTGGGACGTATCGGTCCCGGCAAAGCGGCCTACAGTACGCTGCTCTTCCCGCTGGTGGCGCTGTCCATCTCCACAGTGTACGAAGGCTACGTCTGGCATATCAACGGAATCGTGGGGTTATTGCTGATTCTGGGGGGAAATATGGTGATGTTTACCAAACCAGAAACCTGGTTCAGACGCTTACGAACGGCGTAAATAAAAAGGCCTGCATTAAGCAGGCCGTTTTATTTTATTTCGCGGTATTTTTCACATCAAACATGGTGGCGTCCGTCGCCATGTCATCAACTACCTGTTTCAGCGTCGCAAAGCCCATCGGCGTATTTTCGTTTGCCAGCTCTTTACCTTCGCCTTTACGAACCACCTTCATTACGGACTTATTGGTTGCCGCATCAATCAGCTCACCTTCAAAGTAAAGATGGGTATCCATGGTGCGATGTCCGGTTGCCATCTGCGTACCTGCTACCACCAGCGCGACCGGCACCACTTCATAGAACTGCAGACCTTCTTTCTGCGAACTCACCCCGGTAATTGCACCGCGGAAAATCAGGCTGTGTTTACCCGGCGTGGTCACGACTGGCTTACGGGTACCAATAGCGGTTTTCATTTTGTTATTTGTATAATTCAACAGCTCATCAAGCGTTTTCTGACCAATTTGAGTGGTCGGTTTAGGCGCAGGATAATAAGTAATCGGCGTCCAGAGAATACTGTCGTAATTAGCTTCGTTATAAGAAGGATCAACCCAACGCAGCGTTGGTTTCCCCGTCGCAGACGTCGTCTGCTGCAAGCCGGAATAGTCTTTTAAAAAGCCAGAATATTGTTCGGGAGCCGCGACTTTTGAAGAACAGCCCGCTAACGCCAACAGACCAGTAAGCACTGCAACTTTAAAAAAAGTTTGAGTACGCATGATAGTTTTCCATGTTATCTGCAAGTATGCATTTGAAGTTATAGCAAAAGACCGACGGGTTTGTTGTGACAAAAAATGATGCGGAGAGCACAAATTGCAAAAAGACTGCCCGGAGGCGTGCCGGGCAGTGAAAAATTACTGATTTATATCCAGTTGCCAGAACAGATGTTTGCCAAATGGGTCGATTTCATAGCCCGTCACCTCCTTGCGCACCGGCTCGAAAATGGTTGAATGCGCAATCATCACCGCCGGCATCTGGTCATGCATCATTTGCTGAGCCTCTTTATACAGCGCCACGCGTTTATCGCGATCGGTCGTTGATTTTGCTTCCGCGATAATATTATCGAAGGGCTTATAGCACCATTTCGCCGAATTTGAGCCACCGTTTGCCGAGGTGCAGGTAAATAGCGGACCAAAGAAGTTGTCGGGATCGCCCGTTGCGGTCGTCCAGCCCATCAGCGCGGCCTGATGTTCCCCGCCCTTCACGCGCTTAAGGTATTCGCCCCACTCGTAGGTCACGATTTTGGTCTGTACGCCGATTTTCGCCCAGTCGGCCTGAATCATCTCCGCCATGCGTTTCGCATTCGGATTGTACGGACGCTGCACCGGCATCGCCCACAGGTCGACGCTCACGCCGCTGGCAAAACCAGCCTCTTTCAGCAGCGCTTTCGCCTTTTCAGGATCGTAATCGTAATCCTTAAGCTCGCTGTCTGCGCCCCAGACGCCCGGCGGCAGCAGGTTCTTCGCCGCAGTGCCGGTGCCGTGGAAAACCGCATCAATAATGGCAGGTTTATTGATGGCAATCGCCAGCGCCTGACGGACTTTCACGTTATCCAGCGGTGGCTTTTGGGTATTGAACGCCAGAAAGCCGGTATTCAGTCCGGCTTTGCTCATCAGATTGATGTCTTTGTTCGCCTTCATGCGCGGCAGGTCCGCCGGGTTCGGGAACGGCATCACCTGACACTCGTTCTTTTCAATTTTGGCAAAACGCACGGAGGCATCCGGCGTGATGCTAAACACCAGCCGGTCCAGCTTCGATTTCCCCTGCCAGTAGTCGGCAAACGCCGTAAACAGGATCCGCGAATCCTTCTGATACTGGGCCAGCTTAAACGGGCCGGTGCCTATAGGCTCCATATCCACCTTCTCCGGCGTACCCGCTTTGAGCATCGCGTCGGCATATTCCGCGGATAGGATCGAGGCAAAATACCATGCCAGATCGGCGACAAACGGCGCTTCCGGGTGCGCCAGGGTAAAGCGCACGGTGTGGTCATCAACTTTATCAATGCCGGTTATCAGGCTGCCAAACTCCAGACTTTCGAAGTTCGAGTAGCTGCCGTTAGAGACGTTGTGATACGGATGATTCACGTCTTTCTGACGCATAAACGAGAAAATCACGTCGTCGGCGTTAAAGTCGCGGGTCGGCGTGAAGGATTTATTGCTCTGGAATTTGACGCCCTTACGCAGATGGAAGGTATAAACCTTGCCGTCGTCGCTCACCTCCCAGCGCTCCGCCAGGCTCGGCACCAGCTCCGTGGTGCCGGGTTTGAAATCAACCAGCCGGTTATAGACCGGCACGGCGCTGGCGTCCACGCTGGTTCCCGAGGTGTATAGCTGAGGATTAAAGTTTTCCGGCGATCCTTCGGAGCAATACACCAGCGTTTTCGCGGCAACGGTGGAACTGACCGTGAGCGCAGCAAGCGCCAGCGTTAAAGTTGTGAGTTTGCTTTTCATCATTTATTCCTGTCTTTTTAATTCGACGGCTAATTAATTCTTTTGCCATTTCATAAATAACATTAAAGTGATGTGGCAAACACCTGAAAAATAAATAAGGAATAAATCACTATGGGCTCGCCGCTTTCCAGACAATTAACGCACCGTTTTTTCCGCTATCTCGCGATCACCAGCCAGAGCGATCCCAAAGTCAAAACCCTGCCCTCAACGCCGGGCCAGCACGACATGGCGCGGGAGCTGGCGCAGGAGCTGTCACAGCTGGGTTTAGACGACATTGTTATTGATGAATTCGCCACGGTAACGGCGGTTAAAAAAGGCAACGTGCCCGGTGCGCCGCGCATCGGCTTTATTACCCATATTGATACCGTGGACGTGGGATTATCACCGGATATTCATCCACAAATATTAACCTTTACCGGTGAAGATCTCTGTCTGAATAAAGAGAAAGACATCTGGCTGCGGGTTAACGAGCATCCTGAAATTCTGGCGTATCCGAATGAGGAGATTATTTTCAGCGACGGAACCAGCGTATTGGGCGCGGATAATAAATCGGCGGTCACGGTGGTCGTGACGGTGCTGGAAAACCTGACCGCGGAACATCAGCACGGGGATATCGTCGTGGCGTTTGTGCCTGACGAAGAGATCGGCCTGAACGGTGCAAAAGCGCTGGACCTTAAGCGCTTTGACGTCGACTTCGCCTGGACTATCGACTGCTGCGAGCTGGGGGAAATTGTCTACGAGAATTTTAATGCGGCAGCCGCTGAAATCCGCTTTACCGGCGTAACGGCGCACCCGATGTCCGCCAAAGGCGTGCTGGTGAATCCCCTGCTGATGGCGACTGACTACATCAGCCATTTTGACCGCCAGCAAACGCCGGAGTGCACCGAGGGGCGTGAGGGCTATGTCTGGTTTAACGGCATTCAGGCCGGACAGAACGAGGCCGTTCTTAAGGCCAATATCCGCGACTTTGACAAGGACAGCTTTGCCGCCCGCAAGCAGCAGATTGCCAACGTTGCCGCGCGGATTGCCGCCCAGTATCCAACGGCCAGGGTGGACTATCGCATTGAAGATACCTACAGCAATATCAGCAATGCGATTGGTGAGGACAGACGCGCCATCGATCTGATGTTCGAGGCGATGGAATCGCTCGGCATCACGCCAAAACCGACGCCCATGCGCGGCGGTACCGACGGCGCGGCGCTCTCGGCAAAAGGGCTGCTCACGCCGAACTTCTTCACCGGCGCGCATAACTTCCACTCGAAGTTTGAATTCCTGCCGCTGTCGTCGTTCGAGGCGTCTTATAAGACTGCCCTGCAGATCTGCCTGCTGGCCGCCCGCTAAGCGGGCTTGCGCGCCAGCATCGTGGCAAAGCGCAGCTTGATGCGGTTACCGTTTTCATCGGTGCGGTGGAGTTCGCCAACGTCTTCGTTGTATTTGAGCAACTCCCAGCCTTCGTAGTAGTTGCTCAGCTCGCCGCTCCTGAACGCAAACGGGAAGCCGACGGTGCACGGGTAATCCGCCGTGTCCATCGCGGCAACAATCAGGTTGTAGCCGCCGGGCTTGGTGCAGCGCTGCATGTTGGCGATAAGTCCCGGGATGGTTTTTGACTCCAGGAACATCAGCACCACGGTGGAGAGAATGAAATCGTACTCGCCGTCAAAACTCAGGTTGTTGAGATCTTTGATCGCCGTATGGAGGTTATCGATCCCTTCTTCCGCCTTGATGCGCTCGATATTCTCGATGCTCATCGGGTTCTTATCCCACGCGGTCACCTCGTAACCGTTGGCCGCCAGATAAAGGCTGTTGCGGCCATTGCCGCAGCCCAGGTCCAGCGTTTTGCCCGGTTTAATCTGTGCCGCACTGAACAGCACCTCTGAATGGGTGCGGGTTAAGCCATATTTCTCTGTGAAGTAATTCTCGTCGACGGTCATTATTTTTTTCCTGAGCCTGCATAATCTGAAAGTGCATTCTGAATGCCATTTTAAGGCGTTTACCGTCTGGTTGCCAACCGTTCGAAAACCGAAAAATTTGCTACGTTTAGTTAAGACGCTTATCAGAGACCTAAAGATGAATAAATATCGCCTTAGCGACGAAACCCGCCTCTGGCAGTGGAAAAACGGCGAAACTACCCACTCCGTCACGCTGCGGCAGATTATCGCGACGGCGGATTTTAACGACGTGACGGTCGGGACGAGAGGCGGATGGATTGATGATGAGCGCGCCCTCGCGCAGGACGGCGTCTGTTGGATCTACGACGAAAACAGCGTGGTGTTCGCCGGTGCAACCGTGTCCGGCAACGCGCGGCTTACCCTGCCTTGCATCATTAGCCACGACGCGCATATCAGCGGCAGCTGCTGGCTGGACGGCGCGGAGGTAAGCCACGGAGCACGCATAAGTGACAATGTCACCGTTCAGCACTCCTGCGTGCGGGGCGAATGCCATCTCTACGGCGATGCCCGCATCCTGCACAATAGCGTTATCATTGCCGCCAAAGGGCTGACGCCGGACCATGACCAGATCCTGCAAATCTACGATAAGGCGACGGTGAGCCAGTCGCGCATTGTGCATCAGGCGCAAATCTACGGCGAGGCGATGGTTAATTTTGCCTTTGTTGAGCACCGCGCCGAAATATTCGACAACGCGATCCTCGAAGGTAACGACTTAAATAACGTCTGGGTGTGCGACTGCGCAAAGGTCTATGGCAACGCCCGCGTGATTGCCGGTTATGACGACGATGCCATCCCGACGGTGCGCTACAGCTCTCAGATTGCGGAGAATGCCGTGGTGGAAGGAAACTGCGTCATCAAACATCACGTCCTGATTGGCGGTCAGGCATGGCTGCGCGGCGGGCCGATCATGCTGGACGATAAGGTCGTGATTCAGGGACGCGCGAGGATCAGCGGAGATGTGCTGATCGAACATCGGGTTGAAATCACAGATGATGCGGTCATTGAAGCGTTTGCCGGGGAGAGCATTCACCTGCGCGGCGAAAAGGTGATCAACGGCGACCAGCGCATCACCCGCACCCCGCTGCTGGGAGCGTTATAGGGCGTAGATCTTCCCGTAGATATTCACATCGTCAAAGCGGCCATTCAGGTATTCCGCTTCCCGCAGGCATCCTTCCAGCGTAAAACCGTTACGCACGGCAACGCTGTTGCTGTGCTGATTCGCCACCCGACACTTGATCACAAAACGGCGGATCTCCCCGCGTTCGACGTAGTAGCGCATAAACGCCTGCAGTGACCGGGAGAGAATGCCCTGCCCCTGGTGGGATTCATCCAGCCAGTAGCCGATGTACCCGGCTTTGTTAGCAGGCTCAATCGTATTGAAAGACAGCACGCCAACCAGTTCATCATTCTTGAAGATCAAAAACATTTTGGCGTAGCCGCGCTGATGCAGCATCTGATTGCTCTGCACGTTGCGGCGGGTATCCTCCTCGCTGCCGACGTGCTGCGCCCAGTCAAAGGCGGTTTGCAAAAAGGTTTTATTTTTGACGACCAGATTATGCAGATCGGCGGCGTAGCGCTCTTCGACGGCGCGAAGCTCGAGAGCGTCAGATACCGGGATAATTTCGGATTTTGCTTCGGTCATTGCCCCTCACCCTAACCCTCTCCCGAAGGGAGAGGGAATCGATCGTTAACGCATTATCCGCTCGTCAACGTAGATACGTTTATCCGGCGCCGGTGGGAAATACTGGTACAGCCAGGTTTCACTGATGGCATCGCCCTGACAGCGCAGGAACAGGCGCATATCCACCGGCTCCGTTGAATCCGATGTCGGATACCAGTCAAACAGGATGCGATAGCCGTCAAACGGCTCAACGTAGAGGATCTCAACCTGCTTCGCTTCACCGCTGGAGAGCGTAATCACCGGCTCGATGCCTTTTGGCGCAGCGGCCTTCAGGTCGCCGCCGACGAAGTCGATAGCAAAGCGACGGGCCCACACTTTCGGGTAATTTTCGCCCGGTGCCCAGCCTTCCGGGAAGCCGCCCATGCCGGTACGGGTGGCGAAGACGTTGGCCAGCGGAGAACGCACCGGCGGCATGGCGCTCCAGTAGAGGCGATATTTGAAGTCCAGCTCGTCGCCCGCTTTCACCGCTTTTTCCGGCTGCCAGAAGCAGACCACGTTATCCAGCGTTTCGCCGGTGGTCGGGATCTCCATCAGGCCAACCGCGCCTTTCCCCCAGTTGTTACGCGGTTCCACCCACAGGCTCGGGCGTTTGTTATACCAGCCCATCACGTCCTGATAGTGCGAGAAATCGCGGTCGAGCTGCAGCAGGCCGAAACCTTTCGGGTTTTTGTCCATATAGGCGTTGAACTGCAGCTTCTGCGGGTTGTTCAGCGGACGACAGATCCACTCCCCGTTGCCGCGCCACATTGCCAGGCGGTCGGAGTCATGAATTTGCGGGTGAATGGTGTCACACATGCGGCGTTCGTTATTACCGCAGCTGAACATGCTGGTCATCGGCGCGATGCCGAGCTGCTTGATGTCCTTTCGCGCGTAGAGATGGTTTTCCACCTCCATAATCACCTGGCTCTTCTCGCAGTGGATCACGAATTTATAGGCACCCGTGATGCTCGGGCTGTCCAGCAGGGTATAGACGGTAAAAGTCGTGTCGCCGGGCTTGACGGTTTCAAACCAGAATGACGTGAAATCGGGAAACTCTTCCGGCGTATCGGTAAAGGTATCTACCGCCAGACCGCGGGCAGACAGGCCGTACTGGTAGGTGTCATCCACCGCGCGGAAATAGCTCGCGCCCAGGAAAGAGACGATATCGCGACGCGCCAGTTCAGGGGCCTTAAAGGCGCGGAATCCCGCAAACCCGAGATCGCTTTGCCCTTCCAGCTGTTTGGTATCCACACCCGTTTCACCGTAGCTGAACAGCTCCGGACGGAAGTGGATCTCGCGCGCCATAGAGGTCGACTGGTCCAGCGAGAACATCCGCACGCGGCGGCGGAACCCCATCCCCATATGGAAGAACTGCACGTCCAGCTGACGCCCTTCAATGTTGTTCCACAGTGACTGTTTTTCATCGTAGCGGATGGCGTTATACGCCTGCGGCGTCATGGTTGCCAGCGTGTCCGGCAGCGGACGCGGCGCGCCACCCCACGGGGTTTTCGCCAGGTCATGCGCCATGGATTGCAGTACGGAGAAGTCGAAACGACGGCTCTGGCCGTCAGCAATGTCAGAGTCGGCAGCGTATGCCGCTTTGGAAAACAGGGAAGCAAGGCCAGATGTGCCGCTCAGGGCTGCCACTGCCAGCGAGCCTTTTAGAAAACGTCTGCGATTCATGCCTGGAAAAACGTCCTTATGGTCGTGTGAATGTGTTTCGCGCTCGGCGAAATGACGGCAAGAAAGAACGCACAGCCTAAACAAAAATGGTTAAGAATCCAATTGTTGGCCGGTGATTATATGAACAAAGTGAGAAATATTTTCTGTCGACCAGAACGGCCCGAAAGTGGTGTAAAAAACAGTAAATACACAAAATCATTCATGCTGGATCAAGGCGGCAAGTCTGAGAATCCCCAGGAGCTTACTTAAGTAAGTGACTGGGGTGAACAGACGTAGCCAACGCAGAGGCAGCTTGAAGGATGAAGTGTATTAAAAATGCCCCGTCAGGACATCAGCTGACGGGGCTAATGAGGCGGTTATTTTACGCTGACATCGATACCCGGGAAGTACTTATCAGCGAGTTTAGCGATCGTGCCGTCGGCACGTACTTTATCGATCGCGGCATCAAGCTGCTTTTTGGTGGCCTCGTCACCTTTACGCAACCCAAAACCGATCCCACTGCCGAGGATAGTGTCGTCAGACACCGGTTTGCCGATGAAGCCAAACCCTTTCCCCTGCGGCTTGCTGAGGAAACCTGCCTGCCCGGCCGCGGACATGACCAGCGAGGCGTCGATACGGCCATTCAGCAGATCGCCCCAGGCCATATTCTGATCTTTATAAGACACCACGGTGACACCCTGCTTTTCCCAGTGCTCTTTGGCATAGGTTTCCTGAATGGATCCCTGCAGTACGCCGATGGTTTTGCCCTTCAGCCCTTCTGGCGTTGCCTCAACCGCCGTGCCGGCCTTGCCGACCAGCTGCGACGGAATACGGTAAATCGGCTGGGTAAAATCAATGCTCTTCCGGCGCTGCTCGGTGATGTTCATCGCCGAGTTGATGGCGTCAAATTTCTTCGCCACCAGCCCCGGGATCAGCGCATCAAAGGAGGTTTCAACCCAGCTGCACTTCAGCGCTGCCGCTTTGCAGATGGCATTCCCCAGCTCAACGTCAAACCCTTCCAGTTCGCCCGCCGCATTGCGGCTCTCAAACGGCGGGTATTCCGCTTCCAGACCGTAACGCAGCTCGGTGGCCGCGAAGGAAGAAAAAGTACACAGCAATCCCATGCCGACAACTAACGCGCGTAATTTCATCTAATACTCCTCAGCGTGGTTTAACCCGACACAGGGCCTGGGCACCTGCCCGTAACGTCGCCTCATCTTTCGCAAAAGAGAGACGAATCAATTTATTATCCGTACCGTCCGCATAAAACGCCGACAGCGGAATGGTGGCAACGCCGTACTCAACGATCAGCCGTTTCACCAGCTCGCTGTCGCGTTCGTCGCTGAACTGGCTGTAGTCCGCCAGCATGAAGAACGATCCGGCGCTCGGCAGCAGCGTAAACGGTGAATCGGCCAGCAGGCTGTGCAGCAGATCGCGCTTGCGCTGGTAAAACGCAGACAGCGATAGCCAGGTTTGCGGGTCGACCATATGCTCAGCAAACGCGTGCTGCATTGGCGTATCGGCAGAAAACATTAAAAATTGATGCACTTTACAAATCTCGTCCATCAGTACCGCCGGTGCAACACAGTAACCCACGCGCCATCCGGTGACGTGATAGGTTTTTCCGAAAGAGGAAATAATCACGCTGCGCTCCGCCAGCTGCGGGTGCGTGGCCATCCCGTGGTGCGGCTCACCGTCAAAAACGACGTGTTCGTACACTTCGTCAGACAAAATAATGATGTCGGTGTTGCGCGTCAGCGCCGCCAGCTGCTGCAGGTCACTGGCGGAGAAGACCTGACCGCTCGGGTTGTGCGGCGTATTGATGATGATCATGCGCGTGCGCGGCGTGATCGCGGCGCGAACCTCATCCCAGTTGACGGCAAAATCCGGCACCGTGAGCTTGATGGCGATCGGGGTTGCCCCCTGCAGACGAACAATCGGCGCGTAGCTGTCAAAGGACGGCTCAAAGTAGATCACCTCATCGCCCGGATGTACCAGCCCGCTAATCGCCGAATAGAGCCCTTCGCTGGCGCTGGCGGTCACCAGCACCTCGCTGGCAGGGTCATACTGCGTGCCGTAGAGCGTAGCAATTTTATCGGCAATACGTTCCCTGAGCGGCTGCAGGCCGGTCATCGACGCGTACTGGTTGTGCCCCGCCTCCATTGCGCGGGTGACGCCCGCAATCAGCTTCGGGTCGCAGGAAAAATTCGGTGCGCCCTGAGAAAGGTTAATCGCGTTATGCTGCGCCGAGAGCTGGCCGATAACGGTAAAAATGGTGGTTCCCACATCCGGCAGTTTGGAGCGCGTTTGCACAGGCGTTCGTAAAGTCATCCTCTTTCCCTTCTCATGGATATTGCATAACTATTCAAACAACATCTGTGCTGTCGGGACAATCGAATTGTTGTCATAATAGCCATGAGAAAAATGCATAGCTGAGGTGTTTTCTATGTTACGCCGTTCGCTCCCCCTTAATGCCATCGACGCATTTTTAGTCACCGCGCGTCACCTCAATCTTACCCATGCCGCGGCGGAACTGTGTCTGACGCAGGGGGCCGTGAGCCGTAAGATTGCCTCTCTTGAGGCGTGGTTTGGCTTTCCGCTTTTTGAACGCCACGCGCGCGGGCTACGCCTCTCACCGCAGGGTAGCGCCCTGCTTCCGGAGCTGCAGTCCGCTTTCGAGCAACTGCTGTCCGTGGCCGACCAGGCCCGCAGCCAGCACACGGTGATCCGGCTGAAGGCCCCCACCTGCGCTATGCGCTGGCTGGTACCGCGCCTGCTGGAGGTGGAGCGCGAGCATCCGGACCTGCAGATCGCGCTGACCACCACCACCGATCACAACGTCAATTTCAAAACCGAATCTTACGACGCGGCCATCGTGTTCGGCACGCACATGAGCGCAGGCGATCTGCTGTTCGACGAGGCGCTCACCCCGGTGATAAGCCCGGTGCGGGCAGGAGCAGCGCTGGGATCGCTGACGTTTCTGCACCCCACAAGGGATAAGACGGACTGGTCGCTGTGGCTGGCGAAACAGGAAGGTCCAGGCTTTGCCATGCACAAAAATCAACACTTCGACACGATGGATCTCGCCATTACGGCCGCCATTCAGGGGCTCGGCGTCGCCATCGCCGACGAAACGCTGGTGGCAGAAGATGTTCACGCTGGAAGGCTGGTACGGCCCTATGAGGCAAACATAAAAACCGGCGCAAGCTACCGGCTGGTGCTGCGCGAAACGCCAGGCGAGGAAAATGGTCTCGCGGCGTTTCGCGCCTGTTTGCTTAATCGAGGCTGACGTGGTGCTTCATCACCCGCTTGAAGAGGCTCATGCGGGCGCGCATAAAGCGGTTTTCAAGCCTGAAAGCTGCATGTTTATTCGCGCCAATGCGTAACAGAACGTCCCGCCCTTTACGGCACGCGGGCCAGTGCGTCGGCCCGGGCAGGATGTCGCGACGACCCGCGTCACGCGCAAAACTCACCCAGTAATCGGCCACCTGGGCAGCAAACTGCAGATCCCGCTCATTGACATACTGACGAGAAGGCTCCACCTGGCCGAGCGTATCGAAGACGTAGGGCACCTCGTTGCCGTGCCAGGCGCCGTTGACATAGGTGGCATGTTCCGCTTCCGCGACATAGTCAAACCAGTAACGCCAGCACAGTCCACCGACGCGCTGCTGGGCCTGCATCACCACATAGCCCATCGTGGTGAACGCCATGTCGCGGCACACCTGTCTGCCCAGCTCTTCATCGCCCTTCACGCCCGGATAGAGCAGCTTAATCAGCCCCAGCCCGAAGCGGCGCTCCCGGCGAAGCTTCTGAATTTGTCCGGCGAGATCGATGCCAAACACCGCCATCACGCTGGCTTCATCGCTGTTAGAGCCAATCATCACCGGCACCTGATGCTGACGGGCAGCGAAAAAGACGTCCAGCATGGCTTCCGGCAGAACACAGTCTCCAGCGATAGGCGCCGGGGCGACGTTCAGCGGCGCGGTGAGCGGCCAGAACGCCTCGGGTGGGATCGCGCGCAGCTGCCCGGCAGTCGCATTTTCCAGACCGAAATGGGCGGCCAGCGCTTCCCCTTTTTGCAGCGCCTGCTCGCGCGGCGTGTCAGGCAACGTGTATCCGCTTTGCACAATCGCCTTATGGAATAATCCTGCTGCCAGCGGAGAGGCCAGCAGAGAAAGCACGCTGCGCGCGCCAGCGGATTCGCCAAACAGGGTCACATTAGCGGGATCCCCGCCAAACCCGGCGATATTCTCCCGCACCCATTCGAGCGCGGCGATCTGATCCAGCAGGGCAAAATTATGCACCACGCGCCCTTCCTCGCCTTCCAGCGCGGGATGGGCGAAAAAGCCGAGATGGCCGAGACGGTAGTTAATCGTGACCACAACCACGCCGCGCGTGGCCAGCGCTTTGCCGTTATACGGCGGCAGGCCCCCGGCACCAATCGTAAACCCGCCTCCGTGCAGCCAGACCATAACCGGGAGCGGCTCGGCCCGCTCTGCGGGAGACCAGACGTTAAGGTAGAGGCAGTCTTCGGAAAACTGGCCCGGATCGCCCCCGCCCAGCTCCTGACAATACTCGCTGCTTTGCCAGCTTGAGGCGGAGAAGGCCTTGGCCTCACGCAGGCCATCCCAGGGTTCAGGCGGCTGGGGCGAGCGCCAGCGCCACTCCCCCACGGGCGGTGCGGCGTAGGGAATACCGCACCAGACGTGGACATTTTCATCGGTTAAACCAGACAGTGCGCCCTGGCGCGTTTCAACCACAGGGGCGGAAGGATTTTGCATAACGACCTTAATTTTTCCATCACACCCCAGCAGAGTAACGATTTCAGAGCAAACCGCAACGCTGTTTGCTACGCGTTTCAGCCTCCTGGTAGAGCGTAAACTCGTCATACACCGGGCAGTCCAGCGCGTCTTCAAACGCATCGCGGCTGGCGTTACCGTGGCTGCGGGCCTGGGTTTCGTTCCCGAGATTGGACTGGAAAATCCCCGCGGCGCTGACCGGGAGGAAATCTTCATAGGTGATCGGCTGGGCAACCACCCATCCGCGCTCGATCAGCGGCTGAGGATCGTCGCCCGGACGAAACGCATGCCGATGCGCTTCCCCGGCTGGCGTCAGGCGGTAGCGGAAATAAGCCAGCTCCTGACGGCGCATGAGCATTTCGCTGTCCGGGAAGGCGCTAAAGATCTCCCGCAGGTGCAGCTGATGCGTCAGGTTATCTTTGCCGGTACCGGCCTGGGCGAGGAGGCTATCGTACAGTTCCCGGCCTTTTTGCGTCAGCGCCACGCCGCGCTGCTCAATCTCACCGAAGCGCGCGGTGTGGGTTCCTTTATGTTCCCCGGCAAACAGCACCGGCTCTTCCAGCGCCTTGAAGCTGGTTTGACGCAGTAATACGGGCACCTCGCGACGCGGCGGGCCTTCAATCAGTATTTTTGGCTCAATACCGTACTTCGGCATCAGCTCCTGCACCCGGTCAATATCCAGCGTGCGCGGCGTGAGGTGGTTAATATGGCAGCCCGGGAAGCAGACCACGTCGGCAATCAGGCGATGCTCGTTGCTCAGGGCCAGATAGGTCTCCCGATCGACCGTCGCATGGCGGTGCCAGCGGAAGGTTTCCACCGCTTCCTGCACAAACTCGTGGGCCTGTGCGTCAGTAAAGTGCCCTTCCGACTCGTGGAGGTCGAGCAGTTCCACACAGCGGGGGGTGAAGATGTTCCGGTGAGAGAGGATCTCCGCGGCACGTTCGCGCAGCGCGACGTTTTCAATCAGCTCAAGACGCAGCAGCGAGGTAAAGATACGAAACGGATTCCGGCACAGCGCTGCGTCGTCTATCGGACGAAACGCCGTAGAGTGGACAGGCACCCCCGCCTGAGAGAGATCGTAATAGCTGACCGGGTACATGCCCATAATGGCAAACATACGGCGCAGGGTTGAAAGTTCCTGTGCCGTGCCGACGCGGATCGCCCCGTGACGCTCCACGTTCAGGCGCGCAAGCTCATCGGCGTTAGCCAGTTGTTCATGTAATAGTGGATTATTTTCCAGAACCGCCAGGTTTACGTCCGCAACCAGTTCGAGCAAGGTGCCGTACTGCGGAACTTCCTGCTGGTACATCGCCGACATAGCCTGCGAAAAGTGTTCCCGAATGTCATCAGCCGTGATGGTGTTCGCCATGATGTCATGCCTCCAGTGAATATTACCTGGAGTGTAGAGAAACCCGTTCCTTCCGGGGGGAAAGATTTCTGATTTGTGATCTTAAGACGACAGTGGTCAAACCGTGCGCTACGGGTCCCTGAACAGCGCCGAACGGAACCGCCCTTTATGCTCAACGCTTTTATCCAGGATTTTCCTTATAATTATTTAGGGTTCCGCTTTCTAGCTATAAAGGAGTATTTTTTGGCTCTCTCCTGAATGCAAATTAACCAATTCGAGTACGCCATTATTTTTATCCTCACCTTTCAAATTTTTAGCCTTAAGTTAGGATTAATCTGAATGGTTGTTTACAAGTCCTTCCTGTCTATCCATATTTCCATTTTAAGCGAAGCGCAAATTTACAAATATTTAAAAATAACGCAACCGCAAATAGCAAAACGCATTTGACGGATGCCGAACAGCGACTAGAGTTATTACTCGAACGACGAGTGATACGGAATATTTTTCGTATCGTACTGACATAACCAATATATGACTATGAGGTTTAATATGGCAGAGCATCGTGGTGGTTCCGGTAATTTCGCTGAAGACCGTGAAAAAGCATCAGAAGCTGGACGTAAAGGTGGCCAGCATAGCGGTGGGAACTTTAAAAACGATCCGCAACGCGCATCTGAAGCGGGTAAGAAAGGGGGGCAGAACAGTCACGGCGGAGGCCGTAAATCTGATAACTCCTGATCTTATTTAATACTCTTTTAATAATACCAGAGAGCATGCTGCGGGCTGAAAAGCTCGCAGTACCCTTTCTTTATTTTACCGGAGCGTAATTATTATGAATATGAAAAGCGTCGAGGATGTCTTTATTCATCTTCTGTCGGATACCTACAGCGCAGAAAAGCAGCTTACCCGAGCGTTAAGCAAGCTTGCCCGCGCCGCGTCCAGCGAGAAGCTGAGCGCCGCTTTTACCGCGCACCTGGAAGAGACGCAGGGTCAGATCGAACGTATCGACCAAATCGTCGAGCAGGAAGACGGTATCAAGCTTAAGCGCATGAAATGCGTGGCGATGGAAGGCTTAATTGAAGAAGCCAACGAAGTCATCGAAAGCACGGAAAAAAATGAAGTACGTGATGCCGCACTTATTGCCGCCGCGCAAAAAGTCGAACATTACGAAATTGCCAGCTACGGTACCCTTGCCACATTAGCAGAACAACTGGGCTATAAAAAAGCCGTTAAGCTTCTTGCCGAAACGCTGGAAGAAGAAAAAGAGACCGACCTTAAACTCACCGATCTGGCCGTAGGAAATATTAACCAAAAAGCGCAGAAATGACGTAATAAAAAGGTTAAATAAAATGAGCATCAGTCCCAGGACTATTAAACGGTGCCATTTAGCGGCAGCCATAATATGGTTCATTCTCGCTATCCCCTCTGTAATATGGTGGAAGAATAGCGTGCTATGGGTCATTATCATCAGTATTTACGCCAATATTGTCGGCCATTTATCTGGCTACAGTGCCGCGCGTGCCGATCAGGCTGCTGAAAGTGAGACCAAATAAGCGAACCCCTAATGAGGATACAACGATGAATCACGTAGAACACTACCATGACTGGCTACGCGATGCCCATGCGATGGAAAAGCAAGCCGAATCTATGCTGGAATCCATGGCCAGCCGTATCGATAATTATCCTGATGTTCGCGCCAGAATTGAGCAGCATATTAATGAGACAAAACGGCAAATTACATTGCTGGAAGAAATCCTCGACCGTAATGATATTTCTCGTTCGGTTTTAAAAGATTCGATGAGCAAAATGGCGGCGCTCGGGCAGTCTATTGGCGGCATGTTCCCGTCGGATGAGATCGTGAAGGGCTCGATCAGCGGCTATGTTTTCGAACAATTTGAAATTGCCTGTTATACCTCCCTGCTGGCGGCGGCCAAAAAAGCGGGCGACACCGCCTCGATACCTGCGATTGAGACGATTCTGGCTGAGGAACGCGAAATGGCCGACTGGCTGATTCGTCATATTCCGCAGACCACGGAACAGTTCCTGCTGCGTTCTGACGCATCGGGTGTAGAAGCGAAAAAATAACCCGGGAGAATCGCCATGTTCCGACACGTCAAACAGCTGCAATACACGGTTCGCGTTGCCGAACCGAACCCTGGCCTCGCCAACCTTTTACTGGAACAGTTCGGTGGGCCCCAGGGCGAACTGGCTGCCGCCTGCCGCTACTTTACGCAAGGATTAAGCGATGACGATCCGGGCCGTAAAGATATGCTGATGGATATCGCGACCGAGGAGCTAAGCCACCTCGAAATCATCGGTACTTTGGTCGGCATGCTGAATAAAGGCGCCAAAGGCGCTCTGGCGGAAGGGGTGGAAAACGAGGCTGAGCTGTATCGGTCCATGACCGAAAACGGCAATGACAGCCACATCACCTCCCTGCTCTACGGTGGCGGCACCCCGCTCACTAACTCTGCGGGCGTGCCCTGGACGGCAGCCTACGTCGATACCATCGGCGAGCCTACGGCGGACCTGCGCTCAAACGTGGCAGCTGAGGCACGAGCGAAAATCATCTATGAACGGCTGATCAACGTGACCGACGATCCCGGAGTAAAAGATGCGCTGGCGTTTCTGATGACGCGCGAGGCGGCGCATCAGCTCTCCTTTGAGAAGGCGCTGCAGTCCATCCGTAATAATTTCCCACCGGGAAAACTGCCGCCAATCGAGGAATTCACCAACAAGTACTACAATATGTCTGAAGGTGGAGAGGTTCGCGGAAGCTGGAACAGCGATAAACATTTCGATTACGTTGAGTCCCCCCAGCCTGCGGTTGACGGCGGCGATGGCAGCGCAAGCGTCACGCTCACAACCGAACAGGCAACCCTGGTCAAGGCGATGTCTGCCCGCACGAAGTCCGATCCACATTCTGACCCGCTGACCGGTGCCGAGCTGGGTGCCGGTAAGACTAAACCGTAATCGGTTTTGCCGGGCAGCCATAAACTGCCCGGCAATTCTCGTGCCCCATCGTTTCAGAGGTACGGACCATGTTCGAACTCGACGCGTTCCATCTGGCCAGAATTCAGTTCGCTTTTACCGTCTCGTTCCATATCCTTTTTCCCGCGATCACCATCGGCCTCGCCAGCTATCTGGTGGTGCTGGAGGGCATGTGGCTGCGCACCAAAAACGACGTCTGGCGATCGTTGTACCACTTCTGGCTCAAGATATTTGCCGTTAACTTTGGGATGGGCGTCGTTTCCGGCCTGGTCATGGCGTACCAGTTTGGCACTAACTGGAGCGGGTTCTCTCAGTTTGCAGGCAGTATCACCGGCCCGCTTCTGACCTATGAGGTGTTAACCGCCTTCTTCCTGGAGGCCGGATTCCTTGGCGTCATGATGTTCGGCTGGAATAAGGTCGGCCCGGGCCTGCACTTCTTTTCAACCTGCATGGTGGCGCTCGGCACGCTGATGTCGACCTTCTGGATCCTCGCCTCCAACAGCTGGATGCATACGCCGCAGGGCTTCACTATTGAGAACGGACAGGTTATCCCGCAGGACTGGCTGGCGATCGTCTTTAATCCCTCCTTCCCTTATCGCCTGATTCATATGGCTATCGCCGCGTTTCTGAGCAGCGCGCTGTTTGTCGGCGCGTCGGGCGCATGGCACCTGCTGCGCGGTAACGATACCCCCGCCGTCCGCACCATGTTTTCCATGGCAATGTGGATGGCGCTGCTGGTCGCCCCTATCCAGGCGGTCGTGGGCGATATGCACGGCCTGAACACGCTTGAGCATCAGCCGGCCAAAATTGCCGCCATTGAGGGGCACTGGGAAAATCCGCCGGGCGAGGCCACTCCGCTGCTGCTGTTTGGCCTGCCGGATATGGATGAAGAGCGCACCAAATACGGTCTTGAGATCCCCGCGCTCGGCAGCCTTATCCTGACCCACAGTCTGGATAAGCAGGTCCCGGCGCTGAAGGATTTTCCGAAAGAAGATCGGCCAAACTCGACCATCGTTTTCTGGTCGTTCCGCGTCATGGTCGGGATGGGGCTGCTGATGATTACCCTCGGGCTGATTAGCGTCTGGCTGCGCTATCGTCATCGACTTTACCACTCGCGTCCGTTCCACTGGTTTGCCCTCTGCATGGGGCCTGCCGGGCTGCTGGCGCTGCTCGCCGGCTGGGTGACCACCGAGGTGGGCCGTCAGCCGTGGGTGGTCTACGGCTATCTGCGCACCATCGACGCGGTATCGCTGCACAGCACCCTGCAGATGAGCATCAGCCTGCTGGCGTTCTTCGTTGTCTACTCATCCGTGTTTGGCGTGGGCTATGTTTATCTTATCCGGCTGATTAAGAAAGGTCCGCAGCCCGTCGATACGCTGACGTCAAACACCTCGGGCACGCCTGCCCGTCCGCTGTCTGCCGCGGAGTCTGTTCCGGAAGAGGAGAGAATCTGATGGGCGTCGATATCGCAGTGATTTGGTTTGCCATCATCGTGTTTGCCACGCTGATGTACATCATTATGGACGGCTTCGATCTGGGGATTGGCCTGCTGTTTAACTTCGTGGGCGATGCGAAAGAGCGCGACGTGATGGTCAACAGCGTGGCGCCGGTCTGGGACGGCAACGAGACCTGGCTGGTGCTCGGTGGCGCGGGCCTTTTCGGCGCGTTTCCGCTGGCCTATGCGGTCATTATTGATGCGCTGACGATACCCCTCACCGCGATGCTGATCGGCCTCATCTTTCGCGGCGTCGCCTTTGAGTTCCGCTTCAAAGCCACGCCCTCGCACCGCAAGTTCTGGGACTACTCCTTTGCCGGCGGCTCCCTGCTTGCCACCTTCAGCCAGGGCGTGGTGGTAGGGGCCGTGATCAACGGCTTTGACGTCGAAGGCCGACGTTTTGTCGGCTCTGCGCTAGACTGGCTCACCCCCTTCAACCTCTTCTGCGGCATCGGGCTGGTCGTCGCCTACACGCTGCTGGGCACCACCTGGCTCATCATGAAAAGCGAAGGCGCGCTGCAGGCCCGCATGCGCGAGCTGACCCGCCACGTGCTGCTGGCACTGATGGTCGTCATCGCTGTGGTGAGCATCTGGACGCCGCTCGGCTGGCAGTACGTGGCCGAGCGCTGGTTTACCCTGCCCAACTTCTTCTGGTTCCTGCCGGTTCCGCTGCTGGTCGGGCTGTTCAGCGTGCTGATATGGCGACTGACCCGCAACCCGGCCAGCCACGCGCGCCCCTTCCTGCTGACGCTGGGGCTTATTTTCCTCGGGTTTAGCGGCCTGGGTATCAGCCTCTGGCCAAACATTATTCCGCCGCACATCACCCTGTGGGAAGCCGCGGCCCCGCCCGCCAGCCAGCTGTTCATGCTGGTAGGCACGTTGCTGATTATTCCGGTGATCCTGGTGTACACCGCCTGGAGCTACTACGTCTTCCGCGGCAAAGTGTCGGATACTGAAGGCTATCACTGAGGAATGCTATGACGGACTGGCATACACGAGCCATTATTTATCAGATTGATACCGCGCTATTTTATGATTTGAACGGCGATGGCTGTGGGGACATCGCCGGGATAGCGTCTAAGCTACGCTATATTCGCCGCATGGGGGCGACGGTCATCTGGATCACCCCGTTTTACCTCACGCCTTTTCTCGATGAAGGCTACGACGTTAGCGACCACCTCCAGGTGGACCCCCGCTTCGGAAAGCTGGCCGATATCATTGCCTTTATCGAGCAGGCCCGTGAGCTTGGCATGCAGGTCATTATCGAGCTGCTGATCCAGCACACGTCGGACGCGCATCCCTGGTTCCAGCAGGCACGCCGCAACCCGGCGTCACCCTATCGTGATTATTACCTCTGGTCGGATAACGACGAGGACGATACGCCCCCCATGTTTCCCGGCGTGGAAAAGAGCATCTGGACCTGGGACAATGAGGCGGGACAATACTACCGGCACATGTTTTATCGCCACGAGCCGGATCTGAACCTCACCTCGCCCGCGGTGCTTAAAGAGATTGAAAACATCATCCTCTTCTGGCTCAAGCTGGGCGTATCGGGATTTCGCCTCGATGCTGCCTCCCATCTCACCACGCAGGCAGGCGACGGTGACGAAAAAAAAGGGCTGTGGATCCTCGAACATATGCGGCGTCTTATCGAACAGCGCAATCCGGACGCGATCCTGCTGGGTGAAGTGGACGTAGACGTTGAGGCCTATAAAGACTACTTCGGCAATAATGACCGCCTGAATCTGGTGCTCAACTTCTGGATCAACAAGTATTTCTACGTCAGCCTGGCCCGCAAAAGCGCCCGCCCGCTGCGCAATGCGGTGAAGAAGATGATCGTCCCGCCTGACTCCTGCTGTTTTGCCAACTGGCTGCGCAATCACGACGAGCTGGATCTGGAAGGCATCAGTCAGAAAGATAAACAGTTTGTCCTCGATACCTTCGCCCCTGATGAGGAGATGAACGTCTATCAGCGCGGGATCCGCCGCCGCCTGGCGCCGATGCTCAACGGCGATCGGAAGCGGCTGGCGTTCTGCCACGCGGTGCTGTTTTCCCTGCCGGGTGTCCCGGTGATGCGCTACGGCGACGAGATAGGCATGGGTGACGACCTGGATCTGGAGGAGCGCTACGCCGTCCGTACCCCGATGCAGTGGGCGGGGTCACAGGGAGGCGGTTTCTCTGCGGCAGACCCTGAAAAATTTATCGCGCCGATTATCGACCGCGGCCCTTACCGCTATCAGAAAGTCAACGTCGCCGATTCGCTGCTTCACCGCAACTCGCTCCTGCATCGGATCATTGATATTGCCACTACCCGCTCGGAGTTCCCCGAAATAGCCGTTGCGCCCTTTCGGCTTATCACAATCGATGATGACGCGGTGCTGGGGCTCTATTACGAAACCGACGAGCGCAGCATCCTGACCTTCGTTAACTTCAGCGACCAGCCGGTGCAGTTCACGGCCAAAGGGATCCGCAACGCCATCTGGACCGCCTGTCTCGCGGACAAGCGCTACGATGACGCGCTGATTTGCGGTAAAACCGTTCAGCTCAGTCTTGGCGGCTACGGCTACCGCTGGTTCTGGACGCACCGTAGCGCGCTGCGCTGACTACGGTTTCCGGCGGGTTATCAGACGCGTCAGCACTACCCCCGCCACCGCGAGGGCGCCCAGCGCTACCTTACCCGGCATGCCGGAGGTGACGGATGGCGCGCGGGTTTTTGCCTCGTCAGTAAAGCGGCCATGGATTTTATGCAGATCGTTAACCGGCTGGTCGAGGTAGTCCCGGCGATCCGGCGCGTTGAGATCGTCGGTCATTTGGCCTTCCCAGGCCTTTTTTACCATCAGCCGGTCAAGAAAACCGGGGAAGAAAAATTGCCCGACGATGGACTGGATGGTGCTGCTGCCAACCCACAGCTCGCGCACCGGTTTTTGCGCCACTCTGAAGATGGCGCTGGCGGCCACCTCAGGCTCGAACACCGGCGGCACCGGGCGCATCGCCCAGGCGAACTTGTTCCTCGCCCATTCGAACTGCGGGGTATTGAGCCCCGGCATCTGGACCATCGAAAGCTGAACCCGGCTGTTCTCATGCATCAGCTCGGTACGCACCGCATCGGTAAACCCGCGGATCGCCGCCTTTGCCCCGCAGTAGGCTGACTGCAGCGGAATGGAACGGTAGGCCAGCGCGGACCCCACCTGGATAATCACCCCCCTGTCGCGCGGAACCATAAGCTCAAGCGCGGCGCGAGTGCCGTTCACGTAGCCGAGGTACGTCACCTCAGTCACGCGCCGAAACTCGTCCGGCGTGAGGGTGCGAAACGGCGCCAGAACGGCCCCCATCGCGTTGTTCACCCAGACATCAATCGCGCCGAGGCGATACTCAATTTCGTTAGCGGCATCCACCACCGCCTGGCTGTCGGCGACGTCCGCCTGCACGGCGTGGGCATTAACGCCAAAGCGCCGTAGCTCCTCCTGAGTCGAGTGCAGGCTGGCTTCATCGCGGGCGATGAGCCCCACGTCGTAACCTGCCTTTGCGAAGTGCAGCGCCGTGGCTTTTCCCACGCCCGCCGTCCCGCCGGTAATCACTATGACAGCCATAGAACCTCCACGTGAGTTTATCCGTTATTCCCGTCCGACAATGTTGTCACCAGTTCAGCCAGCGAGTAATGCACCGCTTTTTCGACCACATCCTGACAGTCACCGGAGAAAAGCACGGTGCGGGTCTTCGTCTCGCCGCGTATGTTCCACGCGAAGCAGACCGTCCCCGCCGCCGTGCCGTCGTCGCCCCCTTCCGGGCCCGCGTAGCCGCTGATGGCGATGCTGATATCGGCCTGGGCGATGTCGCGGATACTGGCGGCCATTTCGGTTACCGTCTGCTCGCTCACGGCCGTAAACCGCTCAAGCGTCTCAGGACGCACGCCGAGGATCCGCGCTTTGGCTTCATCGCTGAACACGACCAGGCCGACATCATAAAATTCGGCGGTGTTTTCCTCTGCGCAAAGCGCTACCGAGAGCTTGCCGCCCGTGCAGGATTCCGCGGTGGTTAAGCGAAGCCCGAGATCGGTTAATTTGCTCGCCAGCTTTTTTGTCAGTTCACCCACGGTATTATTACTGTCGTGGAAAAGATTGCTCATCTTACCGCCTCTTATTTCTCGAAAGGAATGATTGAAATATGTCCATTGCGCTCAAGTATGGCATATTTAATTTCACTCATTTCTGTAAGCCCATTATTTTGACGCGCTGACACCAGAATATCATCACAGGATACGTCGACTTTTTTCAGCTTATCGGCTAACGGCACCCCGTTCTCGACCAAAATCACCGGCGTACCATCCAGAATATTCTCCACAGGGGAAAAATATTTTTTCATCAACCCAAATATTATATCCACTACCACCAACGTGGTAATAGTAATCATCGCACCGGTAACGGAAAAATCCTGTCCAAGAAGCGCCTGCTGCGTGGCTTCACTAATTATCAGGAGCAGGATGAGATCGAAGCTGGTCATCTGCAGCAGCGCGCGACGCCCGGCCACTTTAAATACCACCACGAGGAACAGATAAATAGCCAGCGCGCGAAAGACCATATCCATATCAGCCTCCTAGGGGTAAATGAATTGCCAGATGTTAATCTCCGACTCGCTGTTGACGCGGATGACGGTGTTCCATTTACCGGCTCTGGAAGGTGTCGTGAACAGTAACACGGAGAAGCTGTCGGATTTTTTCAGGTTGTTATAGACAAAAAAGAGGGTCTTCCCGCGGCTGAACATAGCGTCCGGCTGCGGCCAGACGCTGCCGGGCTCATACGCATCGCTGCTCTCGCTGGTCATACTAAGGACATACTTCCCCTCGGTCTGCACCGGAAACGCGAGAGCCATCCGCGTCTCTGTCTCCCGTCGTCCAAAGCGTTCATAGTCTATGGTCAGTGATTTAGCGGAATTCGTTTTGACCGTGTCGCTGACCATTCCACTGGAAAACAGACCGGCAATCGCCGCAACGATAATACCCAGCAGAACAATAAAACCCACCTGACGAAACGCGTATTCAAACGTCAGCAAACGGTAACTCTCATCTATCCCGGGTAACTTTTCATTTTCACGCTTCATGGCCATCGTCACCGTTTCGCTTATTATCCGATAATTTTGATTTCTAACGCGAATGTTTTTAGGACTTATCACATTTGCCACATAAAGGAATAGCAACAATACTTAATAAGTCAAGACACGCAAAATGAAGGATATCGGATGAAATTATCACTTATTTCCGCTTTATTGATATTTCTGGTTCCGTCCGCATGGGCAGATAATAACGGGGGTTTACAAAAAGGTGAAGCGCCACCACCTCCCCACGCGCTTGATAGCGGATATCGCGGAACAGACGATGCGCGTATTATGACCATCAAACAGGCAAAAGAATTGCACGATGGTGCGACAATTTCATTACGCGGTAATCTTATTGACGGTAACGGCGATAAGTTTGTATTTCAGGATAAAACCGGAAAAATCGACGTTATTATTTCCCAGGCAGTTTTCGACGGCAGAACGGTAAAACCCGACCAGATGATCAGTATCAACGGTTCGCTTGATAAAAAATCATCTCCTGCCGTCGTCCGTGTTGATCGTTTGCAGAAATAATTCAGCGAAGCGTTAACGCTGCAGTTATCCATCAAATCTCACCCCTTGGCTTAAGGAGTCAGCTATGAGTGATACTAAACAACGTACGAACGCTTACCCGCAGCCCCCGTTCCCGGAACAGCCGCAAACGCCGCCGGGACTGGCATCTGAAATGCAGCCCGTACCCGACCACGGGGAACAAAGCTATAAAGGGCATGGTCGCCTTGCCGGCAAAAAAGCGCTGATTACCGGCGGAGACTCCGGTATTGGGCGCGCGGTCGCTATCGCCTATGCGCGTGAAGGCGCTGACGTTGCCATTAACTACCTGCCCGAAGAGGAAAAAGACGCCGCTGAGGTCATCGACCTGATCGAAGCGGAAGGTCGCAAGGCCGTCGCGCTGCCGGGGGACGTCCGGGACGAAACCTTCTGCAAAAATCTGGTTGAAGAAGCCGTCTCGAAGCTGGGCGGGCTGGACATTCTGGTCAACAACGCCGGCCGTCAGCAGTTCCGTGAATCGCTTGAGGAACTGACCACGGAAGATTTTGACGCAACGTTTAAAACCAACGTTTACGCCCCTTTCTGGATCACCAAAGCGGCGCTGCGCCACCTGAAAGCGTCGTCCGTTATCATTAATACCTCCTCCGTTCAGGCGGTGAAGCCCAGCCCCGTGCTGCTGGACTACGCCCAGACGAAAGCCTGTCTGGCGGTGTTTACCAAATCCTTAGCCAAACAGCTGGGTCCGAAAGGCATTCGCGTCAACGCGGTTGCTCCTGGCCCTTACTGGACGGTTCTGCAATCCAGCGGCGGGCAGCCGATGGAAAAAGTGAAGGAGTTCGGGGGAGACACCCCGCTGGGACGTCCGGGCCAGCCCGTCGAGATTGCCCCGCTGTACGTCACGCTGGCCTCAGATGAATGTTCATTTACGTCCGGCCAGGTGTGGTGTTCCGATGGCGGTGACGGCGTGATCTAAACCGGTAAACGATACCCCTCCGCAATGAGCAATAAATGAACAAGGATGTTCGCTTTTATTCCCCTGCCAAAAAACATGTTGTAACTCAAACAGATCAAATGTTAAAAATATTTTGCTATCAGGTTATCAAAATTAAACAACTTAACTTGTCACCCGCATCGCTCTGTTTTTAACATCGCCTATGGAAAAAAATGGTCTGTTCAGTCAGCGCATACGCTTGCGCCATTTGCATACATTTGTGGCCGTCGCTCAACAGGGAACGCTGGGGCGTGCGGCTGAAACTCTCAACCTGAGCCAGCCTGCGCTCTCAAAAACTCTCAACGAGCTGGAACAGCTGACCGGTGCCCGTCTTTTTGACCGCGGCCGGCTGGGGGCGCAGCTTACCATCGTGGGTGAACAGTTCCTCACGCACGCCGTGAAAGTGCTGGATGCACTCAATACCGCAGGCCAGTCCCTGCACCGAAAAGAAGAGCAATCCAGTGAGGTGGTGCGCGTGGGTGCTTTGCCTACCGCGGCGCTGGGCATCCTTCCGCCCGTTATCGGCCAGTTCCACAAGCAGCAGCGGCATACCACGATTCAGGTCGCCACCATGAATAACACCATGCTTCTCGCGGGGCTAAAATCGGGCGAACTGGATCTCGGTATCGGTCGCATGTCCGACCCTGAGCTGATGGGTGGCCTCAACTATGAACTGCTGTTCCTGGAGTCCCTGAAGCTGGTGGTTCGTCCCGATCACCCTCTGCTGCAGGACACGGTCACGTTAAGCCGCGTGATGGAATGGCCGGTGGTGGTTTGCCCGAAAGGGACCGTTCCCCGCCAGACCGCCGAAACCTTGCTGCAAATGCAGGGGTGTACGCTGCCCTCAGGATGTATCGAAACGCTGTCGGCCTCGCTTTCGCGCCAGCTTACGCTGGATTATGACTACGTCTGGTTCGTTCCCTCCGGCGCGGTGAAAGATGATTTACGCCAGGGAACGCTGATCGCCCTGCCGATTACCTCCCCTGGCCCCGGTGAACCTATCGGCATTTTGACCCGCGTAGACACGCCGCTTTCAACGGGCGCGCAGACGCTGCTGAGCGCTATCCGTAAATCAATGCCGGTCTGACACCTTTCTCTTCTCACCCTAACCCTCTCCCCAGCGGGGCGAGGGCATTGTCCTGCGCCCTAATCAATTAATGCGAAATCATTCATTAACAATTGCGCAAAACATTTTAACAGTTTTATCATAGCGACGAATTCACCAAATGGTTCGTAAATAATTTTACAACCCCGAATTCACCCGTATTAATCATTCTTCCCTCCGCATTTATTACCCAACTGGTACACACCCAGCACGACGGGGGGATCTTAAGGAGACAGAAATGGCATTTGGCAGCGCGCCACGTGGGATACCGCGTATCCTGCAGTGGCTTCTTGCCGGACTGATGTTGCTCATCGGTCTGGCGGTCGGCGGGCTGGGCTTTAAGCTCGTCACCGTAGGCGGAAGTGGATACTTCCTGATAATGGGCGTGGTAATGGTGATTGCCGCGATCCTGATTTTCCTCAACCGCACCAGCGGGATCGTGCTTTACGGCATCGCGTTTATTGCCTCGCTGTTCTGGGCGGTAAGCGATGCGGGCTGGGATTTCTGGCCGCTCTTCTCCCGCCTGTTTACCTTTGCCGTACTGGCCTTCCTCTGCGCCATCGTCTGGCCTTTCCTGCGCGCGGCAAACCACAGCGCCGCGAACAAGGCTCCCGCTTTTGGCGTCGCGGCCGTGCTCGCGGTAGCGATGCTGGTCAGCCTGGGCTGGATGTTTAAGCCGCAGACCCTCGTGGCAGCGAACGAGCCCGTTCCGGTGAAACCCGTCGCCCCCGGCGAGCAGCAAAAGAACTGGGCGCACTGGGGCAATACCACCCACGGCGACCGTTTCGCCGCGCTGGACCAGATTAACAAGCAAAACGTCAGCGACCTGAAGGTCGCCTGGGTTGCGCACACCGGCGATATTCCGCAGAGCAACGGCTCGGGCGCGGAAGATCAGAACACGCCATTGCAGATTGGCGACACGCTGTACGTCTGTACTCCATACAGTAAAGTACTGGCGCTGGACGTGGATTCCGGCAAGGAAAAATGGCGCTACGATTCCAAAGCCACGGCGCCTAACTGGCAGCGCTGCCGCGGTCTGGGCTATTTTGAAGACCATTCCAGCGTGACAACGTCACAGGCAGAAACACCGATTGCGGCATGCCCTCGCCGCCTGTTCCTGCCGACCACCGACGCCCGCCTGATTGCCATCAACGCGGATACCGGCAAGGTCTGCGAAGACTTCGGCGACCATGGCACGGTGGATCTCAGCGTCGGCATGGGCGAGATCAAGCCCGGATATTATCAGCAGACCTCCACGCCGCTGGTTGCAGGCAATGTGGTTGTCGTCGGCGGTCGCGTCGCGGATAACTACTCCACCGGCGAACCGCCGGGCGTAGTGCGCGCCTACGACGTTCACACCGGTAAGCTGGCCTGGGCGTGGGATCCGGGTAATCCGAACCTGACCGGCCTGCCGCCGGAAGGCCAGACCTACACGCGCGGTACGCCGAACGTCTGGTCCGCGATGTCTTACGACGCTAAGCTGAACCTGATCTACCTGCCAACCGGCAACGCCACCCCGGACTTCTGGGCGGGCGAACGAACCGCGCTGGACGATAAGTACAGTTCCTCCATCGTCGCCGTCGACGTGACGACCGGTCAGGTGCGCTGGCATTTCCAGACGACCCATCACGACCTGTGGGACTTTGACCTGCCTTCCCAGCCGCTGCTGTACGACCTGCCCGACGGTAAGGGCGGCACCACGCCTGTGCTGGTGCAGACCAGCAAGCAGGGCATGATCTTCATGCTTAACCGCGAAACCGGCAAGCCGGTGGCGAAGGTAGAAGAACGTCCTGTCCCGGCGGGTAACGTTGAAGGTGAACGCTACTCGCCGACCCAGCCGTATTCCGTTGGCATGCCGATGATTGGCAACCAGACGCTGACCGAATCCGACATGTGGGGCGCGACGCCTGTCGACCTGCTGCTGTGCCGCATTCAGTTTAAAGAGATGCGTCATCAGGGCGTCTTCACCCCGCCGGGTCTCGACCGTTCCCTGCAGTTCCCCGGCTCACTCGGCGGGATGAACTGGGGCAGCGTCTCCGTTGACCCGAACAACAGCCTGATGTTCGTCAACGATATGCGCCTGGGTCTTGCAAACTACATGGTGCCGCGCGCGAACGTGGCGAAAAACGCCAGCGGCATCGAGATGGGTATCGTCCCGATGGACGGCACGCCGTTCGGCGCGATGCGCGAACGCTTCCTGTCGCCGCTGGGCATTCCATGCCAGAAGCCGCCGTTCGGCACCATGTCGGCCGTTGACCTGAAAACCGGCAAGCTGGTCTGGCAGGTCCCTGTCGGCACGGTGGAAGATACCGGCCCGCTGGGCATTCGCATGCACATGCCAATCCCAATCGGTATGCCGACCCTGGGCGCATCACTCTCTACCCAGTCCGGCCTGCTGTTCTTCGCCGGCACGCAGGATTTCTACCTGCGCGCGTTTGATACTGCCACCGGGAAAGAGATCTGGAAAGACCGCCTGCCGGTCGGCAGCCAGTCCGGCCCGATGACCTACGTATCGCCGAAAACCGGTAAGCAGTACATCATCATCAACGCCGGGGGCGCTCGACAGTCGCCGGATCGGGGTGATTACGTTATCGCGTACGCGTTGCCCGATAAGAAATAAGATGTGAAAAAGGGACCGAAAGGTCCCTTTTTTATCTGGTGGCGCAACTCAGAACGTTTCCCAGTTATCCCCGGAAACCGTCGCCGCCGGGCGTAGCGGAGCGCTCTTCGCTAACGGCGCAGACGACGCCGCGCGGCCCGGCTTTACACTGCTCAACCGAAACGCCCCAACCGCCTCGGTCAGACGCGCCCCCTGTTCTTCCAGTGACGCCGCCGCCGCGGAAGCTTCTTCCACCAGCGAGGCGTTCTGCTGGGTCACTTTATCCATCTCAGAAATCGCCTGGCTCACCTGCACGATACCGCGGCTCTGCTCGTCGGACGCTGCGGCAATCTCCAGCATGATGTCGGTCACGCGTTTAACCGCGTCGACGATTTCATTCATGGTGTTACCGGCGGCGACAACTTCACCGGAACCCTGGTCGATCAGCGAGACCGATTCGTTGATCAGGCTTTCGATCTCTTTTGCGGCATTCGCACTGCGGCTTGCAAGGGTTCGGACTTCGCTTGCCACCACGGCAAACCCTCGCCCCTGCTCGCCCGCCCGCGCCGCTTCTACCGCCGCGTTAAGCGCCAGGATATTGGTCTGGAAGGCAATGCTGTTGATGACGGCGGTAATCTCCGAGATTTTCTTCGAGCTGCTGGAGATATTGCCCATGGTTTTAACCACGCCGGAGACCATCTGGCCGCCGCGGCTGGCTTTACCTGACGCATCTTCAGCCAGCTTGCTGGCATGATGGGCGTTATCGGCGTTCTGCTTCACCGTCGCGGTCAACTGTTCCATGCTTGCGGCGGTTTGCTCAATGGCTGCGGCCTGCTGCTCGGTACGTGAAGAGAGATCGGTGTTACCGGCAGAAATCTCGCTGGTGCCGCGATAGATCTCCTCCGCCCCCTGACGTACGGTGCCCACCGTGTTTTCCAGCGAGTGCTGCATGGTTTGCAGATCGCGCGTCAGGCGGCCAATTTCGCTGCGCCCGGCCACATCGTCCGGCATCGTCAGGTCGCCTTTGGCGATATTCTCGATACGTTTCGCTGCCCGCTGCAAAGGATTGATTACCGTGCGGCGCAGCACGACAAAGGTCATGGCCGTCAGTACCAGCGCCAGCGCAAACGCGCCCACCATAAACATCAGGCCCAGCTGCGTGCGGCTGTGCGCCTGCGCCGTCAGCGCATTGGCACGGTCGGTACGGATCTTAATCGCCTTCAGCAGCACGGCGTTGTAAGCATCATCCAGCGGGCGCGCCGTTTCGTTTTCGTGGTTGATAATCGCTTCGAACATGCCGTTTTTGGCGAATTTCAACATCGGCTGCATGCCCGAGATATAGGCGTCGTAGCGTGCTTTCAGATCAGCGTCCAGCGCTTCGTCTGAAGAGGTGCGCACCGTACGGTTCATATAGGCGGTAAAGCTATCCTGGGACTGCTTAATGCGCTTTTCCGCCTCGCTGATGTTCTGCTTCATCGCATCCATCTCCGCGATACGGCTTGCCGCACCGGCGTGGATCAGATTGATACGTGCGGTTCGCAGATGGTTTGAGCTGTTCGACAGCCCCATACGCACCTGAATTTCGGATGTGACATCCTGCTGATCGTTATCGGCCTGCAGCAGGAAATACCCCGCCAGACCCGAGCTCAAGGCAAACAGAAGAATAATGCCACCGAGAATGGAGGAAAACAGCGGAACCAGCCTGATGTGATGCAAGAAGCCCAGCTTGCGCTGCGCCAGCATCGAAGTAGTGTTGTCCATGACCGTCGACTCTCTTGTAGGTAAGATGCGTAAAAACACGCCTGTTAAATAGTCATCGGCACGGCAGAGATTTAGATTACGGCTAAAAACGCCGCACTGGTCACACTTTAGAGAAGATTATTAAAGAAACGCCAGCGGCGAAAAACCGCTGGCAGAAGAGTTACTTGTCGCCGAAATGAATGACGGTACGGATGGATTTTCCTTCGTGCATCAGATCGAACGCGTCGTTGATCTGCTCCAGCGGCAATCGGTGGGTAATGAACGGGTCGAGCTGAATCTTGCCGACCATCGCATCTTCCACCATACCCGGAAGCTGGGTACGGCCCTTCACGCCGCCAAACGCGGAGCCGCGCCACACGCGACCGGTGACCAGCTGGAATGGACGGGTTTTAATCTCCTGGCCCGCACCGGCAACGCCTATGATAATGCTCTCGCCCCAGCCTTTGTGGCAGCATTCGAGCGCGGAACGCATCACGTTCACGTTGCCGATACATTCAAAGCTGAAGTCAACGCCGCCGTCGGTCATCTCAACGATGACATCCTGAATCGGTTTTTCGTGATCTTTCGGGTTCACGAAATCGGTCGCGCCCATTTCACCCGCCAGCTTGAATTTCTCCGGATTGGTGTCGACCGCGATGATACGCCCGGCCTTCGCCTGCACCGCGCCCTGAATCACCGCCAGACCAATGCCGCCGAGACCGAACACCGCCACGGTGTCGCCCTCTTTGACTTTTGCCGTGTTATGCACCGCGCCAATGCCGGTGGTCACGCCGCAGCCCAGCAGGCAGACTTTATCCAGCGGTGCCTGCGGGTTCACCTTCGCCAGCGAGATCTCCGCGCAAACGGTGTATTCGCTGAAGGTGCTGGTGCCCATGTAGTGATAAACAGGCTCGCCGTTATAAGAGAAACGGGTGGTACCGTCCGGCATCAGTCCTTTCCCCTGGGTAGCGCGAACCGCCTGGCAGAGGTTGGTTTTACCGGATTTACAGAACTTACACTCGCCGCACTCCGCGGTGTACAGCGGGATAACGTGATCGCCAGGCTTCAGGCTGGTCACGCCCTCGCCCACTTCCACCACAATCCCGCCGCCTTCATGGCCGAGTACCGCCGGGAAAACGCCTTCAGGATCGTCACCGGACAGCGTAAACGCATCGGTATGGCACACGCCGGTATGGGTGATTTTGATCAGCACTTCGCCTTTCTTCGGCGGTGCAACGTCGATTTCAACGATTTTCAGCGGCTGGCCGGGACCAAATGCAACTGCAGCGCGAGATTTCATATGTCTTCCCTTTTTGTCAGGTGTGTGGGTTTATTTTAGATAAGAGCGCAGCAAATGGCCGACTTCTGCCATGCGTACGGCTCGCTGATCCGGCGTGGTTTCCCCCGTCACCAGCTCATCTTTGAGGTGAATTTCAACCATTTCGCCCATCAGGCCATTGGCAGCCCCGCGCACGGCGGCGATTTGCTGCAGGATGGCCAGACAGGGATCGCCCGACTCCAGCGCGCGTTCAAGGGCATCAACCTGGCCCCGAATGCGGCGGACGCGAGTAAGAATACGTTTTTTATCTTCGGGTGAATGCGGCATACGCCCTCCTGATACTATAGGGGGGTATGGTATTTAACTTTCCTGGTGATGTAAACCTTCTATTTGAACAGTATATTTGACGACAATGCGATTGCCGCCGCACAACGTTATGCCGCCAGTATAACCTCTCCATAATCAGCAAGATCGGTCAGGATTCTGGCCGTTCGGTGAGGCAATGTGGGTCATCAGGAGGATGCAATGAACGATGCAATCAAAACGGCTTACCGCGAGCGCTTCACGATGGTGTGCGACTATATCGCCCGCCATCTCGATGAACCGCTCACGCTGGAGAAGCTCAGCGCGTTAGCCTGCTGTTCGCCCTATCATTTTCACCGGCAGTTTCTGGCGTTTAGCGGCCAGCCTTTATATCGCTATATCCAGTGGCTGCGTCTGCGTCATGCTTCCTGGCGACTGGCGTTTAATCCTCAGGATAAGGTGATTGATATTGCGCTCGATGCCGGTTTCCAGAGCCCGGAATCGTTCAGTCGCGCCTTCAGAAACGCGTTTGGAAAAAGCCCGCGTCAGTTTCGGCAGCAGCCGGATTGGCTGAACTGGCACCAGCGCGTACCGAAAATGACCTTTCAGGAGCAAAAAACGATGGAAATTAAGATTGTCGATTTCCCACAGACCCAAGTGGCAATGCTGCAGCACCGTGGCAACCCGGATCGGGTAAATGACAGCGCGGCGAAATTTATTGCCTGGCGTAAAAGCACGGGCCTATCGCCAGTACACGAAAGCAGCACGTTTGGCATTGCCTGGGATGACCCGGCAACCACACCCGCAGACGCCTTTCGTTTCGATATCTGCGGCAGTATCTCTGAAGCGATACCAGAAAATGAATTCGGGGTTTGCAGTGGCGAAATCGACGGCGGACGATACGCCGTAGCCCGCCACACGGGTTCTCTGGATACCATTTCCGCTACGGTGTGGGCGATGTTTCGCGACTGGCTACCGGCCAGCGGCGAAACGCTGCGCGATGCCCCGGTATTTTTCCACTACCTCAACCTTATTCACGAGGTGCCAGAACATGCGCTGCAAACGGATATCTACCTGCCGTTAAAGTGACTCTCCCTTATTGACCGCCATGTATGCCGGGTGGCACTGCGCTTGCCCGGCCTACGGTTCCCTGCCAGCCTGCGCCAGCGTTTGCAGCTCCTCCTTAAGCCAGCGGGTTGCGCCCCGCTGGCCGCTGCGTTTATGGGAGTAAATTTTCACTTCAAACGTGCGTATCGAAAACGGTAAAGGAAAAATCCTCAGGTCCGCTGCCGCAGCCAGCTTCTCAGCGGCAAACCGGGGGATCGCCATCAGCAGGTCGCTTTCCGCTACGATAAACGGCGCGCTGAGCATCGATGGCGTTTTGATCGCTATTTGTCGGGTATAGCCCAGCTGTTCCAGCCGCACGTCCAGAACACCCTGCTTCTCATTCCATGGCGTCACCACCAGGTGTCGGGCTGCGAGATACTCCTCCAGCGCGAGACGCGTCCGGCGCGCGTTGCTGATGACCACATACTCATCTTCAAACCAGTCGATCTCTTCCAGCTCCGGGTGCCGGATATCATCCTGAGTGCTGAACCCCAGCGCGAGATCCACTTCGCCCGCCAGCAGTTCCGTCAGCGCCGGGCTGTGCGGCAGATAGCGCAATTCGAAACGCAAACCCGGGGCCGCAAGCTGCAGTTTGTGCATCAGCGCCGGGAAAATGCACAGCGCGGTAAAATCCGTAATCCCAATTTGTAAGCTTTCGGTACTGCTGGCCGGGTCAAACTCCGGCTGCGGGGTCAGCTCATGATTCAGGAACGACAATGCGGAAGCAATGGAAGGCGCAAGCTGAGAGGCATACACGCTGGGGGACATGCGATGCCCTTCGCGAAAAAAGAGCGGGTCATTAAGGGTAATGCGCAAACGCGACAGCGCATGGCTCAGTGCCGATGTGCTCATCGCCAGCTCGTCAGCGGCCAGCCGAACGGAACGGTGGCGGTAAATCGCGTCGAAAACGGGCAGCAGGTTTAAATCAAGGCGTCTCAGTATCGGATGCATAATATTCATCATTTGTTGATTTCATTGCACTTAATTCTTCGGACAATACTCCGTATGCTTATCGCCATCAATCGAACACAGGCTAAAAAGCAGGAAAAACAATGAGCATCACCATTCGTCAGGCCCGCCCCGAAGATGCGGCAGTAATATATGCCATGATCTACGAGCTGGCGGTGTATGAAAAAGCGCCGGAAGAAGTGGTTACCACGCCGGAGGAGATCCGCGAAACGCTCTTTGGCGCAGGCACAAAAACCGAAGCGTTGATCGCGGAATTTGAAGGCAAGATCGCCGGCTATGCCGTTTTCTTCACCAGCTATTCTACCTGGCTCGGACGCAACGGGATTTATATGGAAGACCTGTACGTTTCTCCGGAGTATCGTGGTAAAGGCGCGGGAAGAGCGCTGCTGAAACATATCGCGCAGCTGGCGGTGAGACGGCAGTGCGGCCGCCTTGAATGGAGCGTGCTCGACTGGAACCAGCCCGCTATTGATTTTTACCTGAGCATAGGCGCACTGCCGCAGTCCGAATGGGTACGCTATCGTCTTGATGGCGAGGCGCTGCTGAAATTTGCCGAATAGCGACACGTGGTACCCGAGTAGATCCCGCCCGGCGGGATCGCTCTGTCCTGCCCTGATCCCGTCTCAACAGATGATGAATTTATGCTACCCTTCCATAAATTTCATAAACATAGTGCAGAACGCCATGACGACAGCCCCTTTTATCCGCCCACAACTTTCCCTGCCAGACGGTGCCGACAAGCTGCTGCTGCACTCCTGCTGCGCCCCCTGTTCGGGTGAAGTGATGGAGGCTATCCAGGCTTCGGGGATTGACTACACGATTTTCTTCTACAACCCCAATATCCATCCGCAGAAGGAATACCTCATCCGCAAGGAGGAAAATATTCGCTTTGCGGAAAAACACGGCGTGCCGTTTGTTGATGCCGATTACGACACCGATAACTGGTTTGAGCGCGCGAAAGGCATGGAATGGGAACCCGAGCGTGGCGTCCGCTGCACCATGTGCTTCGATATGCGTTTCGAGCGTACGGCATTCTATGCGGCTGAAAATGGATTCAGCGTCATAAGCAGCTCGCTGGGGATTTCCCGCTGGAAAAACATGCAGCAGATAAATGACTGCGGCCAGCGTGCTGCCGCGCGCTACCCGGGTATGGTTTACTGGGACTATAACTGGCGTAAACAGGGCGGCTCCTCTCGCATGATTGAGATCAGCAAGCGGGAGCAGTTTTACCAGCAGGAATACTGCGGGTGCGTTTATTCGCTCAGGGACAGTAACCTGCATCGTAAGTCTCAGGGACGCCCGCTGATCCGCATCGGGAAACTGTATTATGGTCAGGATGACAGTGAGAAATAACGGGTTACCGGTATAGAGATATATCCGAAAACAGCCCTGCCGGGTGCCGAAATTAACCTTTCGTCTCCCACATCCACAAAGAGCGGCTATCCTTAAATTATCAACAAAAGGAGGCAAAAATGTCTGATTTCGGTACTGATAAAAACACCCAGTTTGCTGAAGATAAAGCAAAAAATAAATTTGATGAGCTTGCAGGTTCAGCGCAGCAGCAGTTTGGTGAATTCGTAGATTCACCAAAGCATCAGGTAAAAGGTGCGGCTAAAAAATATGCCGCGCAGGCCAGCGATGCCGTTTCCGACGTCACTGAAGCTGTCAGAAATAATCCCCTCACCGGCCTCATCGCCGCAGGTGCGGTAGGTATTGTTCTCGGCCTGCTGTTGGGTCGAAAATAATAAAAGGCCCTTCGGGGCTTTATTTTTTCTTAACTAAAAATTCTGACCATGCGATCTAACTCGTCCTCTTTCACGGCTCGCGATAAATAATATCCCTGAAAGTTTTTGACGCCCAGCGCGACTAATTTTTCAAATTTTTCCTCACTGTCTACTCCCTCTGCAATACAGTCCGTTCCGGTCATGTCGCTATAAATCTGTATCGCTTTAATCAGGTTATAGTCATTGTCGTTTGCCACAAAATGCTCAACGATATCCCGATCCAGCTTGAGTCCATCAAAAAGCACCTGCCGCACCGGGAACATGGTTTGGTGATTAGAGAAGCAGTCATCCAGAAACAATCGACACCCCGTATTACGCAAATGCCGCATGGTTTCTGGGATCCCTTTGTCCTTCGTCACGTCAATATCTTCTGCGAATTCAAAGACCAGCTTCTCGGCCCACTGCGGTTTGAGCAGCATGTCGATAGCTTTCCTTGCCATATCAGGCAATGCATTTCCTGAAGCCAGGCGAGGTGGAATATTCACAGAAAAATAGTATTTACCATTATACTTATTAATTCCCGACACGGCGGCATGAATAACTAGCGCGGTAATTTTCAACCATATCTCATGATTTGAAATATCCGTGAGAAAACTGGTCGGCTTGACAATTTTACCGTTTTTATTCCAGCGGATCAGTATCTCAAAGCCTACGCCTTTTTTGTCACGATCGGTAATGATCTGATAAGCAGGGAAGATCTCTTTTTTATATAATGCATTAAAAATCTCTGCTTCCTTATCCGTAAATTCCGTGTTTTGACTCCGCCGCTTGATACTTCTTTCCGCATTGAAATTATGCGAATCGTGTAACCACCGCTTAATTAAGCGTAATTTCAGCACGCCTTCCTTACGGTGGGTATAAACCGTTTTATTAGATAATCCCATTTCATCGCACATTTCTTTTACGGACATGCCGCGGTAGAAATTTAATAAAACGTCAATCTCTCTTTTTGTTAGCCACTTTACGTTGTCTTGCGAAGAATTATCCCTGTAGCGATCGCGTAATAAGTACGAACGTTCCTTAAATACATGATGGTGCGTATGAGAACCAGTGACGACATCCGAAACGCGGGCTAGTCGAATCAATGATAATTGATAACTATTATTTAAAAGACTGCCCAGGGTGCGATATAGCCAGCCATCCGGTATGTCGCCATACAGCGTGACGCGTCGAATAACGGGCAACGCATTGAGCACGGACGCCAGTCGCTTCAGGCTCTCCAGGAGACTTAAGATACCTTTTCCGAGAAACACCACAACATGAGCATTCTGATTTATAAGGATATTTTCCATATCCTGTTGCGATGCCTCATCCCCATCAAAATGAATATGCGAAGCCTGTATTCCGTACTGGTTAAGGAACAGACGATATCCCTGGAACGTAAAACCGCAGGCTGAGATGACAAACTTTTGTTCATCGCACGCCCTATTTCTGAGAGAAATGTTGTGGGTCATAAACTGCTCCTGGGCACTAAGGCACCATTTCCATTTGTGAATGCGTAAAATTTAACGCACCTGTTATAAACATTAATTTTACAGTACAGCCTAAGGGTAAGAAACAGTTATCAGCTGAACTCAGAGGAACATCTTTGCGTTAATCACCGCCGTTTAAATATACTTTTCTTTGCAAATAACAACGGCAAACATCTTATTCTCAGGGTATAATGAAAATTCCGAAAAAGAAGACTGGATACTTCATCTATCGGTTCATTCAAATACGAGAAAAATGCTATGGATAATCACATCTCATCCAGGGCCTTGCTACATCGAAGGGATGTTATAAAGAGCAATCCGCGATTCGGTGAGGCAATTTTAGAGCACTACACAATTAATGACACCATCTACAAAAAACAACCTTTGTTCTACAAGACAATGCTGCAGGAATCCCGGTTCAACATTATCCTCTCCATGTGTTGTTTTATTTTTGGAAATCAGGCCGAATCAGTTTCAGAGATTAAAGAGTTATGCTCTCGCTATAAAATAGCCAGCCCCAACAGCGTTATTGCGATCATTACAATACTGAGAACTACCGGACGCATCAGTACCTGGCGCTGCACGGAGGACCGACGCAAAACGAGAATCGCGCCAACTGAAAAAGGTCTCAATGAACTTAAGCGTTATATGTCCGGGGCATTTTTGCCCGTCAGCATTCTTTATCCGACTTTTAATATTAATGTAAACCTGCTGGATAATGATATTTTGAGAAACAACTTCTTCCGCCGCGCGGCTGAATATCTTTTTCGGGGATTAACGTTCAGAAAGGTGCTACCTGAAGTGGGGTTGTTTATTGATAAAGATGGAGGGCGAATGATTATGCTTTATATCTATTTGCAGGCCATGAAAAATAAATCCGCCCACGGAGCCGTCATTGACTATTCAGCGAGCACGCTCGCAAAAGAATTTTTCGTTTCGCGCATCCACGTCAACCGAATTATTAAAACGGCGCAAGAGGCGGGCTATCTTAAAGATCGGGGTGATGGAAAAATGTCGATCTATCCGGCCTTTATCGAACTGGTGGAAAACTATGCCGGTTTATATTTTGCGTATGTCACGCATTACATCAACGTGGTGCCTAAAGAACGACGCCACCTTAACAACGTGGCGTCAACGGTATAATTAACGTGGCGTTCGGGATCCCGAACGCCACTCTCTTATCTTTCGCGCAGCGCCTCTTTCGCCTTGTTTAGCGGCTTCAGCAGATAATCCAGGATGGTTTTACTGCCGGTTTTAATATCAACGGTAGCTATCATGCCCGGAAAGACCGGAAATTCCTGGCCGTGCTTATTGGTCAGATGGTTACTGTCGGTACGGATATAGACGCGATAGTAGTAGACATCTCTTTTCACTTCATCCTGCAGGGTGTCCGGGGAAATCATGGTCACTTCCCCTTCCAGCCCGCCATAAATGGAATAGTCATAGGCCGTAATTTTCACCAGCGCTTTCTGGCCGGGATGGATAAACGCCACGTCGCGAGGCGAAATTTTCGCTTCGACCACCATCTGATCGTCCAGCGGGACCAGGCTCATCAGCTTGCCGTTCGGCGGGATAACACCTCCCACGGTGGTGACGTCAATATCCTTCACGATCCCGCGAACCGGGGCATTGAAGGTCAGACGGGTCAGGGAGTCCTCACGCCCCTTCATCACCGAACGCTGGGCTTCTATCTCCGCGTTGGCTTTCGCCAGCTCTTCGCGGGCGCGAACGTAATACTGGTTTTTCATCTCGGTAATTTTATTCTCAAGCTCATTTTTTTGTCGCTCAAGACGTAACACCTCAACCTTGCTGGCCGCCCCCTGGGTCACCAGCGGACGGGTCAACGACAGCTCGCGCTGCACCAGCTCGGCGCCCTGACGCAAACCGGCCAGCCCTTTTTCAAGGCTTTCACGACGGGACTGGTAGAGCGCTGTTTCCTGTTTAACCAGCTCAACGTCGTCATCCAGCTCTTCCGGGAACGCAAGTTCCGTATCGTTCACCTCGGCCTTCAGGCGCGCCGCCGTTGCAAGCGCGGCATTCAGACGCGACTCACTCTCCAGCACGCTCGACTCGGTTTTGGTTCGGTCAAGCTGCGCGAGCTGCTGGCCGCGTTCCACGATGTCACCTTCGCGCACCAGCAGGCTGTGGATAATGCCGCCTTCCAGAGACTGAATAACCTGCTCATGAGAAGACGGTATGACCTTGCCGCTGCCGGTCGTCACTTCATCCAGTTGGAACAGACTTGCCCAGGTGATAAACGCCGCCAGCAGGGCGAACAGCGACCATGCCACGAGTGACGAGCGCGGCAGACGTGGCTCCTTCAGTCGACTATTGAAACGAGATAAATCATTCATGCCGCGCCCTCCTCTGCAACCGCCGCCGGCTTCATGGTCACGGTGCGCTGCGCGGCTTTCTGCGGTGCCATGCCGTGCTGATGCAGGATCGCATCGCGCGAGCCGTCCATCACCACCTTGCCGTTTTCCAGCACGATGATGCGGTCAACCAGGTCCAGTATCGGCAGACGATGCGTCGCCACGACCAGCGTCCGGCGTTTACCCAACCATTTGTGGAGATGCTGAATAAACTGCTTCTCGCTCATCTCGTCCAGCCAGGCAGTAGGCTCGTCCAGCAGCAGGATATTCGGGGAGGTGATCAGCGCGCGCGCCAGCAGCAGCGCCTGACGCTGACCGCCGGAGAGGCCCGTTCCGCCCTCGTTGATGATGGTGTTCAGCCCCATTTTCTGTTTGCGCACGAACTCCAGCGCGCCGCTGTTGACCAGCGCCTGGTGAATCTCGTCGTCGGTAGCGAGCGGGTTCCCCATCAGGATGTTGTCCCGCACGGAGCCAAAGAACAGCCGGGCGTGCTGGCCGAGCAGCTGCATGTCGCGACGCACGTCGGCCGGGTCCAGATGATTGAGGGCAATATCGTCCAGCAGGATGCTGCCCTGCTGCGGCTCCTGCATGCCCGCCAGCAGCTGCAACAGCGTGCTTTTACCGGAGCCATTACGCCCGAGCACCGCCACGCGCTCTCCGGCGCGGATCTGCAGCTTGCTGACGTTGAGCACGGTGAGTTTCTCTTCCTCGTCGTAATAAAACCCGACGTCATCAAGCGCATAGTCGCCGCGCAGGTGGGCTTTGTGGACCTTCTTGCCGTGCTGCGGATCGTCAATCGGACGCTGCATCAGGTCGTCCAGCCCCTTGCGGGCCACTTTTGCCGACTGCCAGCGCGACAGCACGCCTGAGATCTGCGACAGCGGCGCGATGGTGCGCGACGCCAGAATCGAGGTGCCCACCAGCGCACCGGTGGTCATGTCGCCGCTGATGACCAGATAACAGCCCACCAGCAGTACCACCGCATAGACGATGGACTGCACCTCCTGAGTCCAGGTCAGCAGTAACCCCGTCAGCCAGCGCTGCTTCATGCCGACGCTGGCGGCGACGTCGTTGGTGTTATTCCACTGGTTCTGGAAACGCTGCTCGGCGCGCATCAGCTTGATGTCTTCAATGCCCTGCACCGCTTCCACCAGCGTGGCGTTACGGATGGCGGATTCACGCATCCCTTCGCTGGAGAGTTTCCCCAGCGGGCGCTGCACCAGCAGGCCGGGGATAAGCAGCAGCGGCACGGCGAGCAGGACCACCAGCACCAGCGGCCCGCCAATCATCCACAGAATAAAGACGAACAGCAGGAAGAACGGCAGATCGGAGATCGCCGCGATGGTGGTCGAGGTGATGAGCTCGCGCACCGACTCCAGCTCGCGGATCTGGGCGATAAAGGATCCGGTTGATTTGGAGCGCGCGCCATTTTTAATCCGCAGCGCGTGGGCAAAAACGCGTTCGGAGATGCGCAGGTCGGCGCGTTTCCCCACCACGTCGGAAATATGCACGCGCAGCATGCGCATAATGAATTCGAACACGATGGCAATCATCACGCCGCCAAACAGCACCCATAATGTGGCTTCAGACTGTGACGGGACCACCCTGTCGTACACCTGCATGGAGAAAACCATGCCCGAAAGCGCCAGCACGTTGGCGACCAGCGCCACCAGCATAATGTCGCTGTAACGTCGCCAGTCCTTCAGCGCCAGCTGCCAGAACCAGTTTTTCTCATAGGGTTTGATGTAGTCATCCACGCGGGCATCCGGCGTGGATTCGAGCGGGCGCAGCACCATCAGGCCCTTTAACCGCGACCCGAGCTCATCGCGCGTCAGCGTTGTCTCCAGCCCCGCGTCGCCGCTAAACTGCAGGCTGACGTTACCTTCGCTGTCCATGCGGTTAATGACCGCGATTTGTCCGCCGGTAAATTCCGCCAGCAGCGGCAGACGCCACGGATCGAGGGATACCGCTTCCGCCGCCACCACACGCATCCCCAGCCCAAGCTGGCGCGCCATCTCCTCCAGCACCAGCTGGCGCGGAGACTGGCTTTCATGGTTAATCGTGACCCGAACATGCTCCGCGGAAAAATCCAGCCGGTAATGCTTCGCGATGATGAGCATGCCCTGCAGCCAGGGTTCGTACTGTGGATGTGTCTTCATAATGCTACGTCCTGTCCAGCGCGATAATTACGCACTGAAATGATACCTTTACGGGATGATTGAAAAACGAACACTCTCTAAACGAGCCCGCAAAATAATCTTGTGAAATATAGGGTTATGGCTATTCATGTAAAGAAACGCAAAAGGCCGCGAGGATCGCTCCCCGCGGCGTTGTTTTACGCAATTAACAGCTGATGGTTCGCCAGCAGCGTCGCCAGATCCGTCTGCACGCCGTTCAGCGTCACCAGGGTGGTTGGCGAGAACTGACCGCCTGTACCGTCCAGGTCAACCTGGATCTCGGTATTGCTGCCGTTCTGCACCACGCGGATGTAATCGCTGATATTGCCCGCGCTGCTGTCCAGCGTGGCCACGCCGTTCACGTAGCTCGCCGAGCCCGTGCCGGTATAGCCGCTGTCGGAGAGCAGATCGCGCAGGTCAATACGATCCGTGTCCGCGGTCCCTTCCCAGGTACCGACCGTGAAGCCGTTCACCACGTCGTGACCGTTACCGCCCGTTGCATCCGAGGCGTTAATCAGCTTGTAGAGCAACGTATCGTGACCGCCGCTGCCGATGTTGAAGGTGTCGTTTCCGCCGCGCCCTTCGAACTGGTTATCACCGCTGTTGCCGGTAATGACGTCGTCGTAATCCGAGCCGTTGATGCCTTCAATGTTCAACAGTCGCGTGGTACCGAACCCGGTGTTCTGCGCGGTTGAGAGGCGCAAGTCAACGTTAACGCCGGAGGTCGCGTTGCGGTAATCCACCACGTCCATCCCACCGGTGTTGCTCCAGGTGTCGTAGTCGGAGTGGGTATTCCAGCCGCCGGAACCGTTGTAGGTATAGGTGCCATCCTCTGCGATGAAGGTGTCGTTATACCCGGTCCCGGTGATGGTCCCGCTGTGGCCACCGGTGGTAGCTTCGGCCGTCAGGACATAGCCCTCTTTGCCGTTGCCCGCCTCCAGGCCGGTCCAGGTGACGTTATCCGACACGCCGTTGGTGATCTTCAGGATCTCCGCCGAGTAAGTCTCATTCGGGTCCAGCCCGTAGAAGCTCACCAGCGCAGAGGTATCGTTCGACCCGATACCGGACTGGGCGTTGATGATCTGCGAGGCCACCAGCACGCCCGCGGCGTTGTACAGATTGACCGTGTTACCGTAGTAGGCGTTGATGCCCTCGCTGTCGACAATGTGCAGGTGCATCGCGGTGCCATCAGCAATGGTTTTGCTGTTTTGCACCAGCACCACCTTGCCGTTCTGCTGAGAGACCAGCAGATCCTGCGCGCCGTCCCAGTTGTAGTCCACTGCCGCCACGCCGGTGACGTTCGCCAGGCCTGACGCCAGCTGGCTTGAGGTCCAGGTGGAACCGTAACCGTTGTTGGTGAACAGGGTCGCCGTCTGCGAGCCGCCGTAGGTGCTGAGCTTGATGATGTCCATCTGCCCGTCACCGTTCCAGTCCACCGCCACCGACAGATAGCCCGCCGTGGCGTTAGAGGCTTCCACCGCGCTCTTGGTGGCAGAGAGCTTCCCGGTACCGTCGTTGTAGTAGATCACCCCGCCGTTGTTGTTGTAGCTGCTGCCCAGGTACAGATCCATGTAGCCATCGCCGTTGAAGTCCGCCCACGTCATGGACGCCGCCGTGGTGGTATTCGAGGCGTTGACCACAAACACGTTGGTCAGGTTCTGGCCGATGGAGAGCGTGCCGTTACCGTTGTTGTTGATCACGGTTAACGAGTACGCGCCGCTGCGGTTGGTGTGCTGAACAATATCCACCGTGCCGTCGTTGTTCAGGTCAACCCCGGAAATTTCGCGCCCGGAATCGAACTGACCGTAGAACCCGCCTTCCCCGCCGGTGCCGTCCGGCGACAGAACGCCGTTGTTGTTCACCAGGTAGGTCAGTGAGTCCATACCGGCATCGCCGTACGCCAGATCCAGATAGCCATCCCCGGTTTTGTCGTACGCGATCACGCCGCCGTACCAGATGGTGGTGCCCATCGCCAGCTGGCTGGCGTTATAGGTGCTGCCATCATAGGTCCACATCACCTGCGTGGAGCCGGCGTAGGTATTCTCGGTCGCGAAGATGTCCTGCGTGCCGTTACGGTCAAAGTCGGCGGCGGTCTGGCTCACCACGTAGTAGCCGCGGGTGTTGGTCAGCGTATTTCCGGCATAGCTCGAATTATCGCTGCTGGAGTAAGACTGGCCGTTAGCAATGATATTCCACAGACCGCTGCTGTTCATGCCGAGGGTCATGGTCGAGTTGTTGCTGTTCCCCGCCGTGGTCGCCCAGTCGGTATTCACCGAAGTGGTATCAATCACCAGGCTGCCGGTCGCCGTACCGGTGGTATTGCCGTTACCCGCGCTGCTCTTCACCTGCGCCGTCACGCTGTAGCTCGACACGCTCAGTGCATCGCCGTCCGGGATCTGCAGATACCAGGTGTTGTGATCCGGGTCGACCACCACCGCACCGCCCGTCTGGGAGGTGTAGGTTTTGCCGTTCACCGTCACCACCAGATATTCACCGTTCACCAGGTCAGCGGAGACAGTACCGCTGACGATCGGCGTAGTGTCCGACGTGGTCTGCGCGGTAATCGCCGCCGTGGTGGTCGGAATGCTGGTATCGACGTTCAGCACAAAGCCGTCCGATTCCGTGTAGTTACCCGCTTTGTCGGTGACGCGCACGATATAGGTGTGATTGCCGTCGCTCAGGCCGTTGTCCTGGAAGGACCAGCTCGCGCTGCCGTTCATGGTCACCTGGCCGAGCAGAACGCCGTCACGGTAGAGCTGCACAATTTCACCGTCGTCCGGGGCGCGGTTCAGCGTCCCGTTGATCAGCGGCGAGTTATCGTCGGTTGCCACCGCGCTGCCAAAGGTGCCCTGACGCTCGCCTTCGCCGTCGGTATAGCTCACTACCGTGCCTACCGTCGCTGGCGGCGTGGTGTCCACGGTCACCACCTGAGAGGCGGTGGAGCCCACGTTGCCCGCCTGGTCGATAATCCGTACCTGGTAGGTATAGTCCCCGTCAGCCAGATCGCGGGTATCGGTGTAGCTCCAGCGCTGGTTGGTGACCGTGGTATCGAGCCAGGTATTCCCGCCGTCGAGGCTGATCTGCACGCGCTCGTCGTTTGCCAGCGCGCTGCCCAGCGAACCGTTGATGGTCAGCGTAGTGTCCATGGTAATGAAATCACTGCCGGACTGGCCGGTATCTTCGCTGATGCTGTCGATGGTGACGCCGTACTGCGGCGCCTGGGTATCCACCGTCACCGCCTGCGAGGTGGTGGCTCCGACGTTCCCCGCCTGGTCAACGACCCGCACCTGGTAGTTATGGCTACCGTCGGTCAGGGTACGGGTGTCGCTGTAGCTCCACTGCGTCCCGCTAACGGTGGCGTACACCCAGGTGCTGCCGCCGTCCATGCTCACCTGCACGAATTCACCCGCGCCGAGCTCTGCGCCAAGCGTTCCGTGCAGCGTGTACGAGGTCGAACTGGTCAGGAAGTCGTTATTGTCGAAGCCGGTATCCACGGTGATGTTATCCACGGTCACCGTAATCGCCGCATCCGGGGCGACCGTATCGACGGTCACCTGCTGATGGGCGCTGGCCCCCACGTTGCCGGCGGCATCCACCACGCGAACGTAGTAATCATAGGTCTGGTTACCCAGCGTGCGGCTATCGACGTAGTACCAGCTGTTGCCGGTGACGATGACGTTCTGCCAGGTCACGCCGCCGTCGATGCTGATCTGGGCATATTCGCCGTCGGCAAGCGTCGCGCCGAGCGAGCCGTGCAGCGTCAGGGACGTATCGTTGGTGATAAAGTCGCTGCTGCTCAGACCGGTATCGTCGCTGATGCTGTCGATAGCGATCGTTTTGCTTGCGTCCGGCGCAACGGTATCAATGGTCACCACCTGGCTGGCGGTGGCGCTGATATTGCCCGCGTCGTCAATCACGCGCAGCTGGTAGTTGTAATCCCCGTCGGCCAGCGTGCGGCCATCGACATAGGTCCAGCTCAGGCCGCTGACGCTGACGTCGGTCCAGGTGACGCCGCCGTCAAGGCTGATCTGCGCGTGGTCGCCGCTGCCCAGCGCCGCGCCGAGCGTCCCTTTCAGGCTGATCTGGCTGTCGCTGGTGATAAAGTCGCTGCCGGACAGGCCCGTATCCTGGGTGATGGAATCGACCGTAATGGTGCTTGCCGCAGGCTTAGTCAGGTCAATCACCACGTCCTGGCTGTCCGTTGCCCCCACGTTACCGGCGTTATCGATAACGCGCACCTGGTACTGATACGTACCGTCCGTCAGGGTGCGGCCATCGGTGTAGCGCCATGTGGTGCCCGTCACGGTCAGGTCAATCCAGGTGGTGCCGCCATCCAGGCTGATCTGCGCCTTCTCGTTGTTGCCGAGCTGCGCGGTCAGCGAGCCGTTGACCACGACCTGGCTGTCGTTGGTGATGAAATCACTCGCGCTCAGGCCGGTATCGTTTTGCAGCGAATCAATCGTAATGCCCATCGACGGCGCGGTGAGATCCACGGTCACGGTGTGGTTATCGCTGCCGCTGTTGCCGATGGTGTTGCTGACCTGCGCGTTGATGACGTAAGAACCGCCGTCTGCCAGCGCGGTCACGTCTGCGCTGCCCACCGTATAGCTCCAGCTGCCGTCATTCTGGACGGTCGCCGTGTAGGTTTTGCCGTTAAGCGTGATGGTCACCGTCTGGCCCGCCGGGGCGTCGGTGGTACCGCTGACGACCAGCGGCGTACCGTGCTCGGCGGCGTTGACGATATCGTCCTGCGCAAAGGTGTTAATGGTGATGGTTGGGACATCGCCGTTCAGCGTTACGTCGTGCGTCGCGCTGCCCGGGTTGCCCGCCTTATCGCTTACCGAAGCGGTGATGGTGTACTCCCCGTCGCTCAGGCCGAGGAAATCACGGCCCGGCACGAAGACAGACCACGAACCGTCTGCCCCGACGGTCGCCTGATAGCTGTGCCCGTTGAAGGAGACGGTCACCGTCTGGCCCTGTTCCGCCGTGGTGGTGCCGCTGATGGTCTGGCCCGCCAGCTGCTCCGCGTTGTTGACGATGTCGTCATCGGCGACGGTGCTGATGGTCACGGTTGGCGCGACGGTATCCACCGTTAAGGTGTGCGTGGTCTGGCCGCTGTTACCGGCTTTGTCGTTGACCGAGGCGGTGACCGTCAGCGCGCCCTGGCTCAGGGCGGCCAGATCTGCCGCCGGAACATCCAGCGTCCACGTCCCGTCGTTCGCGACGGTGGCGGTGTAGGATTTGCCGCCCAGCGTCACGGTGACGGTCTGACCCGCCTCCGCGCTGGAAGAGCCGTGCACGGTCAGCGGCTGCTGCGCTTCTGTCGCGTTCAGCATATCGTCAGCCGACAGCGTCGCGATGCTCACGACCGGCGCAGTGGTATCCACGCTGATGCCGTGCGTCGCCGACGCGCTGTTGCCCGCGCTGTCCTGCGCCGACACGGACACCTGATAGCTCGCGCCATCGGCCAGGGCGCCCACGTCGGCGGCCGGTACGGTGGTCGTCCAGCTGCCGTCGCTCTGGATGGTGGCCGTATAGCTCTTGCCGTTCAGCGTCACGGTAACCTGGGTCCCGCTGGCGAACTGGGCGCTGGAGCCGTTAATCACCAGCGAGTTGCCCGCCTCAGCCGCGTTGATGACGTCATCGCCGCTGAGGGTATTGATGGTCAGCGCCACGGAGGCGGTGTTGACCACCACGTCGTGAGTCTGGGTGCTGCTGTTGCCCGCGCTGTCGGTAATCGTCGCACTGAGGGTCACGGTGCCGTCGGTCAGCGCGGAAATCACGCTGGCCGGAACGCCCACGCTCCAGTTACCGCTGGCGTCCACGGTGGTGGTGTACTGGTTCGAACCGATGGTGATGACCAGCTTATCGCCGACGCTCGCGCCGGTTGCCGTGCCGCTGACGATCTGCGCCTGCCCGTGCTCCACGCTGTTGATGACGTCATCGCCCGCGACAGCGTTAAAGCTGACGGTCGGCGGCGTGGTATCAAGCGTAATCGCTTTGCCCGCGCTGCCCGGGTTACCCGCGGCGTCGCTCACGCTGACCTGCACGGTGTAGCCGTTATCCGCCAGAGCGGACAGGTCGGTACCCGGCACGTTCACGCTCCAGATTCCACCCTGCTGCACCTGCGCGGTATAGCTCTTACCGCCCAGCGCCACGGTGACCGTCTGACCGACTTCCGCCGTGGTGGTGCCGGAAATAGCCACGCCCGCAGACGCTTCGCTGGCGTTAATCACGTTATCGCCCGCGACCGTATCGATGGTCACGGCTGGCGCGGTCGCATCCACGCTGTACTCCCGGCCCGCAGAGGCGCTGTTGCCGTGCGCGTTGGTGACGCTCACCTGCACGCTGGCATCGCCGTCCTTCAGGCCCGCGAGATCCGCAGACGGCACGGTGGCCGTCCAGTTACCGTCAGCGTCCACTTTCGCGGTGTACGTCTTGCCGCCGAAGGTGATGGTAACGGTCTGGTTTTCCTCCACGTTCGAGGTGCTGCCGGACAGGACCAGATCCGCGCCTTTCTCCGCCGCGTTAATCACGTCGTCGGTGGCAATCGCATCGATGCTGACGGCAACGGCAGACAGATCGACGGTGACATCGTGGCTGATGGTCACCAGGTTGCCCGCCGCGCTCTGGCCTGCAACGGTCACGGTGACCGTACCTGCTGAGAAGGCGCCGACGTCTGCCGCCGGGATCGCCGCGCTCCAGGTGCCGTCTGCCAACACGGAGGCCGCATAGGTTTTTCCGTTGACGGTGACGGTGAGCGTGGTGCCTGCCGCCAGCCCGTCGCTGGAGCCGGTGACGATCAGATTCTGCCCGTGCTCGATGCTGTTGATCACATCGTCGCCCGCCACGGTATCGACGCGCAGGCCCGGCAGGCTGGCGTCGATAGTGATTTCGCGCTCGCCCGCGCCGGTGTTGCCGTGGCCGTTGGTGACGGTCGCCGACACGGTCAAATCACCGTTGCCCAGCGCGGTCAGGACGGATTCCGGCACGTTAACGGACCAGGTCAAATCGTTCTGTACCGTCGCGGTGTACGTATTGCCGCCAATGGATACGGTGACGGTATTGCCCGCTTCCGCGTTCGCTACCTTGCCGCTGATGGTCTGGCCAGTTGCCACTTCCGCCGCGTTGATGACGTTATCGCCCGCAATGGTGTTGATGGTAACGGTCGGCAGCGCGGTGTCGACCAGCAGGGTCGCCGTATTGCTGACGCTGTTGCCCACGCCGTTGGTCGCGGCTGCGCTCAGGGTGTAGTTGGCTTCGCCCAGACCCGCGAGATCCGCTGCCGGAACCGTCAGGCTCCAGGAGCCGTCTGCCGCGGTCGTGGCCGAATAGTTTTTGCCGTTGAGGGTCACGGTCACCACGGTGCCTTCCGCCAGGTTGGCGCTGGTGCCGCTCACGCTCAGATCCTGACCTTTTTCCAACGCGTTCAGCACGTTATCGCCGCTGATGGCGTTGAACGCCACGGACGGCAGACCGGTATCGACGGTCACGTTATGCGTGCCGGTGCCGGTATTGCCCGCCGCGTCGGTGACGGACGCCGTGACGGTCACGGTGCCGTCGCTGAGGCCGGAAATCACGCTTGCCGGTACGCCGACGCTCCAGTTCCCCACCGCGTCCAGCACGGTGGTGTAGGTCTGACCGTCGATGGTCACGGTGACCTTATCGCCCGCTGCCGCGCCGGTGGCGGTGCCGCTGATGATGTGCGCCTGGCCATGCTCAACAAGGTTAATCACGTCGTCGCCCGCCACGGTGTTGATGGTCACCGCCGGAACGGTGACGTCCACTGTCAGGTTGTGATCAACGGACGCCGGGTTACCCGCCTTGTCGCTGACGCTTACGGTGACGGTCACGCTGCCGTCCGTCAGGGCCGCAACATCGGCCGCCGGGACGTTCAGCGTCCAGCTGCCGTCCGCGCCTGCGGTTGTTGTGTAGTCTTTGCCGTTCAGCGTCACGGTCACCGTCTGGCCCGCTTCGGCGGTGGTGGTGCCGGACACGGTCAGGTCGCTCTTCGCTTCGGCGGCATTCAGGATATCGTCGGTCGCCAGGGTGTTGATGGTCACGGACGGCGCGGTCGCATCCACGCTGTACTCGCGGCCCGCCGAGGCGCTGTTGCCGTTGACGTTGGTGACGCTCACCTGCACGCTGGCATCGCCATCCTTCAGACCCGCCAGATCCGCAGACGGCACGGTGTAAGTCCAGTTACCGCTGTCGTCTACTGTCGCGGTATAGATTTTGCCGTTCAGGCTGATGGTCACGGTCTGCCCGGCTTCCACGTTGGTGGTCGCACCGGACAGCACCAGATCCGCGCCCTTCTCCGCCGCGTTAATTACGTCGTCGGTGGCGATGGCGTTGATGCTGATGGCAACGGTCGCCAGATCCACCGTCACGTCGTGGCTGATGGTAATCGGATTGCCCGCTGAGCTGTCGCCGGTCACGCTGATTTTGACGGTGCCTTCCGGCCACGCGCTCACGTCGGTAGACGGAACAGCTGCACTCCAGGTGCCGTCCGCCAGCACCGTGGCCGCATAGTTTTTGCCGTTGACGGTGACGGTCAGCGCCGTGCCTGGCGCCAGCCCGTCGCTGGATCCGCTGACGATCAGGTTCTGCGCGTGCTCGATGCTGTTGACCACGTTGTCGCCCGCCACGGTATCGACGCGCAGACCCGGCAGGTTAGCGTCGATCGCGATCTCGCGCTCGCCGGTGCCGGTGTTGCCGTGTCCGTTGGTGACGGTCGCCGTCACGCTCAGGCTGCCGTTGCCGAGCGCCGTCAGCACGTCTGACGGCACGTTGACGGACCAGGTCAGATCGTTCTGCACCGTCGCGGTGTAGCTGTTGCCGCCAATGGTCACGGTCACGGTATTGCCCGCTTCGGCATTCGCCACGGTGCCGCTCAGCGTCTGGCCTGCGGCCACTTCCGCCGCGTTGATGACGTTATCGCCCGCCACGGTGTTGATGGTAACGGTCGGCAGCGCGGTGTCCACCAGCAGGTTCGCGGTGTTGCTCACGCTGTTGCCCACCCCGTTGGTGGCGGTCGCGTTCAGGGTGTAGTTGGCCTGACCCAGACCGGCCAGATCCGCTGCCGGAACCGTCAGGCTCCAGGTGCCGTCTGCCGCCGTGGTGGCCGTGTAGTTTTTACCGTTGAGGGTCACGGTCACCACGGTGCCTTCCGCCAGGTTGGCGCTGGTGCCGCTGACGCTCAGATCCTGACCCTTTTCAACCGCGTTCAGGACGTTGTCATCGCTGATGGCGTTGAAGCTGACCGAAGGCAGACCGGTATCAACGGTCACGTTATGCGTGCCGGTGCCGGTGTTGCCCGCCGCGTCGGTAACCGACGCCGTGACGGTCACGGTGCCGTCGCTGAGGCCGGAAATCACGCTTGCCGGTACGCCGACGCTCCAGTTACCTGCCGCGTCCAGCACGGTGGTGTAGGTCTGGCCGCCGATGGTGACGGTCACCTTATCGCCCGCTGCCGCGCCGGTGGCGGTGCCGCTGATAACGTGTGCCTGACTGTGTTCAGCCACGTTAATCACATCATCACCCGCGATGGTGTTGATAGTGACCGCAGGAACGGTCACATCCACCGTCAGGTTGTGGTCTACGGACGCCGGGTTACCCGCCTTGTCGCTGACCGATGCGGTAACGGTGACGCTGCCGTCGGTTAATCCTGCCAGATCGGCCGCCGGAACGTTCAGCGTCCAGCTGCCGTCCGCGCTGACGATTGTTGTGTAGTCTTTGCCGTTCAGCGACACGGTCACCGTCTGGCCCGCTTCGGCGGTACTGGTACCGGACACGGTCAGATCGCTCTTCGCTTCGGCGGCATTAAGAATGTCGTCCGTCGCCAGGGTGTTGATGGTCACGGACGGCGCGGTCGCATCCACGCTGTACTCGCGGCCCGCCGAGGCGCTGTTGCCGTTGACGTTGGTGACGCTCACCTGCACGCTGGCGTCGCCGTCTTTCAGACCCGCCAGATCGGCCGCTGGCACCGTGGTCGTCCATTTGCCGTCGGCGCCTACGGTCGCGGTGTAGCTCTTGCCGCCGAAGGTGATGGTAACGGTCTGGTTTTCCTCAACGTTCGAGGTCGCCCCGGAGAGCACCAGATCCGCGCCCTTCTCGACGGCGTTAATCACGTCGTCGGCGGCAATCGCATCGATGCTGATGGCAACGGTCGCCAAATCCACTGTCACCTCATGGCTGATGGAGACCGGATTACCGGCGCTGCTCTGGCCCGCAACGGTGACGGTGACCGTGCCTGCATTCAGCGCACCCACGTCCGCAGCCGGGATCGCCGCACTCCAGGTGCCGTCCGCCAGCACGGTCGCAGGATAGGTTTTGCCGTTAACGGTCACGGTCAGCGCCGCGCCCGCCGCCAGCCCGTCGCTGGTGCCGGTAATAATCAGGTTCTGCCCGTGTTCGATGCTGTTGATCACGTCGTCACCCGCCACGGTATCCACGCGCAGGCCCGGCAGGTTAGCGTCGATAGTGATATCGCGCTCAGCGGATCCGCTGTTGCCGACGCCGTTGGTCACGCTGGCCGACACCGTCAAATCGCCGTTGCCCAGCGCCGTCAGCACGTCCGACGGCACGTTAACGGACCAGGAGAGATCGCTCTGCACCGTGGCGGTGTAGCTGTTGCCGCCAATGGTCACGGTCACGGTGTTGCCCGCTTCGGCATTCATCACCTTACCGCTGATGGTCTGCCCGGCTGCCAGCTCCGCCGCGTTAATCACGTCATCGCCCGCAATGGTGTTGACGATCACGCCCGGCAGAACGGATTCCACGTTCACGGTGTGCGACGTGCTGGTATTGTTGCCAACGCTGTCCGTTGCCGATGCGGTGACGGTGTAAAGCGCCTCACCCAGCTGACCGACTTCGCTCGCCGGAACGGTAGTCGTCCATTTCCCGTTATCGTCCACCTGCGCGCTGTACGCTTTGCCGTTCAGCATCACGGTCACCACCGCGCCCGCCGCCAGGCCGGAAGCCGTACCGGAGAGGGTGAGATCCTGTGTTTTCTCAGTATTGTTGATCACATCGTCACCGGAAACGGTGTCAATGGTCAGCCCCGGCGCGGTCAGGTTCACCTCCACGCCGTGCGTGGCGCTGTTGCTGTTGCCCGCTTTATCGGTCAGCGCCGCGGTAATGGTGTAATCCCCGGCGGCCAGCGCGGTGACGTCCACCGCAGGCACGCCAACGCTCCAGTTGCCGGAGGCATCCAGTGTGGCGGTGTACGATTTGCCGTTGAGGGTAACGGTGACCACATCACCCGCCGCCGCGCCGGTCACGGAACCCGTGACAATCAGGGCCTGCGCATGCTCGGCGCTGTTGATCACGTCGTCGTCGGAAACGGTGTGGATGGTCAGCTGCGGAACGGTGGTATCCACCAATACGTCGCGATCCGCAGAGGCCGGGTTGCCTGCCTTATCCGATACGGCGGCGCTGATGGTGTAGTTGCCGTCGGTAATACCGCTCAGATCCGCGGACGGCACGGTCACGCTCCAGCTGCCGTTAGCCTCAACGGTGGTGGTGTAGTCCACGCCGTTCAGCGTCACGGTGACGGTCTGGCCCGCTTCGGCGTTGGTCACGCCGTTAACGACCAGATCCTGCTGCGCTTCGGCCGCATTGATGATGTTGTTGTCGCTGACAATTTCAATAGATACCGTCGGCGCGGTGGCGTCCACGCTGTACTCGCGGCCTGCCGACGCGCTGTTGCCGTTCACGTTGGTGACGCTTACCTGCACGCTGGCATCGCCGTCCTTCAGGCTGCCCAAATCGGCAGACGGTACGGTCGCCGTCCAGTTGCCGTCGGCATCCACCGTCGCGGTGTACGACTTGCCGCCGAAGGTGATGGTGACGGTCTGGTTTTCTTCTACGTTGGTGGTGGAGCCGGACAGCACCAGGTCCGCGCCTTTCTCCGCCGCGTTGATTACATCGTCGGTGGCGATGGCGTTGATACTGATGGCAACGGTCGCCAGATCCACCTTCACGTCATGGCTGATGGAAACCGGATTGCCCGCCGCGCTCTGGCCGTCCACGGTCACGGTGACCGTGCCCGCATTCAGCGCGCTGACGTCCGCCGCCGGAATGGCTGCCGTCCAGGTCCCGTCCGCCAGCACGGTGGCCGCGTAGGTTTTGCCGTTGACGGTGACCGTTAACGCCGCGCCCGTTGCCAGGCCTTCGCTGGAGCCGGTGATAATCAGATTCTGGGCGTGCTCAATGCTGTTGATCACGTCGTCGCCCGCTACGGTATCGACGCGCAGGCCCGGCAGGTTGGCATCAATGGTGATGTCGCGCTCGCCGGTTCCGGTGTTGCCGTGGCCGTTGGTGACGCTGGCTGACACGGTCAGATCGCCGTTCCCGATGGCGGTTAAGACCGTAGACGGCACGTTGACCGACCAGCTCAGATCGTCCTGAACCGTCGCGGTCCAGATGTTGCCACCAACTGAAATAGTGACAGTGTCACCGCTCGCCGCGCCGCTTACTTTGCCGCTCAGGGTCTGACCGGCAGCCACTTCCGCTGCGTTGATAACATCGTCCGTGGCGACAGGGTTGATGGTGACCTGCGGCAGCGCGCTGTCGACCAGCACGCTGTGGCCGGTGCTCGCGCTGTTGCCTGCAGCGTCGGTTACGCTCGCCGTCACGACGTAGCTTGCTTCGCCCAACGCGGAGACGTTTGCCGCCGGAACGGTAACGCTCCAGTTCCCGCTGGCGTCGGTAGTCGCCGTATAGTTAATCCCGTTCAGGGTCACTATGATGCTGGTTCCGTCCGGCTGGTTGCTGGTGCCGGACACCAGCAGATCCTGGCCTTTCTCGGTCGCGTTGATCACGTCGTCAACCGCCAGGGTATTGATGGCAACCACCGGCGCGGTCAGGGAAACGTTAAACGCGTGCGTCTCGGTGGTGCTGTTACCGGCTTTATCGGTGAGGGTCGCGGAGATCGTCTGTTCGCCGTTAACCAGCGCACCTACGTCCGCCGCCGGAACGCCCACGCTCCAGCTGCCGGACGCGTCCAGCATGGCGGTGTAGTCTTTGCCGTTCAGGGTCACGGTAATCACGTCACCCGCCTGCGCGCCCGTCACCTTACCGGAGACGATCAGCGCCTGGCCGTGCTCGGCAATATTCACGACGTCGTCGCCCGCAACGATGTTGAATGAAATCTGCGGTACGGTGGTGTCGACCAGCACCGAGGAGCCCGCGCTGGCCGGGTTGCCAGCCTTATCGGACACGGTCGCCGTGACCGCCGCGCTGCCGTCGGCGATGCCTGCCATATCCGCCGCAGGCACGTCCAGCGTCCAGCTGCCGTCCGCCTGCACCTGCGCGGTGTACTGATTGCCGTTGAAGGTCACGGTGACCGTCTGGCCTGCTTCGGCAGTCGAGGTGCCGCTCAGGGTCAGATCCTGCGCCGCCTCAGCCGCATTAAGCATGTTATCGCCGCTGATGGTGTTAATGGTCACCGTCGGCGCGGTGGTATCGACGCTGAATTCCTGCGCCGAAGACGCCGCGTTGCCGTTCACGTTGGTGACGGTGACCTGCACGCTGGCGTCACCGTCTTTCAGGCTGCTCAAATCGGCTGCCGGAACGGTCCAGGTCCAGTCGCCGTTGGCATCCACCGTCGTGGTATAGGTTTTACCCGCGAAGGTGATGGTCACGGTCTGACCCGCTTCAACGTTGGACGTGGTGCCGGAAAGCAGCAGATCCTGGCCTTTTTCCGCCGCGTTGAGCACGTTATCGTCGGTCACGCTGCTGATGGTGATGGCGACAGGCGCGAGATCGACGTCCACGACGGTGCCGATAGCCACCGGGTTGCCGGAAGCATCCTGCGCGCTTGCCTTGATATCCAGCGAACCGTCCGTCCACTGGGACACATCAGCCGCCGGTACTGCCGCCTGCCAGGTACCGTCCGCCAGCACCGTTGCAGAATAGGCTTTACCGTTAATGGTCACGGTTACGGCGCTGCCCGCCGCCAGATCGGTGCTGGTACCGGACACAATCAGGTTCTGGGCGTGTTCGATCGCGTTAATGACGTTATCGCCCGCGACGGTATCAATGCGCAGCCCCGGAAGCTGGGCGTCGATGGTGAAGTCGAGAGAAGAAGAGCCGGTATTGCCGTGGCCGTTGGTCACGCTGGCGGATACGGTGAGGTCGCCGTTGCCGAGCGCGGTGAACTGGCTCTCACTTAACGGCAGGCTCCAGGTGAGATCGTCCTGCACGGTGGCCGTGTACGTCTGGCCGCCAAGGATGATAGTGACAGTGTCACCTGACGCCGCGTTCGTCACCTTACCGGTCAGGGTTTGCCCTGCCGCCACTTCCGCTGCGTTAACGATATTGTCGCCCGCCAGGGTGTCGATCGTGACCACCGGCAGCGAGCTGTCCACCAGCACATCGTGCGTGGTTGAGGCGCTATTGCCTACGTTATCCGTGACGCTCGCCGTCACGGTGTAATGGGCTTCTCCCAGCGCGCTTACGGCCGAGGCCGGTACGGTCACGCTCCAGTTTCCGCTGGCGTCAGCGGTGGCGGTGTACTGAATGCCGTTCAGAGTCACCGTAATGGTTGTGCCTTCCGGCTGGTTGCTGGTGCCGGAGAGCAGCAGATCTTCGCCCTTCTCGGTCGCGTTGATCACGTCGTCCGCCGCCAGCGTGTTGATACCGATGACAGGCGTCAAGGTGTTCACCACCACATCCAGCGAATTGCTTCCGGTGTTGCCGGATCTGTCGGTCACGGAGACGTCGATAGTCCAGGTGCCGTCGGTCAGCCCCTGTACGACGGATGCCGGCAGGCCAAGGCTCCAGTTGCCGGATGCATCCACCACGGTGGTGTAGTCGACGCTGTTAATGGTGATGGTGACCAGGTCGCCCGCCGCCGCACCGGTGACGGAACCGCTCAGGATCTGCGCCTGTGAATGGGCGAGCTGGTTTACGGTGTTGGTGTCGGTGACAAAGTCGTTGATGGTCACCTGCGGTACGGTCGCGTCCACCAGACCCACGCGATCGGCGCTGCTGGCGTTGCCCGCCACGTCGCTGACGGTGGCCGTCACGGTAACGATGCCATCCGTCAGGGCACCCACATCTGCCGCCGGGACGCTCAGCTGCCAGGTACCGTCCGTCTGGACCGTGGTCTGATACGTTTTGCCGTTCAGCGTCACGGTGACCGTCTGGCCGGGTTCCGCACTGCTGCTGCCGCTTAACAGTAAATCCTGCTGCGCTTCAGCGGCATTGATGATGTTGTCGGCGGTCAGGTTATCGAGCGTAATCGCCGGAGGCTGCGTATCCACCGTGACCACGCGCGACGCGTCGGCGCTGTTGCCGCTGACGTTAGTGACGCTGACGCTCACCTGCGCGCGCCCGTCGATCAGGGTTTCCATGGCGCTGGCGGGTACGGTCAGGCTCCAGGAGCCATCCTGCTGCACCTGCGCGGTGAAGGTCTGGTCGGCGAATTTCACCACCACGGTCTGCCCCGCCTCCACGCCCTGCGTCTGGCCGGAAAGGGTTAAATCACTGCCTTTTTCTGCCGCATTCAGCAGGTCATCGCCGGAGACGGTATCAATGGTGACCGCCACGGCGTTCAGATCGAGTTCAATCGGGTGTTCAGCCGCAACCGGATTGCCCCAGGCATCTACCGCGCTGACGCTAACCGTCATGCCGCCCGCCGTCCAGGCCTGCAGGTCCGCCGCCGGAACGCCGATCTGCCAGTTGCCGCTGGCGTTCACCGCGGTAACGTACTCCACGCTGTTGATGGTGACGATAATCTGCGTGCCTGCGGCCAGATGGGTGCTGGAGCCGGTGACGCTCAGATCCTGCTGCTGTTCGATGGCGTTGATCACGTCATCGCCGGAAATGGTGTTCACGCGCAGACCCGGCAGCTCCGCGTTGATGTTGATATCACGCTCGCCGGTGCCGGTATTGCCGTGCCCGTTGGTGACGGACGCGCTGAAGGTTAAATCCCCGTCGCCGAACGCCTGAAGATCCGCTGACGGGATTTTCACGCTCCAGGTCAGATCGCTCCCAACCGTTGCGGTGTAGCTCTTGCCGCCGGCTGTGATGGAGACGGTATCGCCCGCCGCCGCGCCGGTGACGCGACCGCTGAGGGTTTGTTCGACGCCCGCTTCGGCGTTATTGACCAGGTTGTCGCCCGCAAATGTGTTGATGATGACCTGCGGAAGTACGGTATCCACCAGCAGATTCGCCTCGGCAGAACCGCTGTTACCTACGCTGTCGGTCCCGCTGACGCTGACGGTATAAAGCGTGTTCGCCAGATTCAGGACGTCGGAAACCGGCACCTGGACTGCCCAGATACCGTTTTCTACGGTGGCCTGATAGCTGACGTTGTTGAGCGTCACGGTGATGGCGCTGCCGTCCGGCAGATTGCTGGTGCCGGTCAGGCTCAGCGGCTGCATCGCCTCCTGGGCATTCAGCACGTTGTCCTGGCTGATGGCGTCAATCGTAAATTCCGGCGGGTGTCCACTCAGCGTAATGCCGTGCGTGGCGCTGCCGGTGTTGCCTGCCGCGTCAGTGACGGAAACCGAAAGCGTGTGGTTGCCTTCACCCAGCGCGCCCAGCACGGACGCCGGAACGCCCACGCTCCAGCTGCCGTCCGCCAGCACCACGCCGGTGAAGGTCTGGCCGCCAAGGGTCACGGTGACCACATCGCCCGCCGCCGCGCCGCTCGCCAGCCCGGAGATAATCTGCGCCTGGCCCTGCTCGCTGATATTGAGTGTATCGTCGCCCGCCACGGTATGGATGGTGACGACCGGTGCGGCGGTATCCACCGTGAAATCTGCCGTTACGGACGAGCCGTTGCCCGCTTTGTCGCTAACGTTAACCGTCAGGGTGTGATTGCCCTCATTCAGCGCCTGCACGTCGTTCACATCAAGCGTGACGGACCAGGTGCCGTCGCTGCCCACCGTGGCGTTATAGTTTTTACCGTTCAGCGTGACCGTGACGATCTGACCGGCTTCCGCGTTCGTTTTACCGGTCAGGGTCAGCGGCTGGTTGTGCTCAGCCGCATTAATGATGTTGTCCTGCGCGAGGGTATCGACAGAGAGGGTTGGCGCAGTGGTATCCACGCCAATCGTCTGGCTTCCGCTGACGGTGTTACCCGCCGCGTCTTTGCCGCTGACGTTGACCGTCCAGGTACCATCGCCCAGCGCCTTCGCGTCTGCCGCAGGCACGTCAACGCGCCACGCGCCGTCTGCTCCCACTTCAGCCGTGTAGGTTTTGCCGTTCAGCGTCACGGTGAGTTCGGTACCCTGCGCCAGGTTTTTGCTGGCACCCGAAAGCGTAAAGCCCGCGGATTGCTCGCTGGCGTTCAGCACGTTATCGCCCGCCGTGGTGGCCAGCGTAATGGCGGCTTCGGCGGTAGAGACCGTCACGGTGATACTGCCCGCTGAGGTGGTTTTACTGCCGTCGATCTGCACGACTGACCAGGTGTGCTCCCCGTCCGTCTGGGTCGGTAACATTACCGTCCAGGTGCCGTCTTTACCGACCATGGTGCTGGCAATGGTGCTGCCGCTGCTGTCTTTGATCTGGATGGTCGCACCCGGCTGACCGGTGCCGCTAAAGGTTGGGTTGCTGTCGTCCGTGATCTCGTTTGCACTCAGCACGCCCTGCTTGTCACCCGCTTTATCCGAGAGCAAGAAGGTCGGCGTAGCGCTTTCAACTTCTTTGGTGTTATCAATAACTTTCGTTTTAGTTTCGCCGTCACCGCCGTTTGCCAGCAGCGCCCCGATGGCACCGCCACCTAATGCCGCTCCCGCAATCCAGCCCCACGGGGCGTCGCTTAAGACGCTTTCCTGCTCGAGGAAAGGCTGAATGCTGCTAATCGGTGTGGCCTGCGCGGTTAACTCGGTCACCGCAGCACCCGATGCTTCCCCGGTATCGGCAAAAGAAATATGCGTCAGTTCCTGACGATCGTTGAATACCAGCTCTGACTGATTATGCGTTTCAGGATCTTCAACAAAATAGTTATTGCAGCGAATAACGCTGCCATCTTTCATATAAATGAGGAGATCTTTACCCTGGCGGACATAGCGCACCACATCCTGAGCAGAACCCTGGATTTCAATCACGCTCGGGGATGAAATAGAGACCGACAGATTTCCTTCGCCGGTTAATTTCGTTTTCTCCGCCGTTTTGCGAATGATGACATCAACAACTTTTACGTTACTCATATTCTTCTCCTTGCAGGTGTACGGATTCCTGTGGATATGTCCACCAGACGGATGTAGCTATCCCTGGGAAAAAACACCCATTATTGTCAGACTTATTTCGCGCAGAAAGGCGCGTCTTTTTTTAACTCAAATCGGGTAATTTTGCGGCTGCGTTTTTCTCTATTCCGATAAGCGGCATCAAATTATCAACCGCGGAAGCAAAATTAATTGCCGAACTCCAGCCGTCATACTCGGCGAGTATTTTCGCTGAGGTGGCCTGCCAGACATCCTGCTCAACGCTGAGCAGATCGTTAATGCTGCGCTTGCTCAGGGTGTATTCATTTTTATAAACATCGCGGGCCCGCAGGGCATTTTCCAGCTGCTGCTTTCCGGCCTCCATTCTTCCCCGTGCGCCGGTCCAGTCCGCCTGCGCGACGGAGGCTTTTTGCAGGACATCAAAACGCGCCTGATCGACCTGAGAAGAGGCCATGGCCCGTGCGCCTTCAGCCTGCCGAACGCGAGCGGAAACCGCGCCCCCCTGATACAGCGGCGCGTCGATATTGAGCTGGATCTGGTCGTCCCAGTACGAACGGTTGTCCGATTCATAACGGGTGCGCCCACCCTTCAGGCTTAACGTCGGCCAGTGCTGGGACTTCGCCGTTTCCACGCCATACTGAGCCGAACGTTCCATGTTCTGCGCGGCCATCACCGCCGGTATCAGGGAATAATCGATGCGGTTGAGCGAGTCAGGCTCCACGGCAAGATTCGCGGGCACCGGCGAATAAGCCTCTGCCTGCATTCCGGTTAATACCGCAAGCCTGGCGCGCGCGCTGTTTAAGGCGGCGTGATACTGCGCGACCGTCGCCTGCATGCCGGCAATGCGCGTGCGGGTCTGAAGCTCATCGGAGGTGGAACTCACGCCCGCGTCTGCGCGCAGCTTTGCCAGCTGCTCGACGTTTTTGAGCGCCTGAACGTTATCAATTGCCGCCTGCAGCAGATCGGAATAGCGTTTGACCTCTACATAGCTCAGCGCCGTTTTCTCCGCCACGTCCGAAAGCGTGCCCATCAGCTGATAGCGGTAGCTATCGCGCTGGGCGGAGGACTGGCTGATGCTGTTATTGGTTTTGCCAAAATCGTACAGCAGCTGCGTCAGGCTCAGCCCCCAGGCGGCTGAATTTTTCAGCGACCCGCTGGAATCGGTGGTCTGGCTGTGCCCTGTACTTCCGTTCAGCGATATTTGCGGCATCCAGCCGCTGCGCGCTTCATCTATTTGTGCCTGGCCAATGCCTAATTGCGCGGCCTGTTGACTAATTGACGGATCGCGATCGATCGCAAAAAGAATACTTTCTTTTAAGGTTGTCGTGGCAACCGGGGCAATGCCCACCTGACTGCTATTGGCGTACGCCGTATTTATGGCTAATGAAATGAATGCCAGTGCTGCTGTAAATCGGCGTAACATAGGCTTTCGTAATATCGTCATGTTATCTCCCTGACTCTGAGTGTTACTCAAGCAAATACCCAAGAAGAGGTATAGATAATTAGACAAATATCTTATTTAGCTACCTTGCTGAATTTAAGGTAATACTCCCCACACCCATTTCCATTGGAGATGAGATCTGCCTGCGTCTAATTTCAATTAAGAATTTACTTATTTCTTAAAGTGGTTAGCAGCATAACAAAATGCGGTATAGCCCACTACACCCACAATGTTAATGCGGTGTTACAAATAAGAAAAAACATGGGGTTTCTGGACAAAACCCTGAAAATAGACTTTCAAATGAAACATATAAACCCACTGTTATTTAAGGAAAATTCCTAATTCGTAATATGCACATTTTTGCGTTAATTTCAGCGCGGGTCAGACACAAAGATTTTCAAAGAAGTGTCAGTTTAAGTAACCCGGCGGATTTGATTGAAATTAAAAACCATTAAATAACTAATGTAAGCAATTAAATACCAATAATTATGGATAAATCAGCTTTTTATTCCACCCAGAAGCAATGTACTGGTTGCATAATCCAAACCGTTAAATAAAACATAACAATAACATAGTGATTAACATTCTAAACGGCTTACTTATACCTGCTTAATAATATTTTAATAATCACGCATCTGAATCATCATGCCTCTGCACATCGTCCTAAGGACATTCCTCTTCTCTCTGCGGCTAAATGCTGTATTATGCAAACTATTGCAACATTTTGCAGGAATACCCCCCATGCACAAAACCGCTCGTCAACGCTACGTCCTGGATTTACTCAGCGAGCAAGGCCAGGCCACCATCACCGAGCTGGCAGAAAAGCTGCAGGTATCAGCGGACACCATCCGTCGGGATCTGACCGACCTGGAAAACCAAGGCCTTGCGCAGAAGAACCACGGCGGAGCCATCGCGCTCAACCTTTCCGCTATGAATCGTCATGGACGCAACACGCTGCTGCCGGAGACCAAACAGCGCCTGGGTAAGCTGGTTGCAAAGCAGGTTCCACCGGGCTCCACCCTGTTTCTGGATGCCGGAAGCACGGTGATGGCCGTCGCCACCTTTCTTCAGGGGCCGCTCACCGTCATTACCACGTCGCTGGATATCGCCCAGCATTTTAGCGACCGGGAAGATATTGAGCTGATCCTGCTCGGCGGGAAATGGGACCACAAGCAGCGACTGTTTGCCGGAAGCGCCACGCTGTCTTTGCTGTCCCGGTATCGGGCAGATATCGCCATACTTGGGGCGTGCGCCATTCATGCCGAACTCGGGTTGAGCGCCGGTAAAGAAGCGGATGCCGAGGTTAAACGCGCGATGCTCGACGCAAGCCATGCGCACTGGATTGTCGCCGACCACCTGAAAATTAACCGCTGCGAGCCGTATCTGGTTTCCGGGTTATCCAGCATCCAACAACTCTTTTTAGATCGTCCCTGGCCTGAGCTTGGGGACCATAGCGCACTGCAGGTTACGGTGTGCGCGAATTAACGTGGAGAAGGTCATGAGTAAAGTTCAAACAATCAACATTGCGCTGATCGGGTATGGATTTGTCAGTAAAACCTTCCATGCCCCGCTGATCCAGTCTGTGGACGGGATTAAGCTGGCCGTGGTCTCTTCTCGTGATGAAGAGAAGGTTAAACGCGACCTGCCGGACGTACAGGTGGTGGCAACACCGGAAGAGGCTATTCAGCATCCTGATATCGATCTGGTGGTGATTGCCTCCCCCAACGCCACGCACGCCCCGCTGGCGACACTTGCCCTGAACTCGGGTAAACACGTGGTCGTGGATAAACCTTTTACCCTCGACATGCAGGAAGCCCGCGACCTGATTGCGCTGGCGGATGAAAAGCAGCTGCTGCTCTCGGTCTTCCACAACCGCCGCTGGGACAGCGATTTCCTCGGCATTAAGCAGATTATCGAGCAAGGCACGCTCGGCAAGGTTAAACACCTGGAATCGCACATCGACCGTTTCCGCCCGGAAGTTCGCGTACGCTGGCGCGAGCAGAACGTACCCGGGAGCGGTCTGTGGTTTGATCTGGGTCCTCATCTGATTGACCAGACGCTACAGCTCTTTGGCCTGCCGCAGTCGGTTCAGGGGAATATCGCGACGCTGCGCGACGGCGCAGAAATTAACGACTGGGCGCACGTGGTCTTAAACTACCCGGAGCATAAGGTCATTCTGCACGCCAGCATGCTGGTGGCTGGCGGTACGGCACGCTTTACCGTCCACGGGGACAAGGGCAGCGTGGTAAAAGCCAGAATCGATCAGCAGGAAGCGCAGCTGCTCTCAGGGGTAACTCCCGGCAGTGAAGCCTGGGGCGAAGACAGCGACAGCATGGTGTTCTTTGGGGCTGACGGCTCACCGCAGACGATCCCTACCCCGAAAGGCGATCAGCGCCAGTATTACGTCAACGTACGTGATGCGCTGCTCGGGAAAATCACCAATCCTGTCCACCCTGTTGAGGCACTGGCGGTGATGGCCGTATTGGAAGCGGCGGTGAAGTCGTCGGAGACGGGGTCAACGCAGCCGCTGGCGTTAACTGATGAAGAGCGTGCGCTACTGAGTTAAAAAACAAGCCGGGTGGCGCTGCGCCTACCCGGCCTGTTTTTCGCCTTTATTGACGCTTATTCGGCATCATGCGCAGGAGGGTATTATCTTTCCAGAAATAGTGGTGCATCAGCGCCGCCGCCGCGTGCAGGCCAATCACAAAATAGCCCAGGTTCGCCAGCGTCTCGTGCCACTCTTTCAGCACATCAACCAGGTCAAAATTGGACTCCGCCGCATGCGGCATCGCCAGGCCGAAAGCAAACCATTCGCTTCCCCGGTTATACATCATCACAATGCCAATCAGCGGCAGCGCAATAAATAGCAGATACACCACCAGGTGCCCCAGATGGGACATCCCCGTCACCATCGCTTTTGGCTTCGGCTGAATCGGTGGCGCGCGGAATTTCAGGCGAACCAGCAGACGCGTCACCATCAGCACCAGGATACTGATCCCGCACGAGACGTGGATCATATTGATCGCTGGACGCGCGGTGCGAGGGAAGAAACCTTTGAACTCCATGGCGCAGTAGGCGACGATGATTAACAGAAACACCAGCCAGTGGATGCCGATTTGCAGGCTTGTATATTTAGTGCGCATGTCATTTCCCGATTAAAAACAGTTATCGCGCCAACATAATCCCCTTTCCTTAAAAATTCATTAACTTTTCTGTATGGTTTTTCAAATACTTCCTCCCGCATGAAGCATCTTCAATTGCCGCCCTGTCCGTGATGGTCTAAGCCTGGATGAGTTCAAACTGTCGTATCGACACGTTTACAGGAGAACACCATGAGTAAAATTGGCATTAACGGCTTTGGACGCATTGGGCGCCTAGTACTGCGTCGCCTTCTTGAAACCCAGGACAGCAATACCGTCGTCGCCATCAACGACCTCACCTCACCGAAAGTGCTGGCCTACCTGCTCAGGCATGATTCCAACTACGGTGGCTTCCCGTGGAGCGTCGATTTCACCGAGGATGCGCTGATTGTGGACGGTAAAACCATTGCGGTGTACGCCGAAAAAGAGGCGAAGCACATTCCGTGGAAAGCCGCAGGCGTGGATATCGTCGTGGAGTCCACCGGCTTTTATACTTCAGAAGAAAAATCACGGGCGCACCTGGACGCCGGCGCGAAGAAAGTGCTGATCTCTGCGCCAGCGGGTGAGATGAAAACCATCGTCTACAGCGTGAATGACGACACCATTGACGCCAGTGACACCATTATTTCCGTCGCATCCTGCACCACCAACTGCCTCGCCCCGCTGGCGAAAGCCCTGAACGATGCGTTTGAAATAAAAGTGGGCACCATGACCACCATTCATGCCTATACCGGTACGCAGGCGCTGGTGGATGGCCCGCGCGGGAAAGACCTTCGCGCTTCGCGGGCGGCAGCAGAGAATATCATTCCCCACACCACCGGTGCGGCAAAGGCCATCGGTCTGGTGATCCCTGCGCTCAGCGGCAAGCTGAAAGGCCACGCGCAGCGCGTGCCGGTAAAAACGGGTTCGGTCACCGAGCTGGTGGCGATTCTCGGCAAGAAAGTGACCGTTGAGGAGATCAACGCCGCGCTGAAAAAGGCGACGCAGGGCAATAAATCGTTCGGGTATACCGACGAAGAGATTGTGTCGTCCGATGTGATTGGCTCGCATTACGGTTCGGTGTTTGACGCCACGCAGACGGAGGTGTCAGAAGCGGGAGAGCTGCAGCTGGTGAAAGCCGTCGCATGGTATGACAACGAGTACGGTTTTGTGACGCAGCTGGTGCGGACGCTGGATAAGTTTGCGGCGCTGTAATATGTTCCCCCTCTCTCCTGAGAGGGGGTTTACTGAATATTCAGAGAAGCGAGCGTCTGGCCAACGCATCCGCCAGGACCGGGTCCTGCTTTAACTGTCCCCATGCGGCAATCACCGCCTCAGGGAATTCAACATGCGCGATAAAATCCCGCCCGGCCGGACCATAGCCGTTAACGTCATCATACAAACGCGGCAGCTCACCCAGAACCAGTGAAATGTAGCGGTCAACGGGCCACAGTCCGCTATTGCCCGCGCTAAATTCCACGCCCTCTTTGCCATTTTGCAGCGTTGGCGTAAACCCGGGATGGCTTATCCACTGCGGTGATACGGGCTCATCCCGGCAAACGCGGGCAAACGTCGCCATCGTACGGCGCTGCATCGTCGGGTCCTGCACCACCAGCACCCGCCCGGTCACTCGCTGATGCTGTTTCAGCATATTCCAGCTGAAGCGCGCGTTTTCACCGCAGTTGGTGGATTGATCCTCAACCCACAGCTGCGCCTCGGGGATCTGCCAGAACGCCCGCGCAATGTCGGCAAGAATGCTCGCTTCGGCCCGCCCCGTGACCGGTACGGTGTGATAACGCGGATGACTGCCGATGGCGGCGTATAAAAAGGTGGTTGAATGCCCGATGCCGCCGCTAATCAGAAGCGGCACGTCTTTCTGAGAGGCAATCCGGCAGGCCGCCTCAATGGTTGGGATCACCGCGTTTCCTGCCAGGATGACCGCATCGACGTCCGGTTGCTGGCGGCTGCCGCTCAGGTCATCCTGCGCCAGCCATTCACCGACAGTATTGATGGCCGCCAGCGTGGCATCCGGCAGGATGGGAAAATGGGGCTGTTCCATGATGAACTCCTTCTCTCTATTCCTTCAGGGTAGCGACTTCAGGTTCTCAACACAACGGCGACATCGGGCCGCTCTTTTTCCTTAAACTTCCCTTCTACATTTGATTAACATGCGTAAATCATATTCACTTGAATTATCATTTGCGGCAGACGTAGAATCGCTAGCCCGCTAATTATTCAATCATTTCTAAGGTAAACGACGTTATGCGCCTGCCCGAACGCGACCCTTATGCTCCTCGCGAGTGGCAGCCACATGAGAAACCCGCCCTGCTGGGTTCCCCTTCCACGCCCGAGCACAGTATGCCAAAACGCATTGCCTACGGCGTCGTGGGCCTGCTGGTGTGCCTGACGGGCGCGCTGGGGAATGCGGTGGTGACCGCCAACCTGCAAAACCTGCAGGGGACCTTCGGGGCCTGGTCGACCGAAATCGCCTGGCTTCCCGCGGTCTACGTCATGACCAACATCTCTATCAACCTGCTGCTGGTCAAGTTCCGCCAGCAGTACGGTCTGCGCGCCTTCACGGAAGGTTTTCTGGTGCTGTACGTGCTGGTGACCTTTTTCCACCTGTTCGTTAACGATCTCAGCTCGGCGCTGATGGTGCGCGCCGCGCATGGGATGGTGGCCGCCGCGCTCAGCTCGCTGGGGATTTACTATCAGATCCAGGCCTGGCCTGCGAAGCACCGCCTGAAGGCGCTCACCATCGGGATTACCGGCTCATCGCTCGCCATTCCTCTGGCCCGTCTGTTTTCCACCGAACTGCTACAGTTGGACGAATGGCGCGGGCTCTATTTCTTCGAGCTGGGGCTGGCGCTGATCTCCCTGGCCTGCGTGATAGCCTTAAAACTGCCCCCGGGTGACAGGCGCAAGGTCTTTGAGAAGAAAGACTTTATCACCTTCTTTTTAATGGCTCCCGGAATGGCCCTGCTCTGCGCCGTGCTCTCGCTGGGCCGCCTTGACTGGTGGTTCGAGGCGCCGTGGATCGGCTGGTCGCTGGCGCTATCGCTGGTGCTGATTGTGGCCGCCATCGTCTTTGAACATAACCGCGCCAACCCGCTGCTTAACACCCGCTGGCTGTCGAGCGGCAGCATCGTCCGTCTGGGGCTCATCATGCTGCTGATCCGTATCGTGCTGGCGGAGCAAAACACCGGCGTCATCGGCTGGCTGCAGTACGTGGGGTTACAGAATGAGCAGATGACCCACCTGGCGTGGTCTATTTTCGCCGGGATCGTCTGCGGGATAGTCACCAGCTGCCTCACAATTAAGCCGGCCAAACTGGCGTGGCCAATTATCACCTCTCTGGCGCTGATGATTGTCGCCTCGCTGCTGGACAGCCAGTCCAATAACCTGACCCGGCCGGATCAGCTGATGCTCAGCCAGTTCCTGCTGGGCTTCGGCAGCGCCTTCTTCCTGGCGCCCGCCATGCTGGCGGCCATTGGCGGGGTGATCGCCGATCCGCGCAACCTGGTCAGCTTCTCGGTGCTGTTCGGCATGAGCCAGAACCTCGGCGGCCTGCTGGGCTCCGCGATCCTCGGAACCTTCCAGACCTGGCGCGAGAAGTACCATTCCAGCCTGCTGGCGGACCAGCTCACCACGCTCAATCCGCTGGTCAACGAGCGTATCCAGATTTACACCCAGATGTACCGGAGCCTGATTGGCGACAGTTCGCTGCTGGGAACGCAGGCGATCACGCAGCTGCAAACGGTGACGACGCTTGAGGCGAATATTCTGGCTTACAACGATACTTATCTGCTGACGGCGGGCATCGCTGCCGCCACGCTGGTCTGGATTTTATGGCGCCTGTTGCGCCTGCGCATCACTGCCCGTATGGCGCTGAAGAACGCCACCGGCAATAAATAATTGAAATATTTCTGGAGAGTTTATGAGTCAGCAGGATGCCGCTAAAGAGCAGGCCAACACCCGCAAAAATGTGCGCATTGTTTCCGTTTTCACCGCCGCTGCCATCGGCATCGTCGGCGTGCTGGTGATCCTTTACGCGTGGCAGTTGCCGCCGTTCACCCGCCACGCGCAGTTTACCGACAACGCCTACGTGCGCGGCCAGACGACGTTCATCAGTCCCCAGGTGAATGGTTATATCACCGAGGTGAAGGTTCAGGACTTTGTGCAGGTCAAAAAAGGCGACCTGCTGCTGCAGATCGATGACCGCATCTATCGTCAGCGCGTGCATCAGGCCGAGGCACAGCTGGCGATGAAAATTGCCGCGCTCAATAACAACCTGCAGCAGCGTAAAAGCGCCGAAGCGACGATCGCCAAAAACGACGCGGCGCTGAAAAATGCCCGCGCCCAGAGCCTCAAAACGCAGGCGGATTTAAAGCGCGTTAAGGATCTGGCGGCTGACGGTTCGCTTTCCGTACGCGAACGCGATGCGGCGCTGGCCAGCGCGGCCCAGGGCAGCGCCGATATCGAGCAGGCCAAAGCCTCGCTTGAGATGTCGCGTCAGGATCTGCAGACGGTGATTGTGAACCGCGGCGCGCTGGAGGCAGATGTCGAAAACGCGAAAGCGGCGCTTGAACTGGCACAGATCGATCTGCAAAACACGCGTATTGTGGCGCCGCGCGACGGCCAGCTGGGTCAGATCGCCGTTCGTCTCGGGGCGTACGTGACCGCCGGGACCCACCTCACCACCCTGGTTCCGCCGCAGCACTGGGTTATTGCCAATATTAAAGAGACCCAGCTTGCGGAGCTGCGCGTTGGTCAGCCTGTCAAATTCACCGTTGATGCCCTGAACAACAAAGCGTATCAGGGCCGCGTGGAGAGCATCTCCCCGGCGACCGGCGTGGAGTTCAGCGCCATCACGCCGGACAACGCCACCGGCAACTTTGTCAAAATCGCCCAGCGTATTCCGGTGCGCATCGAGGTGCTCGGCAAGCCAGAGGACTCCGCGCTGCTGCGTCCGGGTATGTCGGTACAGGTGACCATTGATACGCGGGAGGCGAAGTAATGATCCTTCGCCCGATAGCCGCGCTGGTGGCAGCGGTCATGCTGGCCGGATGCCAGTCCGTTGACGTGAAACAGGCGCAGCCGACGCTGCACATCCCCACCCAGTGGCGCACCGTCTCCGGCCCTGCCAGCCCCGCGGAGCAGCTCTGGTGGCGCAATTTTCACGACAACAACCTCAACCGCTATGTGGATCAGGCGCTACAGCATAACAGCGACGTGCTGATCGCCCGCGAACGGATAAACGAGTATCAGGCGCGGGTCTTCGCGGCCGACGGCAGCCTGTTTCCGTCGCTTGACGCGGGCGTAACGGGGACGCGTGCCCGTTCACAATCCGCCGCGACCGGGCTGCCGGTTTACGGCACATTGTACAGAGGGAGCCTGACGGCGAGCTACGACGTGGATATCTGGGGCGTCAACCGCAGCACGGCCAATGCCGCCGAGGCTTCGCTGGCGGCGCAAAAAGCCGCCGCCGCCGCCGCGGATTTGACCGTCGCGTCTTCGGTTGCGTCCGGGTATGTCACCCTGCTCTCGCTTGACGAGCAGCTGCACGTGACCGAATCCACGCTGAAATCGCGAGAAGAGGCATTTAACCTCGCGAAACGTCAGTTTGAGACGGGCTACAGCTCGCGTCTGGAGCTGATGCAGTCTGATTCCGAACTCCGCTCAACGCGAGCGCAGATTCCCGTGCTGCAGCATCAGATTGCGCAGCAGGAAAACGCCCTCAGCCTGCTGCTGGGAAGCAATCCCGGGGCGGTAGCGCGCAGCGGAAGCTTTGAGGCGCTAACGCCGCTGACGCTGCCGTCGCAGCTGCCGTCTACTCTCCTGAACCGTCGGCCGGATATCGTTCAGGCCGAACGCCAGCTGGTGGCGGCCGACGCCTCGCTTGCCGCGTCGCGCGCGAGCCTGCTGCCGTCGATCAACCTGACCGCGACAGGATCGATACAGGATCGCACCCTGTCCGGCCTGCTGGACAACCCGCTACAGCTCTGGAGCGTCGGGGGCAGCATTCTTGCGCCGCTGCTGAACCGCCAGGCGCTGAATGCGCAGGTGGATATTTCCCAGTCCCAGCGTAACCAGGCGCTGTACGCCTATGAAAAAACCGTGCGTAACGCGTTTGCCGAAGTGAACAACAGCCTTGATGCTATTGCGCGCTATCAGGAACAGCTGACCGAGCTGCTTGCCCAGCAGGATGTGGCGCAGGAGACGCTGCGCATTGCGCAGAACCGCAATCGCAACGGCTACTCCTCCTATCTGGACGTGCTGGACGCGCAGCGCACGCTGTACTCGGTGCAGACCAGCGTGGTGCAGGTGAAAAATAACCTGCTGCTGGCGCAGATCGATTTGTATAAAGCACTGGGCGGCGGCTGGAAGAGTGCATGAACCCGGCTTGCGCGCTGATGCCCTCACCTCGCCCCTCTCCCACAGGGAGAGGGAGAAAAATCCAAGGAGTCAATCTATGCGTCAACAATGGTCTGCAGTAGATAATTACATGATTTCTTCGCTGATCCCTGGCGATGACGTGCTCAGTCAGGTACTGGAAAACAACAAGCGCGCCGGGCTGCCCGAGCACGACGTGGCGGCCAATCAGGGACAGCTGTTGGCGCTGTTCGTGCGCATGACGCAGGCAAGACGCGTTCTTGAGATCGGTACGCTGGGTGCTTACAGCTCGATCTGGATGGCGCGCGCCCTGCCGCCGGACGGGAAGCTGATTACGCTTGAGGCCGATCCCACACATGCCCGCGTTGCGCGCCAGAATATTCACCTCGCGGGGCTGAACGATCGCATTGAACTGATTGAAGGCCCGGCGCTGAGCTCGCTGGAGAATTTCGGTGAGGTTCCGCCGTTCGACCTGATCTTTATTGATGCCGATAAGCCAAACAATCCCGGCTATCTGGAGTGGGCGCTGCACTACTCCCGTCCCGGCACGGTGATAATCGGCGATAACGTGGTGCGTGACGGAGAGGTCATTAACGGGCAAAGCGACGACGCGCGCGTACAGGGCGTGCGGCGTTTTATCGAAATGATTGGGGATAACCCGCGCCTAACCGCCACCGCGCTGCAAACGGTGGGGGTTAAGGGATGGGATGGGTTTACGCTGGCGATGGTGAACGGGTGAAAATGATCCCTCTCCCACAGGGAGAGGGATAAAACCGGGTTTTAAGCGGAAATCTGCTCCATCGCCTGCAGGATACGCTTATCCGAAATCGGATACGGCGTACCGAGCTGCTGGGCAAAGAAGCTGACGCGCAGCTCCTCGATCATCCAGCGGATCGCCTGCACGTCTTCATCGTCGCGGCGCGCCGGCGGCAGCTTGTTGAGCCACTGCTGCCACGCCTGCTGCAGGCTCTCCACTTTCAGCATCTGCGCGCGATCGCGGTGCGGGTCGATAGCCATTTTTTCCAGACGTTTTTCAATCGCCTGTAGATAGCGCAGCGTATCGCCGAGACGGTTGAAGCCGTTGCCGGTGACAAAGCCGCGATAGACCAGCCCCGCCATCTGCGCCTTCACGTCCGAGAGCCCCAGCGCCATGGTCATATCCACGCGCCCCTTCAGGCGCTTGTTGATATTGAACACGGCGGTAAGGATCTGCTCGACCTGTTTGGCTATCTCCACCACGGTGTCGTTCAGCTCCGCGCGCACCTTTTCATGAAGCTGAGCAAAGCCCTCTTCCGTCCAGACCGGACCGCCCGCCTCGTGGATCAGCTTGTCCACGCCGCAGGAGATGCAGTCGTCAATCAGATCCAGCACCTTGCCGTACGGGTTGAAGTACAGCCCGAGCTTGGCTTTGTTAGGCAGCTTCTCGTGCAGATACTTGATCGGCGACGGGATGTTGAGCAGCAGCAGGCGACGCAGCCCGCGCCACATCATCTGCTGCTGTTCCTGCGGATTATCAAACAGTTTGATCGCCACGCTGTCGCGCTCGTCCACCAGCGCCGGCCAGGCTTTGACCTTATAGTTACCGCGCTTCTGTTCGTAGCTTTCCGGAAGCTGACCAAAGCTCCAGATATGCAGCCCGCTCTGCTCGATGCCGTCGTCCGCCACCGCAGACAGCGTTTCCTGAACTTTGCCTTTCAGCGCCTCCTTCAGCTCGCTCAGCGAACGCCCTTCCAGCAGCTTTTTATTTTTATCGTCCACCACGCGGAAGCTGATTTTCAGATGATCGGGCACCTGATCCCAGTTCCAGTCTTCACGGTCGATGGTGGTGCCGGTCATGCGCCGGAACTCGCGCTCGAGCGCGTCCAGCAGCGGCAGCTCCAGCGGCGTGACGCGGCCCAAAAACGCTTCCGCGTAGTTTGGCGCAGGCACAAAGTTACGGCGCACCGGTTTCGGCAGGGATTTGATCAGCGCAATCACCAGCTCGCGGCGCAGGCCGGGAATTTGCCATTCAAACCCGCCTTCATCGACCTGGTTTAACAGCGGCAGCGGAATGTGGACGGTCACGCCGTCGGCGTCGGCCCCTGGCTCAAACTGATAGGTCAGACGCAGCTTGAGGTTGCCCTGATGCCAGAAGTTCGGGTAGTCGAGCTTGCTGACCGACTCCGCGCCCTCTTTAATCAGCATGCTTTTTTCGAAGTTGAGCAGGTCCGGCGTCTCTTTGCTGGCCTTCTTCCACCAGCTGTCGAAATGGCGGGCGGAAATCACATCATGGCTAATGCGCTGGTCGTAAAACTCAAACAGCGCCTCATCGTCCACCAGAATGTCGCGGCGGCGCGATTTATGCTCCAGCTCTTCCACTTCGGCGCGCAGCTTCAGGTTTTCACGGAAGAAGGCGTGGCGCGTCTGCCAGTCTCCCTCCACCAGCGCGTGGCGGATAAACAGCTCGCGGCTGAGCGCCGGGTCAATCTGGCTGTAGTTGACCTTCCGCGCGGCAACCACCGGCAGGCCGTAAACGGTCACCTTCTCGGTCGCCATCACCGCACCCTGCGCGCGCTCCCAGTGCGGTTCACTGTACGAGCGCTTAAGCAGATGCTGCGCCACCGGCTCCACCCATTCCGGATCGATACGCGCGGCAATGCGCCCCCACAGGCGGCTGGTTTCAACCAGCTCGGCGACCATGGTCCATTTCGGCGGCTTCTTGAACAGGCCGGAACCGGGGAAGATGGAGAAACGGGCGTTGCGCGCGCCGGTATACTCCTGCTTCTCGGCGTCCTTCATCCCAATGTGGGACAGCAGGCCGGTCAGCAGCGCGATATGGATTTCGCGATACTCCGCCGGCTCGCTGTTCACCGGAATGCCCAGCTCTTTCACCACCTGGCGCAGCTGGGTGTAGATATCCTGCCACTCGCGCACGCGCAGGTAGTTGAGGAAATCCACGCGGCACTGGCGTCGGAACTGGTTCGAGGAGAGCGCTTTCTGCTGCTCGCCGAGGTAGTTCCACAGGTTCACGAAGGCGAGGAAATCGGACTCTTTGTCGTGGAAGCGGCGGTGCTTTTCGTCAGACGCCTGCTGCTTGTCCATCGGACGCTCGCGCGGGTCCTGAATAGAGAGCGCCGAGGTAATGATCATCGCTTCGCGCACGCAGCCGTGCTTCTGCGCTTCCAACACCATACGGGCCAGACGCGGATCCACCGGCAGCTGGCTGAGCTGGCGGCCCAGCGGCGTCAGCTTGTAGACCGTCGCCTGCTCGTCGGTGGTAATGGCGCCGAGCTCTTCCAGCAGGCGTACGCCGTCCTGTATGTTGCGTTTGTCCGGCGCTTCGACGAACGGGAACGCCGCGATGTCTCCTAGCCCCAGCGCGGTCATCTGCAGGATAACGGACGCCAGGTTGGTGCGCAGAATTTCCGGATCGGTGAATTCCGGGCGCGACAGGAAATCGTCTTCGGAATAGAGACGAATACAGATCCCTTCCGACACGCGGCCGCAGCGGCCTTTACGCTGGTTTGCGGAAGCCTGAGAGACCGGCTCAATCGGCAGCCGCTGAACCTTCGTGCGATAGCTGTAGCGGCTGATGCGCGCCGTGCCCGGGTCGATCACGTATTTGATCCCCGGTACGGTCAGCGAGGTTTCCGCCACGTTAGTCGCCAGGACGATGCGGCGCCCGCCGTGCGGCTGGAAGACGCGGTTCTGCTCGCTGTTTGACAGACGGGCGTACAGCGGCAGGATCTCCGTGTGGCGCAGGTCGCGCTTGCTGAGCGCATCGGCGGTGTCGCGGATTTCGCGCTCGCCGCTCATGAAGATCAGGATGTCGCCCGCACTTTCGTTGCCCAGCTCGTCAACGGCATCGAAGATGGCCTGCAGCTGGTCGCGCTCGGTATCATCCGCCTCTTCAACGATCGGGCGATAGCGCACTTCCACGGGATACGTGCGTCCTGACACCTCGATAATCGGCGCATTGTTGAAGTGCTTCGAGAAGCGCTCCGGGTCGATGGTCGCGGAGGTGATGATGATTTTCAGATCCGGGCGACGCGGCAGCAGCTCTTTCAGGTAGCCGAGCAGGAAATCGATGTTCAGGCTGCGCTCGTGCGCTTCGTCAATGATGATGGTGTCGTACTGCATCAGCAGACGATCCTGCTGAATTTCCGCCAGCAGAATACCGTCGGTCATCAGCTTGACCATGGTGTTATCGCTAACGTGGTCGCTGAATCGCACCTTGTAACCGATGCAGCCGCCCGGCTCCGTCTGCAGCTCTTCGGCGATACGGTTCGCCACGGTACGCGCCGCCAGACGACGCGGCTGGGTGTGGCCAATCAGCCCTTTCAGGCCGCGCCCCAGCTCCATACAGATCTTCGGCAGCTGAGTGGTTTTCCCCGAACCGGTTTCACCCGCGACAATCACCACCTGGTGGTCGCGGACGGCCTCAAGGATGTCCTGTTTTTTCTGGCTGACGGGCAGGTTTTCCGGGTAGGTAATCGCCGGGCGCGCGGCTTCGCGCAGCAAGACTTTCCCTGCCGCCTGTTCAATCTCTTTCGCCATCTCCTGGTAAATGGCCTGTTGAGCATCAGGATTTTTAACCTTCTTAACGCCGTGCAGACGACGGGCGAAGCGCTGTTTGTCGCGCAGCATCAGAGAATCGAGCTGTTGCAGGAGCATCGGGAAGGTCAATTTTTGTTGTTCTGTCATAGCGTTAAAGGGCAGTACACGCCCTGATAAATTCTCTTTTTAATGATTGCTATAGAGTACCACAATGACGCCTTTCGCGCCTTATTCAAAAAATTCGAACATAGGCTTCGATATATTGCGCTATCTCTATGGCAGGATTGTGAATAGAGTGTCAACAAGCAACGGGGCAACCCCCTTCAATCAAATGCAAAAACAGGAATCACCCATGAGCAAAGTATTAGTTTTGAAATCCAGTATTCTGGCAGGGTACTCTCAGTCTGGTCAGCTGTCTGATTACTTCGTTGAACAGTGGCGTGAACAGCATTCTGCTGACGAAATCACCGTGCGTGACCTGGCTGCAAACCCAATTCCTGTGCTGGATGGCGAGCTGGTTGGCGCGCTGCGCCCAAGCGATGCACCGCTGTCTCCACGTCAGCAGGAAGCCCTGGCCCTGTCCGACGAGCTGATTGCTGAGCTGCAGGCGCATGACGTTATCGTTATCAACGCCCCAATGTACAACTTCAACATCCCTACCCAGCTGAAGAACTACTTCGACCTGGTGGCGCGTGCTGGCGTAACCTTCCGTTACACCGAGAACGGCCCTGAGGGTCTGGTGAAAGGCAAACGTGCGATCGTCCTGACCAGCCGCGGCGGTATTCATAAAGATACCCCAACCGACCTGGTTGCGCCGTACCTGAGCCTGTTCCTGGGCTTCATCGGCATCACTGACGTGAACTTCGTGTTCGCGGAAGGTATCGCTTACGGTCCGGAAGTGGCGACCAAAGCGCAGACCGATGCGAAAGCCGCCATCGACAGCCTGGTAGCAGCCTAAGATTTTGCCCTCTCACCGCCTGGTGGGAGGGTTTTTCTTTTCCCCGCATTTCGTTATCATCCGCTCCCACTCTCCAGCCGGGCGGCCTGATGTCTGCGATTATTGATTCTTTTATAGCCCCACCGTGTCACGACGACATTCAGATCCTCTGGCAGGATGAACATCTGCTGCTGATCGATAAGCCCTCCGGTCTGCTCAGCCTCTCGGGCAAAAATCCGCAAAACCTTGATTCCGTCCATTATCGTCTGGTCCAGACGTACCCCGGCTGCACGCTGGTACACCGCCTGGATTTCGGCACGTCCGGGCTGATGGTGGTTGCGCGCAATAAGGCCATCAACGCGGCGCTGTGCCAGCAGTTCAGCCAGCGCAGCGTGGAGAAAGTCTACAGCGCCCTGCTTTGCGGTCATGTGGAAAACGACGAGGGAATAATAGACGCGCCGATTGCCAAAGACCCGGCGCTGTTCCCGCTGATGTCAATCTGCCCCATCAGCGGAAAACCCGCCCGCTCCCGCTATCGGGTGGTGGAACGGTTTTATCAGGGTACGGGACTGCCGTTAACGCGGGTGATACTGACGCCGGAGACCGGGCGAACCCACCAGCTGCGCATTCACTGTCAGCAGCTGGGGCACCCAATTCTGGGCTGCGATCTGTATGGCGGTCTTGAAGCGCCGGGGGCTGAGGATACGCCCCGGCTGATGCTGCATGCCAGCGAGTTGAATTTTATTCATCCCGTGAGCGGAGAGCCGGTTAACGCCCGTCACGCCGCCCCGTTCTGAACGCGGTTTACCACATCAAATCGTCAGGGATTTTGAAGTCCGCGTACGGATCGTCTTCGTCCTGCTCTTCCTGGCTGAGCGCGCTGTTTAGCACAATGCTGTCGGCATCGCGCTGGGCAATTTTATCGGCCACCACCGCCGGAATAATCGCGTATTCACAGTCGCCGCTGGCGTTGATGACCAGACGGGCAATCGCCAGACGGCCATTAATCAGCTGAGCCTGGGTTTGCTTGTCGACGTCGATTTTTTTGATCAGATTACTGTCGGTGAAGTTAAAGGTGATGTTGCCCCTTGAAACGGTGATGCGGTTCATCTCAATCAGCTGCTTCACCTGTGCCTTAAACTCTTTCGCCAGCACGGCCTGCTTCTGCTGTTCGCTCAGCAGCTTGTCGCGCTCGATCTGCGCCTTCTTGTTCTCTTCTACCGCTTCACGGGCCTCCCGCGCCTGAACGCGTGATTTCTTTGCCGTGCGCTGCACTTTTGCCGCTTTCTTGCTGCTGACGAGGCCCGCTTTCAGCATCTGCTCTTGTAAGGTGAGTTTTGTCATAATTGTTTCTAAACCGGTTGGAAATTTTGGGGATTATAGCGGGAATTACAGAGCGTGTGCCAGAGAAGTAGGCATGGCGCTTTGTTGCCTGAGCCTTGTTTATTCTTTATTCAGCGTTTACTACCGTTACGGCCGCAAGAGTGATTAAAAATTGTCAGGTCATTTTCTTAAAAAAAATGAGCATCTCATAAATATGATGTGAGTTGAATATCTGTACCCGCTTCAGGCGTAGGCTGCTTTTCTCTTATTAAAAGAGTAAGGAGAAAATATGGCCTTAAAAGGAACAATGCTGCTTAACGGTGCTGACTATGCGCCTTTTAACCTGCACGGCGTCGGCGTGTTTATGGCCCATTCCGGGCAGGGAATTTACAGAAACAATGGATTATGTGGTGCTATTAAAGGCTCAGGCCCAATTCCCCCAGGGAAATACTGGATTGTTGACAGAGGGACTGGAGGTTTCTTTTCAGGGTTAAAAGCGAAGGTTCAGGATCGGTGGAACAAGGTTAGATCCGGGGCAGAATTTGGCCGCGATGAGTGGTTTGCTTTATACAAGGATGACTGGGGTATCGATGATGGCACCTGGATTGATAACGTCTATCGGGGTTTGTTTCGGCTGCATCCGGGTACGCTATCTGAGGGATGTATCACGATTGCCCATGATTCTGATTACGCATTGATCCGCAATGCACTGATGAGTACGGAACTTATTCAGGTTCCCTGTATGCGTTCACTGATGGCACGCGGCTGGGTTGAGGTGATTGAAAGTGGCTACAGCAACACTTGTCCGTAAATGGGGCATCAGGCTATTCAAAACGGTCTGGTTTATATGCATCAGCATTATAGTAGGCCGCATATTGGGACCCGCTGAACGCTATCTTGATCATGACGTGGCCTCATCTATATGTGATTTTATTTATGGCGACGTGAATGCAGAAACAATATATGAGACATATACCAATATCGATATTTTAATCGTACTGACCCTCGCAACGGTTATTTATCGCTTAACAACACTGCTACTCAATAAAATAAGGAAATAAAGAATGCCAATTCCTCCCTACATGTGGCTAAAAGACGATGGTGGAGCAGATATTAAAGGTTCCGTTGATGTTCAGGACCGTGAAGGTAGCATTGAGATCATAGGGCTGAGTCATGGCCTTAACCTACCGGTAGACAGCGCTAACGGCAAGATCACCGGCACGCGTCAACACTCATCCATGCGGATTGAAAAGGAAGTTGATAGCTCCACGCCCTATCTCTATAAAGCAGCATCTACCGGTCAGGCGCTTAAAAGCGCTGAAATCAAGTTCTATCATATTAATGATGCCGGACAGGAAGTCTGTTATTACACCGTCTTGATGGAGAACGTAAAGGTTACGGGTGTTAACTGCAGCGTGCCGAACGTGAAGATCGCTGCCAACAATAAAATGAACCATATTGAAAGCGTAAGTTTGCAGTACGAAAAAATCACCTGGCGCATTGTCGACGGCAACATCATGCACAGTGACGCCTGGAATGAACGTCTTACAGCATAACGCTAAGGGGCGCGATGCCCCTTACTCTTCCTATCCCAGCATGCGCGCAACACTGTTCATGAACTTCCCTCATGTTGCATTGAAATTAAGTCACTTCCCCTGCGCCGCGGGCTAAGGCATAAATTATGCATCGGTAACTTCTTAGCAACATGAACTTAGGATGCATAACCACAATGAGCAAAGCTTTCACATATACCCTTAAGCGCAGTTGCTTCGATGAGAATTACAACCCGTCAGAAAATACGCGTACGACCACCAACTTTGCCAACCTGGCGCGCGGGGAAAAGCGACAGGAAAACCTGCGCAATACGCTGGTGATGATCAACAACCGCTTTAACGCCCTGGCGCGCTGGGATAACCCAAACGCCGATCGCTACGCGGTTGAGCTGGAAATCATCTCTGTCGACTTGAACATTGGCGCGGAAAAACCGTTCCCGGCCATTGAGATATTGCAAACCACGATTGTCGACAAAAAAAATAACCAGCGTATCCCTGGCATCGTCGGAAATAACTTCTCTTCTTACGTGCGGGATTATGATTTCAGCATACGCCTGCTGGAACACAACAAGAACCAGCAGCACTTCAGCATTCCGGAAAAGTTTGGCGAACTGCACGGCAATATTTTCCGCCACTTTGTGAGCTCGCCGGAATACAAAGAGAACTTCAGCAAGGGTCCGGTGATCTGCCTGAGCGTCTCCAGCAAAGACACCTACCGCCGCACCGGTAACCAGCATCCTGTGCTGGGCGTTGAGTATCAGCCGGATGGCGAGTCGCTTACGGAACAGTACTTCGCGAAGATGGGCCTGAAGGTTCGCTATTTCATGCCGGAAAACAGCGTGGCGCCTTTCGCGTTCTTCTTTACCGGGGATTTGCTGAGTGACTACACCGATCTGGAGCTGATTGCCACCATCAGCACGATGGAGACGTTCCAGAAGATCTATCGCCCGGAAATTTATAACGCAAACTCGGCGGCGGGACTGTGCTACCGACCGGATCTGAACCAGCAGGATCACTCCTTAACCAAAATTGTTTATGACCGGGAAGAGCGTAGCCGACTGGCGATTGAACAGGGTCGCTTTACCGAAGCGTACTTTATTAAGCCTTACCAACACATTCTTGAGCAGTGGTCTGATAACTACACGCTTTAATTCATCAAAAAAGGTCTTTTATTATGAAAACATTGCTCCCGACTTCTACCGCTGGCAGCCTGCCAAAGCCGACCTGGCTTGCGCAACCTGAAACCCTGTGGTCACCCTGGAAATTACAGGATCAGGAACTCCTGGCGGGCAAGCAGGACGCGCTGCGCCTGTCCCTGGATGAGCAGATCCGCGCGGGAATCGATATCGTCAGCGACGGAGAACAGACCCGCCAGCACTTCGTCACCACTTTTATTGAACACCTGAGCGGCGTGGATTTTGAAAATCGCCAGACGGTGCGCATTCGTAACCGCTACGACGCCAGCGTGCCGACCGTGGTTTCAGCCGTTGCGCGTCAGAAACCGGTATTCGTGGACGATGCAAAGTACCTGCGTCAGCTCACGGACAAGCCGATCAAATGGGCCCTGCCCGGGCCGATGACCATGATCGACACCCTTTACGACGCGCACTATAAAAGCCGCGAAAAGCTGGCCTGGGAATTCGCCAAAATCCTCAATCAGGAAGCGCGTGAGTTAGAGGCCGCAGGCGTCGATATTATTCAGTTTGATGAACCGGCATTTAACGTCTTTTTTGACGAGGTGAACGACTGGGGTATCGCCGCGCTGGAGCGCGCCATTGAAGGGCTGAAGTGCGAAACCGCGGTACACATCTGCTACGGCTACGGCATCAAGGCCAATACCGACTGGAAAAAGACGCTCGGCTCAGAGTGGCGCCAGTACGAAGAGGCCTTCCCTAAGCTGCAGACCTCTAATATCGACATTATCTCCCTGGAGTGCCACAACTCCCGCGTACCGATGGATCTGCTGGAGCTGATCCGCGGTAAAAAGGTGATGGTCGGCGCGATTGATGTGGCAACCAACGCCGTTGAAACGCCGGAGGAAGTCGCCGATACGCTGCGTAAAGCGCTGCAGTTCGTCGATGCCGACAAGCTTTACCCGTCAACCAACTGCGGCATGGCTCCGCTTTCCCGTCAGGTGGCTAACGGCAAGCTGAAAGCGCTTAGCGCCGGCGCAGAAATTATCCGCAAGGAGCTCGGCGCGTAATCCCTTACGTTTGCCAGTAGAGCGGCGTGCCGAAAAACGCCACGTAATAATCAATCACCGCCCTGACGTTCAGGGGCGGATGACGTGCGTTAGGATAGATCGCCGCAATATAAAGTTGCTCCGTGTTGATGGCGCACGCCATTTCCGGCATAAGGGCAACCAGCTCGCCCCGCTTCAGCCTGTCGCCAATCAGCCAGTCCGGAAACAGGACGATCCCCATCCCGCCCAGCGCGGCAATGAGCAGCGATTCCGCATTATTGGACGTCATCAGCGGCGCGACCGGATAATGCACCCAAGTCTCCCCTTTGCGACGCACGAGCCAGCGGTTAGGCCCGGACGAACCGCGATAGACCAGACATTTGTGCTGGCTCAGCTCGGCCGGATCGGTCGGGACGCCGTGTTGACGCAGATACTCGGGCGATGCGGCGAGGTGGTAGCGCTGCTGCCCAAAAACACGGGCGTGGAACGTCGAATCCGTCAGCGTGCCAATGCGGAAGATGAGATCGGCGGCATCCCGGTGCGGGTCGATAAAGTCATCGGTCAGCGTCAGCTCAATGGTTAACCGTGGATAACGCTCGGCCAGACCTGCCAGTCCGGGCGCAACGTGTCTCTGTCCAAAAAATACCGGCCCATTTATGCGGACCGTGCCGGAGGGTTCGGTCGAACGTTCATCCAGCTCACGACGCGCCTCTTCGAAGTTATCGACCATCGCCCGGGCATAGCGGATAAACAGATGCCCGCTTTCCGTGGGGATCACCGCCCGGGTATTGCGATAGAACAGCTGCTGGCCGAGCGCGTCCTCAAGCTGATGAACAATACGCGACACCTGCGAGGCAGATATTCCCTCTCGTCGCGCAACGACGGAAAAGTTCTGCGTTTCATAGACCGCAATAAACAGCAGCAGTGAGCGAAGGTTCATGCTTCCGGCATCTGACATTAATGCATTTCCTGCAAAGGTGTTTCCTGCATTATGGCATTTTTCTCACGGGTCTACCGACGTAATCTTCTTCGCCTGAAAACGGAGGAAGAAGAATGCAGTTTGTTTTGATTTTACTGGTGATTGCCGGCGGGATGGGCCTCTCCGTCGAGGCGGGTCTGCTGGGGCCGCTGGGCGGCGAAGTGGGTGACTTATGGGCGACGTTCAGCATCTTCGGCGTGGGTGCCGCGCTGACGTTTCTGCTGATGCTGTTTTTCAGCCCGCGCAGCAGCCCGTCTTTTTTCGCCCAGCCCGGCTGGCAGCTGCTCGGCGGCGTGCTCGGCCCTGTTTACGTGGTTATTCTGACTATCGCCACGCCGACCATCGGCATCGCTCTGACGATGATTGGCATTCTGGCTGGTCAGGTCTTTAAAAGCCTGATTATTGACCACTTTGGCCTGCTGGGTACGCCGCACAGGAAGATAAACGCAAAACGTATCGTGGCGCTGGTTTTTATTATTGCGGCACTGGTTCTGGTCGCACAGGGGTAACGTATGACACTGATTATGATTCTTCTGGCCGTCTGCGGCGGCGCAACGCTGAGCATTCAGGCCGCGATTAACGGACAGCTCGGCAGCAATGTCGGGGTATTTAAAAGCGCGTTTCTGACGTTTTCCGTCGGCGCGCTGGTGACCGCCCTGCTCATTTTCTTCTTTGAGCCTAAGCAGGCGGTCACGCTGCTGGACGTGCCGAAATGGCAGCTCCTTGGGGCGATGTTCGGCGTGCCTTACATTGTGATCATGGTCGTGGCGGTGCAGCGCATCGGTACCGCCGTCGCCACGGTGGCGGTGATATTCGGCCAGCTCGCCATGAGTATGCTAATTGATAACTTTGGCTGGTTGAACAATCCCGCGATTCCGTTTTCGCCGAGCCGTCTGGGCGCGGTGGTTTGCCTGGGGGTTGCCCTGTACTTCATTTACTCCAGCAGCAAAACCGGCAATGTTAGCGACTAAGCTTACGTCTTCCGGGTGAAAAACAGCGTCACCGTGGCGACGGTGACGCCAAATTTCTTCATCTCAGTTTTATTAAACAGATGGGTCTCATCCTGCAGGTACATCCAGTCGTCAAACTTCAGCAGCCAGGTGCTCCCGTTGGCTTTTACATTCATGCTGTAATGCCAGTTAAAGGCGTTGCCTGCGGCCTGCCCCGTGGCAACCCCGTCAATGTCCCCTGCCGTCCCCTCGTAGCGATCGTTCCCCACGCGCCGGATGTGCCAGACCCGCTGCTGCTTCTTGCCATCGTCGTAGACGAAGTGCTCGTTGAGCGTCAGCGTATCGCCGATAACGTCTCCGGCAATTTCAACGTGGAAGCGGCGGATCTGCTTGCCGCTGCGATCCTGCACCATCCCCCACGCTTCGGTTTTGCCCTGGAAGTAGTGGAAGATATCAAGCCGCGGCTGCTGCTGGCGATACTCGGCCACTTCAGTGCTACAGCCCGCCAGCAGCATCGTGAATGCCAGCGCCATCATCAGGATACGTTTCATTTTTGGCCTCCGATTAACTGCTGACGCAGCTCAGGATATTGTGTGCGGGGATCGAGCCAGATGGCCAGAAAACGGGTGCTGAACGCTTCAGACTGGCGCGGTCCGAGTGGAATAAAGGATGTTTGCGCCGCTGATGCGCGATACCAGAACTGCCCCTCCCCATCGTTGAGAACAAACGCCAGCTGTGAGCCCGGGCGGACATCCGGCCACAGCGACTGGAGCATCCGTAGCCAGGCTTCGCTTTGCGGTTCCTGCGTCAGGACCCCCTGCGCCTGCCACTGATCGCGGGTCGCCTCGACCAGTTCATCGCGATCGATGTCGCGCGCATAGGTAATAATCAGCGCCTGATCCTGGTCCTCCCGACCATAACGCCCGTCGGGGGTGCGGAGCTGAGAGGTATAGACCGCGAACGGCCCCCAGGTAAGCGTGGCGTCTCCCACCTTCCGCCACGCCAGCCAGTCGGCGGCCTGGGCAACGGGAACAACCAGCGTAAGACAAAGCAGCAAAAATGCAGCTCTCATTTTTGTCTCCCCATCAGCAGGTGGAAAAACAGCATCAATACCAGCCACCCCGGCGCCATCCAGCTGACGACGATAAAGGTTGGCTCCAGAAACGTGATGGCACCCAGCCGCTCGCCAAACAGATAAGCCACCGGCCCCCCCACGGCGGCCAGCAGGGTCAGCAACCAGCCGGGCAACGTGGTGGTGCGCGTCAGCTGCGTCCAGACGGAGGCAAACATCAGCCATAATGCCACCATCCATAGCGGCATCAGGGACTCGCCCGTGAAGGCAATCAGTCCCGTCAGCGCCCAGAGCGTATCCAGCAGACTCCCCGCCGCGGCCAGCCCAATGGCGTAAAACCGGTATACAGGCGGCAAGAGCAGACACGCCAGGATCGCCAGCGCAATCCAGAAAATCAGGCCCTGTTCGCGAAAGATCACCACCAGCGCCCAGTAAAGATCGAACGCGACGGCCAGCAGGAAGACCTGAAGATATCGTCTCATACGCGCTCGGCGGTCAGCTGCACCACGCTAATGGTGCGAGCGTTAAACCCGGCTTCACAGTATCCAAAGTAGTACAGCCACATGCGGCGGAACCGTTCATCGAAGCCGAGCTTTTCAATCTCCTGCCAGGCATGGACAAACCGCTGCCGCCAGTGGGCCAGCGTGCGGGCGTAGTCGGGGCCCATGTCGAAAAGATTGCGCACTACGAAATCGGTGTGGCGGGTCATCAGCTCGTTCATCGCGGTGATGCTCGGCAGGAAGCCGCCGGGAAAAATGTAGCGCTGGATAAAATCGACGCTTTTGCTGTAGTCGCGATAGCGCTGGTCCTGAATGGTAATGGCCTGAATCGCCATCCGTCCTCCCGGGCGCAGACGCGCCTGGCAGGTGCGGAAGAACGTGGGCAGATAGCGTTGCCCGACGGCCTCAATCATCTCTATCGAGACCAGCTTGTCGTACTGTCCGGTGAGGTCGCGATAGTCGCAGAGCAGCACCTCAACCCGATCCTGCAGCCCGGCGCGGGCGATCCGCTCTGCCGCCCAGATGAATTGCTCCTGCGACAGCGTGGTGGTGGTCACGCGACAGCCATAATGACGGGCGGCGTATTCCGCCATCGCGCCCCAGCCGGTGCCAATTTCCAGCAGGTGATCTGCCGGGCTCAGCGCCAGCTGTTCGCACAGGCGCGCCATTTTCGCCTGCTGGGCCGCCGTGAGATCCTGCTCATCCTCAGTAAACAGCGCGCTGGAATAGAGCAGCTCTTTATCCAGAAAATGGGCATAGAAGGTATTGCCCAGATCGTAATGGGCGGCAATATTTTCACGCGCCTGCGCGCGGGAGTTACGCCGCGTCCAGTGGCGTATCCGCTCCAGCGGCCTGCCGAACAGACGGAACCCGTTTTCCAGACGGCCAAGCACCTCGCCGTTGAGCGCGAGCAGCTCCAGAAGCGGCGTAAGTTGCGTGGTTTCCCATTCGCCGTCCATCCAGGCTTCTGCCGCAGCAAGGCTCCCGCCCGTTAAGACGCGCCAGTAGACGCCGGGCGTGAGGATCTGCACGTCGGCGTGCAGCGCGGAGGATGTCTCACCAAAATGAAAGGTCTGCGCCCCTTCACGCAGCGTGAGCGAGCCGCCGCGAATACCGCTTAGCAGCCTGAAAAGCAGCCAGCGCGCGATGCGTACATTGCGCGGGATATCGGGTTCTAACGCAAAGACGGGATCGGTCATGAGCGTTCACTCCTGCTGACGGGATGGTTATACAGCGGCACGCGCTTGAGCCACAGGCGCAGCGCCTGCCAGTAAATGGCAAAAACGGTTTTCAGGGTCATGAGCGGAATGCGCAGCAACAGCGAGCGCAGCGCGGGGCGCGTCAAAGGCTCCCGGCGCAGCGCCAGCGTGGCGTCAAAAACCTTCGCTTCCTGATGATTTTCAATGTGCATATGCAGCGTGTTATCCGGGTCGTTAAAGCGCCAGTGGTAGATCATGTCCATCGGGTTGAAGGGGGAAACGTGAAACGCTTTTTCCGTCGGCTGCGCATCCTGTCCGTTGACGGCATAGTAATGGCGTTCATTCCACGGCGTGTTGCGAACCTCCGCCAGCACCCAGCGCAGCGTCCCCTTCCCGTCGTAGCAGTAGTAAAAGTTGACCGGATTGAAATGAAAGCCGAAATAGCGCAGCTGCGTCAGGAGCATCACCCGCCCGTCCGGACGTTCCCCGGTCAGGCTCTCCAGCCTGCTCAGCACGTTCTCTTTGAGCGGCGTGCCGAGCGGATAGTCCGCGTCGTGGAACGAGGCGGCGGCAAAGCGATTGCGCCGCACGCCGACGGACGGCAGCAGCGGCAGTTCATCGAGATCCAGCCAGGCCATAAAGACGCTGTAGCTGAATTCGTGTGTTTTCGGCTGAAGGCGGCGGTGGCGTAATACGCCGTGGTAGAGGCAGCTGTTCATCTCAGTTCCCCTCTCCGACCGCTATCGCGTTGACCACGTCCAGCGCGCTGCGCACGCCGTCTTCATGAAAACCGTTGTACCAGTAGGCCCCGCAGTACCAGCTCCGGTTATGACCGTTGATCTCGCCGCGCCGCGCCTGCGCCCGCCAGCTTTGCGGGTTAAACAGCGGATGTTCATAGACAAAGCGTTGCAGAACGAAGCGTTCATCCACCGGCGCGTCCGGGTTGAGGGTGACGCAGAACAGCGGACTATCCTCAGGCAGCCCCTGCAGGATGTTCATGTTGTAGGTGACGCAGGCGCTGGTCTGCTCCTGCGCGCTCAGGCGGTAGTTCCAGCTGGCCCACGCGCGCCGCCGCTCCGGCAGCCAGCGCGGGTCGCTGTGTAAAATGACCTCGTTGCGCTGCCAGCCGATATCGCCCAGCACCTCGCGCTCTGCGGGCGTCGGGTCATCAAGCATCGCCAGAGCGCTGGCGGAGTGGCAGGCAAAAATCACCCGATCGAAGGTATGGCTGCCGTTTTCAAGCTGAAGCGTAACCCCGTGCTCGTGGCGGTTCACCCGCTGCACCGGTGAATTGAGATGCAGATTCAGACGGTCGCCCAGCTTGTCGAGCATGGCGCGGATATACTCCCGCGAGCCGCCCGGCACCACGTACCACTGCGGGCGCTGGGTGATATCCAGCAGCCCGTGGTTCTGGAAGAAACGTAAGAAAAGCGGCAGCGGGAAACGCTTCATCTCCTGCAGCGACGAGGACCAGATGGCGGCCCCCATCGGCAGAATGTAGTGGCGCGCAAAAAACGGCGTGAAGCCGTGCTGTTCCAGAAACGTTTGCAGCGTGGCGTTCGGGTCCACCTCCCCCTCCAGCGCCTGCTTTGCCAGACGATTGAAGCGGACGATCTCCCCGAGCAGCCGCCAGAATGCAGGATTCACCAGGTTTCGGCGCTGGGCAAACAGCGACGTCAGGGTGTGGCCGTTGTACTCCAGCCCCGTCGCCGGATTGTGCACCGAAAAGCTCATCTGCGTTTTTTGCCCGCTGATGCCCAGCTCGCTGAGGAGGCCCATAAAGCGCGGATAGGTTCGATCGTTGTAGACGATAAACCCGGTATCGATCGCGTATGTGCCCTGTGGCGTCGAGACGTCAACCGTTGCGGTATGGCCGCCGGGCGTGGCGCCCGCTTCAAACAGGGTCACCTGATGGTGCCCGGCCAGGCGCCAGGCGCAGGTCAGCCCGGCGATGCCGCTGCCGATAATTGCAATATTCATGAACGCACCATCCTGCGCAGCAGCGCGCGCTGAAGAAATGCCGGTAACCCGGAGAGCGCACGCAAAATAAAGCCGAACCCGGTGGGGAACGCGATATGCATTTTCCCTGCCGCCAGCCCGGTACGGATCGCCTTGACCGCCTCGTCAACGCTCACCCTGCCAGGCATGGCAAAGTCGTTTTTGCGCGTCAGCGGCGTATCAACAAAGCCCGGCGAGACCACCGTGACTGCAATTCCTTTTGGCTCCCAGTCCAGGCGCAAACTCTCGGCAAACCAGCTCAGGGCCGCTTTGGACGCGCCGTAGGCCTCTGCCCGTGGGAATGGCAGCCAGTGGGCCATAGAACTTACCAGCACCACGCGGTTGCCAGCCGTCAGCTGCGGCTGCAGCGCGTCAAGACAGTTCACCGGGCCAAGGAAATTTGTCGCCATAACCCGCTCCACCAGCGCCGCGTCCACCACGCCTCCATCGAGATATTCGCAGGTACCGGCGCAGAGAATTATCAGATCGGCGTAGCTGCCGGTCAGCGCCTGGCGGCAGGCGTCCCTGTCGGTCATATCGAACAAGCGAACGGTGAGATTGGGGCAGGTCTGATGCAGCGCGTCGAGGCGCGCCGGATCGCGTCCGCAGGCAATCACGTGGTAGCCGTCTGCGGCAAAGGATTTCGCCAGCCCGGCGCCAATACCCGAGCTTGCGCCGGTGATCAGCACCGTTTTCATGATTTGACCCTCCGCTTCACGCCGCGTACCGCCCAGCCAAGCAGAGGAAGATGTTCGTAGATCATCTCTCCCGCATCGTAGTAGTCGCGCTGGTGGGTGATGAGATCGTTTTCCGTCTCCACCACCGAACATCCCGGCAGTTCGAGCGGCTCGCCTCCGGCAATGCGCGGATGCGACCAGTGCATGACCCAGGTCACAGCAAACCGGTTCTCGCTGCACAGCGGCGTATCGATGGTAAAACGGCAATGCTCGACGTTGGCCAGCAGATGGGTGAAATAGCGCTGAAGCGCGAAAATCCCGTCATGTTCGCCAAACGGATCGATAAGCGTGGCATTCGAATGGTAAAGCCCGACCAACGCCGACGGCGGCTGGCTATCCAGTGCGGCGTAGTACTCAACAAACCGACTCACGACAGAGGGCAACGTACTCATGGGTCACATCCTGGCTGTAAACAACGTGGCGTAATCGCATAATTAAAACTTACACAATTACTGTTATTTGTCCAAGTTTGTGTCGATCTATTTTTTATTTTGAATACATATCAATCATTTAAAGGAAGGCAAAAGAGTGGATTTTTAGGCCGGGTAAGGCGTGGCCGCCACCCGGCTTTAACTTTCAGGATTTCCTTAAGGCAAATTCGCCGGTCTTCTTCCAGGCTTATCCTTTTTAATTCATACGGATGCCTGACATGAAACGTTTCTTTCTCTCCCTTTTCTCCAGCCCGGAATCCTTACTGCAGGTGATGAGCCAGCAGGAAATCATTGAAGCCGTCGAAGATGGCGATCGCATCATTATCGACCAGGACGGGAACGCCTCCGTGAACTACAAAAGCAACGAGGTGCGGCAGGATTTTCTGCGTCACGTCAACATGCTGAAGAGGGCCTGATATGGGAACGGCGATATTTATGGTGCTGATGGTATGCGGGTACTGGTACACCAGCCGCGACCTGTCGACCCGCTTTAAAATCAAGCGCTCCTTTGGCTGGGACGTCTATTTTCTTGTGGCGCTGTACGGCTGTATTTTCGTTCTGCAGGGGGTGATTGCCACCGGTCTGCTCTGGCTGCTCCTGCTCGCCCTTTCCGCCGCCAATAACGCTTTTCACTTTGCCTCGCCGAAATATACCGACTGGCAAATCGACTTTATGAACTGGAGTTTTTTAGGCATTCAGGCGCCGGTGGTCGTGATGCTGGCGTTCGCCATCCTGTTTTGCCTCTACCGCTCTAACTGGGCAGGCAGCGCCAGGCTGGACGGCGAAAGCCGGAAAAAGCTCTACAAACGTCTGGCGCAGTCGAGCGGTATTGAACAACTGCTGTATCAGTGTATGGAGCAAGGGGAACTGGCGCAGGTCACGCTCCGGTCGAGGCGGATTTACGTCGGCATGATCCACACCGCGACGCTGGAATATGAAAAAACGGCCAATATCGTGCTGATCCCGATGTTAAGCGGGTACAGAGATGCGAAGACGATGAACTTTCGCATCGAGAATAACTACAGCAGGTGGTATGCGGAGCATGACATCACGCTCGACTCCGAGCCCCGCAGCGCCATGTCATTCCGCAAGGTGATTTTACTCAATCAGATTGAGAGCCTCTCGCTGTTCGATCCCGCCAGCGCCAGCGCGCTATCGCTGGCGCAGCGGGACGAGAGCTCTCATTCTAAAGAGATATCCCCATAATCCTGAGTATGCTCTGCTGCAAGGGGTCATGGACGCTCTCCGTGCTAAAACCCGCGTTAACGAAAGGCGAATGACAACAATTTAAGGTGTCATTCCCCGTTGGGAATGTTGAGAGCACTTCCATCGGTTGCCTGGCTCGCGTAATTCTCGCGCTTTTCTGCCCATTTCAGCATGGCATCAAGCGCCGGACATAATGCCTGCCCCCAATCGGTGAGGCGATATTCCACTTTCGGTGGCACTTGCGGGTAGACCATCCTCGAAACGATACCATCGGATTCAAGTTGCCTGAGCTGCTGCGCCAGCATCTTCTGGGAAATACCGGGGATCAGTTTTTCGAAATCAGAGTAGCGCTGCACTTTTCCGTCGAAAAGATGAAAAAGAATAATTAATTTCCAGCGGCCTTCCAGCAGCCGTAACACTTGCTCCACGCCGCTCGCGGCAGATTCCGGACTATATAACTTACTCATAATTCAGTAGCTCACTTTTTCGTGCGTACTTGTCAATTTCTCAGTCTATGTTGAATATACCTGTACTGTAAATAACGGGAGTACAAGGTTATGTCATTAGACATTGATTTTAAAGGCAAACGCGTGCTTGTTACCGCTGGCACGAAAGGGCTCGGAAAAGCGGTCGTCGGGCTTTTAAAACAGCTCGGTGCAACGGTATTCACCACTGCGCGCCACGAGCCGGACGTAGATGTCGCAGATACTTTTGTCGCCGCTGACCTTACGACGGTCGCAGGATGTGCCGCTGTCGCATCTGCAGTTCAGGAACAGATGGGAGGCGTCGACGTGATTATCCATGTTGCGGGCGGTTCAACCTCACCCGGTGGCGGTTTTGCTGCGCTTGGCGAAGAAGAGTGGCAGCAGGAGCTCAATCTTAATTTGTTGCCTGCAGTACGCTTAGATCGCGCCCTGCTTCCCGGAATGCTCGCGCAGGGAAATGGGGTGATTATTCACGTGACGTCTATTCAGCGCGAACTGCCGTTACCGGAATCAACAACGGGTTATGCGGCGGCTAAAGCAGCCCTCTCAACATACAGTAAAAGCCTTTCAAAGGAAGTCTCACCAAAGGGCGTTCGGGTGGTGCGCGTTGCGCCCGGCTGGATCGAAACTGAAGCGGCAGTTGCACTGGCGGAGAGGCTGGCAAAGCAGGCAGGAACAGACTACGAAGGCGGCAAGCAGATTATTATGAAGGCGTTAGGTGGAATACCGCTCGGACGCCCTGCCAGACCGATTGAGGTGGCCAACCTCATCGTCTTCCTCGCTTCATCGCATGCTGCGAGTATCACAGGTACTGAATTTGTGATTGATGGCGGCACCATTCCGACAGTATAACGCGGGTGCTTAATCGGCTCGGTGCGAGAGTTGATTAAGCACCGGGGAATATCACTGTTCGGACAGTTTCTCCAGGCCCTTTTTTAACGCATGTCTTACCGTTTCTGAATCCATGCCCATTTGTGCATGAATAATTGCGCCGTCAATGAGCAGCATGATTTCATTGACGACGCGCTCATCAGCACTCTTAGTCAGCAAGGCAATAATTTTCTTTGTTTCTGACTTATGACTGCGGCATATCTCTTTAATTTCGCTTTCAATATCTTCCGATTTCGCCTCTGCGCTGGCGTTGATAAACGCGCAGCCGTGGAACTCGGGCGAAATAAACCATTCATAAAGCGTTGCAGATATCGCATCAGCAGGTATTTCGCCTTCATCGAGATGTCGACGCAGCGTGGTCTCAAACCAGTTAATCCATATTTCATGCCGATAGTGCAAATAGGCAAGAATAAGCAAGCTCTTACTCGGGAAATGGCGATAAAACGTCACCTTGGTCACTTTAGACGCTTTAATCAGCGTATCCACCCCCGTCGCCCTGAAGCCCGTGGAATAAAACAGATCGTGCGCCGTGAGTAATATTTTATCTCTGACGCTGATTTTTGCATCGTTGCCTGCGGGTTCTGTTTTCACTTTTGGCTAGCCTCAAAAAGAATGTTGACAGCGTTATTTTACAGGCATAGATTAGCGCAAGTAGACAGACCTGTCTACATAATATAACGCTGAGGTAATCGCAATGAACACACGCCCTCCTTTACCGCCCTTCACTCGTGAAAGCGCCATCGAAAAAGTCAGGCTGGCAGAAGACGGCTGGAACAGCCGCGACCCGGCGAAAGTCGCGCTTGCCTATACGCTGGATACCCAATGGCGTAACCGCGCAGAGTTCGCCACCAACCGTGAAGAAGCCCAGGCGTTTCTGGCGCGGAAATGGAAAAAAGAGCTAGACTATCGTCTGATTAAAGAGCTCTGGGCATTTACGGAGAATCGGATCGCGGTGCGCTATGCCTATGAATGGCATGATGATTCCGGCAACTGGTTCCGCTCTTACGGCAATGAAAACTGGGAGTTTGAGCCGGACGGACTGATGAAGCGCCGCTTTGCCTGCGTAAACGATATGCCAATAAAAGAATCCGAGCGCCTGTTCCACTGGCCGCTGGGCAGACGTCCGGACGATCACCCTTCGCTGAGCGATCTTGGCTTATAGGATTTTTGCATCACTCCGGGCCGCCCCGGAGTGATGAATTTACAGCGCGCCCAGCTGTTTCATCAGCGTCAGGTTGTCCTCAATATGCCAGTTAGCCACGATCTTACCGTCACCAATCTCATAAATATCCGTGGCGATAAAATCTATTTTCTGCCCATTTCCTTTCAGCTTGCCAAATGTTCCGGTAAATGTGCCGTAAAAATGTAAATGCGAAACCACGCGATCGCCTGAAATAATCATTTGCTCAACGTCACAACGCAAATCTGGTACGGCTGCGCGAAACGCACGGGAAGCTAAAATAGCGCCTTCCGGCCCCTGCTCACGCCCTTCCGGAGGCGTTTTATCAATAAATCCAGCCGCCAGGGCATCACGCGCCAGTGTTTCATTACCGGTATTCCAGAACGAGGCATATTCTCTGGCGACGGCTTCATTCGCCTTTAATTGAGCCTGTGGCAAGCTGGTGTCTGCAATAAGCTGCTTTGGCTTCACCCATTCTGCCTGGGCCGAATACGCAGCGCCCGACAACCCAATAAAAAAAAGCGCCGCAAGAACGGGACGTAAATATGTTGACCCCATGCCGGAGATACCGCCGATAATAAAGGTTTTATGGTTCATCATGTTTCCTCCTGCAGAGTGTACGTTGGGTAATCGGTATATCCCGTGGCGGTGCCGCCAAACAGCGTGGCGGGGTCGCGCACCTGGGCGAGAGGCAGCTGGTGCGCCAGCCGGTGGGGTAAATCCGGGTTGGCAATAAACGGCCGTCCGAAGGCAATCAAATCGGCATAGCCGACAGCAAGGATCTTTTCCGCTTTTTCAAGGTTATAGTTACCCGCGACGATAAGGGTTCCGCTAAACGTCTCGCGTAGCGATTGTCGGAACTGCTCTGGCACCTGCGGCGCATCATCCCAGTCGGCTTCCGCCAGGTGGATGAACGCAATCCCTTCTTGTTCACACCAGGCCGCGAGAGCGAGTATGGCTTCCGTCACCTGCGGATCGTTCATCCCGCGCTGGGTAATAAACGGTGAAAGGCGGATGCCCGTACGCTCGCGGCCAATGGCCTCGGCAATGGCGCTTAACACCTCCTGGGCAAAACGGATCCGGTTCGCCAGCGTGCCGCCGTACTCATCCGTGCGTTTGTTTGAGGTTTGCCGCAGAAACTGGTCGATCAGATACCCGTTTCCGCCGTGAACCTCCACGCCGTCAAACCCGGCCTGAACGGCATTCAGTGCCGCCTGACGATAGTCCGCGATGATGCTGTGAATATCCTTGCGCGAAAGGGTTCTCGGCTGCGGGCAGTCAACCATCTGGCCTTCGCCCTGTTCATTCACCACCCACACCTGCGCGTCCGGCGCCAGTGCTGACGGGGCGACGGGCAGACCATCCTGATGAAAGCTGGCGTGCGACATTCGCCCGACGTGCCAGAGCTGCGAAAAAATCACCCCGCCCGCCAGATGCACGGCGCCCGTCGTGAGCTGCCATCCTGAAACCTGCTCAGGCGAATGGATGCCGGGCGTCCATGAGTATCCCTGACCCTGAGGCGAAATCTGGGTGGCTTCCGTGATGATTAATCCGGCGCTGGCCCGCTGCCGGTAATACTCCGCCATCAGCGCTGAGGGAATATTTCCCGGCTGAATTGAGCGCGCGCGGGTCATCGGCGCCATGACGATACGGCTTTTCAGGTCTTGCTGACCCAGCCTGTAGCGTTCAAAAAGTGAGGTACGTTGCATGTTTTCATCCCTTATGGTTTGGATGAAATCACTTTACAGTCGGCATCTGATTTTGATAATTGCGCTAAAATCAGATGCACTTTTCGGAAAATATGAATAATGGGTAAACTTGAAGACATGGCGTTACTGGTGGAAGTTGCCGAGGCTGGCGGTCTTTCCGCCGCCGGGCGACGCCTGTCGCTTTCCCCTGCCACCATGACGGCCAGGCTGAAGGTGATTGAGGAGCGTTACCAGACGCGCCTGTTTCACCGCTCAACGCGATCCATCACGCTGACCCGCGCCGGGGAAGAGTTTTATCATGCCGCACTGCGCGTCCTGGAAGAGGTGCATCACGCCGAGTCGTTACTGACGCAAAAGGAAGGCGTGCTCAGCGGCAACATTCGCCTTTCTGCACCCTCGGACTTTGGCAGACAGTATCTTAGCCCCGCCGTCGTAGAATTCTCCCGACGCCATCCCGACGTTAAATTTTTCATCTCGTTAAGAGAACACGTTGAGGACCTGGTCGCTAACCGGCTGGATATGAGCGTGCGTTTTGGCAACCTGCCGGACAGCAGCCTTGTCGTCAGAAACATCCGCCCGAACCATCGGGTGCTGGTCGCCTCCGGGGCGTATCTTAACGAATGCGGCATCCCCGCCACGTTTGCCGATTTAGCCCAGCACCGGTTCCTGGCGCTTGAGTCTCAGGGCGTGGTGATGAACGAATGGCGCTTTGAAAAAGATGGCGAGGAAAGCGTCGTTCGCGTAGAGCCAGCCATGGTGTGCGACGACGGGGCATTGCTTCGTCAGTGGGCTCTCAGCGGGGCTGGCATTGCGGGGAAATCGTGGTGGGACGTCAAAGACGATGTTGAAACCGGACGGCTCACGGTACTGTTTGCCGACAGCTTCACCGGCTTTAGCCGATACGATCGCAAAGATGTCGGACTGCAGTTTGTTTACCCCCAGCGAAAGCTGCAGCCGCTTCAGGTTACGGCTTTTAGCCAGTTTTTTCTCGACTGGCTAAAAGAACATTAATTTGTCGCCAAAATAAGAGATAGCGCGCATTTCGCTGACACCCTCAGGACTACTCTGTGTGCGGTTTTCAGGAGGAACAAAACATGAAAAAGCTTCTGATATGTTGTTTGTTTGGTAATACCGCAAACTCTCTCGCCAAAAAGATGCAGTCTCTGGCAGAACGCGAAGGCTATCCGCTGATGATTAGCGCTGTTGGGCTGGATAACTTCGCCAGCGTCGCACCCGCTTTCGATGGTTTCCTCGTCGCGCCGCACATTCAGTACAAACTCGATGAGATAAAAGAAACGGTGGGTAATACGCGCTCAATCGCCATTATTGAGAGCCTGCCCTATGCCTCTCTCGACGCGAGGAAAGTATTGGATTTCGTGAAGGAACAGATGCCTGAACTGGCTGCCTGACAGATAAGGCCGCATCGGTTTTGCGGCCTCCTCAAACGGTTATGTTCAGTGCAAGGGAACTGCGCTGAAACCCTCGCTTTTATCAGACAGATAGATGCCGTAGTGCAAGAAAAATGGTGATACACTTACCGCACATGGTTGATCGTCCCGTCTGAACGGCGCATGGTAATATCGGTAACCAAATTACAAAATGGTCACTCGTTGTTAATCGTAGCCTGTCACGCTAAGCTTAAATAATGACTAAAAATATGAACCCCCCATCATCACGCGGCCCCCTTGACCACGCTGTCAGAGAGCAAATCGTCGAAGCGGCTTTTGAGCACTTCGGCCACTACGGCTATGAAAAAACCACCGTCGCAGAACTGGCGAAATCCATCGGTTTTTCAAAGTCCTACATTTATAAGTTTTTCGATTCTAAACAGGCTATCGGCGAGGTGATCTGCGCTAATCGCCTGGAGCTGATCATGGCGGCGGTGCTTTCCGCCATTGAGGATGCGCCGTCAGCAAGCGAAAAACTCCGCCGCCTTTTCAAAGCGCTCACCGAGGCGGGAAGCGAGCTGTTTTTCCACGACCGTAAGCTTTACGACATCGCCGCCGTCGCCGCGCGCGAGCAGTGGCCGTCGACAGAACGGTATGCAGAAAGCCTGATGAAGCTGATTGAGAGCATCATTATCGAAGGCAGGCAGGCCGGCGAGTTTGAAAGAAAAACGCCGCTGGATGAGGTCACTCAGGCTATCCACATGGTGATGTGTCCTTTTATCAATCCCGTACAGCTACAGTACAACCTCGAAATGGCTCCCACCGCGGCGGTGCTTCTCTCTTCACTCATTTTAAGAAGCCTTGCCCCCTAATTTGTGACCATTGACTTTTTTGGTCACTGGCCAGAAAATGCGGAAACCGTCCTGTTACGTCGAAAAGGTTTCCCATGCTCAGGCTTACTTCAGCCCGCGTTGCCGTTTGTCTCCTGCCGTTTGCCCTGGTGGCGTGCGGCGATATTTCCGCAAGTGACGATCCGCGCACCAAGCCACCGCTTGTCCGATCCGCATCCGTCGAGCTTGCGAACAACAGCGCCCGCGCCTTCACGGGCGTGGTGGTCGCAAGAACGCAAAGCGATTTAGGTTTCAGAGTCCAGGGAAAAATCCTTGAGCGGCTGGTCGATACGGGGCAGACCGTCAAACGGGGCCAGCCCTTGCTGCGCCTTGATCCGGTTGACCTGAAGTTACAGGCTCAGGCGCAGCAGCGCGCGGTGGATGCGGCTCAGGCGCGCGCGAGAAAAGCCTCCAGCGATGAGGCGCGCTATCGTGGACTTGTGGCATCCGGCGCGGTGTCTGCCTCGGAGTATGACCAGATCAAAGCGGCGGCCGATACGGCCAGGGCCGATCTCAGCGCCGCCCGGGCGCAGTCCAGCGTGGCGCAAAACGCCACGGGCTATGCCGTGCTGCTGGCGGATTCGGACGGCGTGGTTATGGAGACGCTCGCCGAGCCGGGTCAGGTCGTCAGCGCCGGACAGGTGGCGATCAGGCTCGCCAGAGCGGGGCAGCGTGAAGCGCTCGTCCAGCTTCCGGAAACGCTGCGTCCTGCCGTCGGCAGCGAAGCGCAGGCCACGCTGTATGGCAATGAAAAACATCCGGTCACCGCAACGCTGCGCCTGCTGTCTGACTCGGCCGATGCCGCGACCCGCACGTATGAAGCCCGCTACGTGCTGGATGGCCTGCTGGCGAACGCGCCGCTGGGGGCGACCGTCACGCTGAACATTCAGGACCATAAAGCGGAAGGTCAGGTCATGCAGGTCCCGCTGGCTTCGCTCTATGATGCAGGAAAAGGTCCCGGCGTATGGCGCATTTCCTCCCGGCCGGCAAAGGTCGCATGGACGCCCGTCAGGGTGCTGAGCGTGGGTGAAGATGCGGCGCAGGTCACGGGCGGCGTGAAGCCCGGTGAGAAGATCGTTGCGTTAGGCGCCCATCTTCTGCACGAAGGTGAGGTCGTCAGGCTTGCTGAGCAACGCAATGCCGCCCTGGCGGAGAACACACCATGAGCGGAAGCCGCTTTAACCTTTCGGCGCTGGCCGTCCGCGAACGTTCCGTCACGCTGTTTCTGATCGTTCTGGTCACGATTGCCGGAATTTACGCCTTCTTTGGGCTGGGACGCGCGGAAGATCCCCCCTTCACGGTTAAGCAGATGACGGTGATTACCGTCTGGCCGGGCGCCACCGCGCAGGAAATTCAGGATCAGGTCGCCGAGCCGCTGGAAAAGCGCCTGCAGGAACTCAAATGGTATGACCGTACCGAAACCTATACCCGTCCCGGCATGGCGTTTATCACGTTGTCATTGCAGGACAAGACCCCGCCAGCCGAAGTGCAGGAGGAGTTCTATCAGGCGCGTAAGAAGCTTGGAGATGAATCTCAGCGACTTCCGGCGGGCGTCATCGGCCCGATGATCAATGACGAATTCTCGGATGTCACCTTTGCCCTCTTTGCCCTGAAAGCGAAAGGCGAACCGCAGCGACAGCTGGTGCGCGATGCCGAAGGCCTGCGCCAGCAGCTTCTGCACGTTCCCGGCGTGAAGAAAGTGAACATTATCGGCGAACAGGCCGAGCGGATTTATATCTCCTTCTCCCATGACCGTCTGGCGACGATAGGGCTCTCACCCCAGAACATTTTCAACGCCCTCAACGGCCAGAACGCGCTAGCCGCGGCGGGTTCCATTGAGACCCGAGGCGCGCAGATTTTTATCCGCCTGGACGGCGCGTTTGATGAACTGCAGAAAATCCGCGATACGCCTTTTATTGCTCAGGGTAAAACGCTCAAGCTGTCCGATGTGGCAACGGTTGAGCGAGGCTACGAAGATCCCCCGACGATGCTGATACGCAATCAGCATGAACCCGCCCTTCTGCTGGGCATCGTGATGCGTGAAGGCTGGAATGGTCTGGCGCTGGGTAAAGCGCTGGATACGGAAACGGCGAAAATAAATGATAGCCTGCCGCTGGGCATGTCCCTGACCAAAGTTACCGATCAGTCCGTGAATATTCGCTCGTCGGTCGATGAGTTCATGATTAAATTCTTCGTCGCCCTGCTTGTGGTCATGGTGGTCTGTTTTGTCAGCATGGGCTGGCGCGTGGGAGTGGTCGTTGCGGCGGCGGTCCCGCTGACGCTGGCGGTCGTCTTCGTGGTGATGGAAGCCGCGGGAATAAACTTCGACCGCGTGACGCTAGGCTCCCTGATCCTCGCCCTCGGTCTACTGGTTGACGATGCCATTATCGCCATCGAAATGATGGTGGTGAAGATGGAGGAAGGTTACGACAGAATCAAAGCCTCGGCCTACGCCTGGAGCCACACCGCCGCGCCGATGCTGGCCGGTACCCTGGTGACGGCCATTGGCTTTACGCCGAATGGCTTTGCGCAGTCGACCGCCGGGGAATACACCAGCAATATGTTCTGGATTGTCGGCCTCGCCCTGATTGCCTCGTGGTTTGTCGCGGTGGTGTTCACGCCGTATCTTGGGGTGAAGATCCTGCCGGCGATCCCTAAAGTAGAAGGGGGTCATGCCGCCATCTATAACACGCCTCGCTATAACCGTTTTCGGCAGCTGCTTGCCCGCGTTATCGCCAGAAAATGGCGCGTGGCCGGGTCGGTGGTCGCCATTTTCATCCTGGCCGTGCTCGGCATGGGGCTGGTTAAAAAACAGTTCTTCCCGACCTCCGATCGCCCGGAAGTGCTGGTTGAGGTGCAGATGCCCTACGGTACCTCGATTGCGCAAACCAGCGCCGCTACCGCAAAAATAGAAGCGTGGCTGGGCCAGCAGCCCGAAGCCAAAATTGTCACGGCCTATATTGGTCAGGGTTCACCCCGTTTTTATCTGGCGATGGCGCCAGAACTGCCCGACCCGTCTTTTGCGAAAATCGTGATCCTGACGGACAGCGAGACGTCGCGCGAGGCGCTCAAGCTCCGGCTGAGGGAAGCTGTCGCCAACGGCCTTGCCCCCGAAGCGCGCGTGCGGGTGACGCAGCTGGTGTTTGGCCCGTACTCGCCCTTCCCGGTTGCCTGGCGCGTGTCGGGGCCGGATGTCGAACAGGTGCATGACATCGCTGACAGGGTGAAAGCCGTGCTTCAGGCAAGCCCGATGATGAGAACCGTCAACACTGACTGGGGTTCGCGCGTTCCCGTCCTGCATTTCACCCTCGATCAAAACCGCCTGCAGGCGACCGGCTTAACCTCCAGTGCCGTTGCCGATCAGCTTCAGTTTCTGCTCTCAGGCGTGCCCGTCACCTCCGTGCGGGAAGATATTCGCTCGGTGGAGGTCATTGGCCGCGCGGCGGGAGATATCCGTCTTGACCCGGCCAAAATTGAGGGCTTCACCCTTGTCGGCAATGCGGGACAGCGCGTTCCGCTGTCTCAAATCGGCAAGATTGAGATCGGTATGGAAGATCCGATCCTGCGCCGTCGCGATCGCACCCCGACGATTACCGTGCGGGGCGATATAGCTAACCATCTTCAGCCACCGGATGTGTCGGTCGCCATCATGAAGCAGCTTCAGCCGATTGTTGATGCGCTGCCGGCCGGGTACCGTATCGACATGGCGGGTTCGATTGAGGAATCGGGCAAAGCCACGCAGGCAATGATCCCGCTGTTCCCGATCATGATTGCCCTGACGCTGCTGATCATCATTTTGCAGGTACGCTCAATCTCAGCGATGGTGATGGTGTTCTTAACCGCGCCGCTGGGGCTGATTGGCGTAGTGCCCGTGCTGTTGATTTTCAATCAGCCGTTTGGCATCAACGCGCTGGTCGGTCTGATCGCCCTTTCCGGCATTCTGATGCGCAATACGCTAATCCTGATCGGTCAAATCGATCATAACCAGAGGGACGGTCTCGAGCCATTCCAGGCGGTGGTTGAAGCGACGGTCCAGCGCGCGCGCCCGGTCCTTCTGACCGCCATGGCGGCCGTGCTGGCGTTTATTCCCCTGACGCATTCGGTATTCTGGGGCACGCTGGCTTACACGTTAATCGGCGGAACGCTGGGCGGGACGATCGTCACGCTCGTCTTCCTGCCCGCGATGTATGCGATCTGGTTCCGGATCCGCCCGGCGGAACAACGCGTGCAGCACCCTGCAGAAAGCGTGTAAACTACCATGAGTAGATAACACTTCTGAGGAAAGCATGGTTGTTAAGCGCTTAAGAAAAGAGGACCGCCGCGTGCAGCTGCTGGAGGTTGCGCGCGGAATCGTTCGTCAGCAAGGCACGGAAGCGCTGACTCTTGGCTACCTGGCCGAACGCGCCAACGTGACCAAGCCTATCCCCTACGATCACTTTGGCGATCGTGAAGGGCTGCTGATGGCGCTGTACCAGGATTATAGCGACCGGCAGCTGGCGAAATTCCGCGAGACGCTGGCGGTCGACAGCAAAACGCTGGAGAAGACGATCCGCTTTTTCAGCGCCGCCTATATCGACTGCGCCATTAGTGCCGGGCCGGAGACCGGCCCAATCGCCGCGGCGCTGTCCGGATCCCACGCGCTGCAGACGTTTCGTGAGGCATGCGTGGCCGAATGCGCCGACTGCCTGCGTACCGCGCTTTCCCCGTTCGTCGCGCTCAAAGGCGTTCAGGGAGAAGCGGTACTGACGGCCATCATTGGCGCGGCGGACGCGCTCAGCACCGCCGCGGGCAACGGCGTGCTCGCCCGGAACGTGGCGGAAGATACGCTCAGCGGCGCCATGACCGGCGTGCTGGAGACCTACGTGAATAGCACAAAATGATCGCTGGGGGCGGATTGACACCTAAGTTACCAATAGTAATATAGGAGTCAGTTCTCACTCATTCGAGGTCGCTATGTCTGCTACAAATGCCATTAATAACGCACTGATCGTGACGGCTCATCCTGTCGACAATTCGTTATCCCATTCGCTGGCTGACCGCATTGCCGGGAAATTACGCGAGCAAGGTACGCAGGTTGAGATTGCCGATCTGCATGCTGAAGGGTTTAATCCGGCGATGACCCGCGCCGATCTCGATTTGTATCACGGCGATCCGAGCGCTCTTCCCGACGATATTCTGCGCGAGCAGCAGCGCGTCGAGCGAGCGGATATGCTGGTGTTTGTCTTCCCCGTGTACTGGTGGTCGGTCCCCGCGCTGTTGAAAGGCTGGTTCGATCGCGTATTAACCCTGAACTGGGCGTATAAGGTAGCTGACGACGGCAGGATTGTGGGCAGCTTACGGGATGTTCCCGTCCGCCTGATCGCCACCGGCGGCAGCGATCTCACCGGATTCGACAAACACGGCTATTCGACGGCGATTCAGACGCAGATAATCGAAGGCGTGTTTGGCTTCTGCGGGTTGAAGAACGTTAAGCTCGATATCCTTTACCAGGCAGACACGGCGACGCCTGAGCAGGTTGAGGATTTTCTGCAGGGGCTCGAGAACCTTGAATAATCAAAGTCTTCTATCCTAAAAAATGTGCAACGCTTACGGCGCACCTACTTAAGTTGGTGTGTTGAAGCGCATATTTCACCTGCGCTATAACTGAACGTACTTTTTCGCCAATCGCGAAATAAAAACAAAGGTCACTACATGGTTAAGTCAGTTCAGCCAACAACCACCCTCACCACCACCGGAACCTTCGGCGGTGCGAGAGTATCTGTAGCAAACGACTGACAAACAGAACCTCACTCCCCGCCGGCCAGGACGGGGAAATCTCTCTCCGTTCACCACCCTATGAATGGAGAAAGAAAATGGTTTCATCTGACAATGCTCTCTTGATTATCGACATGCAGCAGGGCCTCTTTCGGGGCCCGGTTTCCCCTCGCTCTGCCGATGCCGTTCTGGCCAATATCCGCTTGTTAATCGCCAACGCCCGAGACGCGCAGGTACCCGTCTTTTTTGCCCGCCATATTGGACTGGACGACTCCCCCTTCTCGGAGAAGGGGCCGTTAACACAGCTGATACCCGAGTTGGACGTCCAGGAGCAGGATGGGGTTTTCACCAAGCGCTATCCCAGCTGTTTTCGGGATACCGAACTGCTGCGAGAACTTAATCAGAGAGGCATCAAACAGCTGGTCATTGCCGGGATGAAAACAGAATTTTGTGTCGACACCACCTGCCGGGCCGCACCGGAGCTGGGTTTCAGGACGGTATTGATTTCAGATGCGCATACCACAATGGATAATGCCCATTTATCCGCCAGCGATATTATCGCCCATCACAACAGCACGCTGGCAGGCCCGTTTGTGACGCTGTCGACTGCCGGCGACTGGCATTTTAATACGGTCAGTTGAGTTGGCGGGATCGTCTCTCTCTATCCCGTCGCGCCTTTCTGCGCGTCGGGAAAAGTAGAGAAAATTACAGGGTAAAACCTCCGTCCCCCACCTGCACCTGAGCGTACCATTTCATCAGCTCCGCGGTACCGGGCGCGTTCTCAGCCGGTGACCAGGAGGCAGTATCGTGCTCAGGAACGGGCTGGTAGCCGCCGTGTTTTACCTCAAAAATGACGCCGCCTTTATCCAGCGACAGCACGGCATGCCAGGTACCGGCATCCATCTCCAGAACTTTACACTCTTCGCCTAACACCACCCGCCGGGTCACGTTTCCGCTGTCGTCAAAATTCAGCACCAGAAAGCGACCGCTCAGCGCCGTCAGCAGTTCAAAGGTGTGCGGATGGCGATGGGGACGAACATAGGTGCCGGGTTCCATTGCAATGGCCAGGCGCTGCACCGGGTCGCTCAGCTCAGGATGTAAATTACGATGCGCACGTAAGCGAGGGGAATGTGCGGCCTGCTCGCTTTGCTGCTGCAGGTCACTGAAAGTAATTTGTTTCATATACACCTTTGTTAATGGGGTCAGCGGGCGACAACCCGATTGCCGCAGGACGTTATACCATCCTGAAAAGCCGATGAGCTATGGCGTTTGTGAAACAAAACGCTGCAACGTGAGGATGCGCGTGATCGCCCCCCAAAGCGCAACGTTGAGTAAAACTCACATTGATTCCCACTATTTATCGTTTTTCAAAAGCGACGGTCCTGAAATAACATCCATTCATCCCTGGGATAGATAAAAATAAATATTACCAAGCCTGTATGGAGCTCCTATGACACTCGATGTTTTATTCCATTTAATGAGTATTATCTCGCCTCATAAATATAACCCCGATGCAAATGTGCATGAGCTGATAACGTTACTGTCAGCAGAAAAGGAAAGCTCAGAGGCGTTATCGCCTTTCATCCATCGACTGCACCTTCTCTCTTTCGCCCAAAGCAATCCGGGTAACGCCGAAGAGTTGCTCTCTGCGCATTTACCCAAAGACGACGGGATCCTTCCGGTTCTGGACTTCGCGGACTGGCCCCGGGTGCGTTACGCCGCTTCAGGCGAAGTTCAAACGCCTGAATCTGAGGAGTACTTCCGTGAAATGACGTCGGCTGCCAATATGTTACGCACTGCGCTGATCGACGCAGAGCGCGTAAAGGGGACGCCTGCGCTTTATATTCTGGATAAATTGCTCAACCTGAACAGCGCATTGCCGGAGCGATATAAACAGATGGCGAATATTCCCTACGCATAAATACGTTCCATCTGCGGAATATCCTTCAATAAATATTCCGCCATTTATTAAACCCGCTTTTCATTGAAATCAAAACAGACAATATCCAAAGAGGGCACCACTGGCACATTAAGGTTAAGCCACGCCAGCAACCGTTCAATACTCTGTCCTCTGAGCGAATTTTTGGGCCAGACAAGGTAATAACCATCTCCTGTTGCTATCGCCTCCCTGAAGGGCAGCGCGAGCAGGCCGCTTTTCAGCGCGTCGAGCGTGAGGCGGAGGTCGGCCATCGCCACTCCGTGACCGTGCATGGCGGCCAGGCTTCCCTGCTCCAGGGTGTCGAACACGATTCCACGACTCACGTCGAGCCCGGGGAATAACCCGGTTCTTTTCAGCCAGCGCTTCCAGTCCCGCCTGTCCGGAGAGGGATGGATAAGATCGCACTGCGCAAGCTGTTGCCGGGCTGAATCAAGCAGCGACGTGGTACAAACCGGAATGAGCCATTCACTGAAGAGCAGCCTGCTTTCCGTTGACTCGCCGAAATAGCCATTACCGAGGAGGATCGCACAATCATAGGGCTCACGGCTGAAGTCAACGGTGTCGAAGTCCATCCAGACGCTGGAAATTTCAATTTTTGGCTTCGCGTGGTTCTCGCGAAAGGATTTAAGCACATTCAGAAGCCACCGCATCGTCAGGGTGCTGGGGGCTTTGAGGCGCAGAAGGTGGTTTTCGCTTCTGAATGCGCGACAGGCCCACTCAATATTCGAGAAACTTTCGCTGAGCTGTCCGGCCAGAATACGTCCGGCATCACTGACCTCCACTCGCGGCCCCTGGCGTTTAAAGAGCTCACAGTCGAACCACATTTCAAGCGTCCGGACATGCCTGCTGACCGCGCCCGGCGTGATATTCAGTGCTTCGGCCGCTTTGCTGAAGGAGTTCAGCCGCGCGGCGACTTCAAAAGCGCGAAGCGCATACAGTGGCGGTAAAGACATACATTCCCTTACTGTGAGGTTTAGCTATGCAGTGTTTGTATTATCGGCACTCGGTGACCTGTCGCTCAGGTCCTCAGATGAGAACGTCAGCAGCAGCTCCCTGAGCAGGGACTCAAGCTGCGCGCGCTGCGCGTCAGATAAGCTGCTCAGCAGCGCATTTTGGGTTTGTGTATGCACGATCAGCGCCTGTTCGATACGCTCATGCCCGTGCGGCGTCAGGCTTACGAGGGTGCTGCGCTTGTCATCCGGATCGGCAATTCGCCTGATAAGCCCAAGCTGTTCGAGATGGCTGAGCCGGTTTGTCATCGCCCCTGAGGTGATCAGCAGCGATTTATACAGCTGCGTGGGGGAAAGACAGTACGGCTCACCGGCTCGGCGCAGCGTGGCGAGCACGTCAAACTCGCCCTCGCGAAAACCAAACTGCGCCATCGCCTCCGCCCATTCTTTTCCCAGATGCTTCATCAGCCTGAGCATTCGGCCAAAAATTTTCATCGACGAGGCGTCCAGCTCCGGCATGGCGCGGCTCCACTGGCCGACAACGAAGTCTACGTGGTCTTGCATTTTCACCCCTGATGGCGTGCGAATTTATCCTGTTGTGCGGTACATCTTACGCAAAAACACATTTTATCTTAACGTTAAGATAAATGCTCGTAGCAATTTGCCCGGGCCATTAACAATCGAAAAGGACTCCATGTTGAAACGCACGTCGCCTTTACTCTTCGCCGTTATCGCATTTATCGTCGGGCTGAACCTGCGCCCTATTCTGGCTTCTGTCGGACCGCTGTTTTCCGTGCTGCAGCGCGAAGCGGGACTGACCGCCACGCAATTCAGCCTGCTGACTACCCTACCGGTCGCGATGATGGGGCTGGCCGCCCTGTGTGGGCCCTGGCTTTTAGCCAGAGTCGGCGCCGTACGAGGAATTATGCTCGGGCTCTTCATCCTGCTTGTGGCCTGCTTATTACGCGGTTTTAGCGCCTCACCGGAGAGTCTTATGGGCACCGCGTTACTGGGCGGGGCCAGCATCGGCACGATCCAGGCGTTAATGCCTGCCCTGATAAAAAAGGAATATACGCAAACGGCCAGTACGGTGATGTCGCTCTTCAGCACGGGCATCATGGCCGGTGCGGCAGTCGCCGCCGCCAGCGCCGAGCCGTTGTTCTCATGGCTCGCGCTCAAGCCCACGCTGGCTATGGCCGGGCTGTTAGCGCTGCTGGCGCTGATACTGTGGTTAACGCTGGTTAAGCAGCCTCAAGGGGAAAAAACAGCACACGAAAACGTGACGCTCTCGTCCTCCCGGACAGTACTACTGGCGATCTTTTTCGGCGTGGGAACGGGAGCCTACACGCTGGTACTGACCTGGTTGCCCCCGCTCTATATTCAGGCGGGATGGTCCGCACGCAGCGGCGGCTACATGCTGGCCTGGCTGACGTTAACCGAGGTTGTCGCCGGGTTTGCCGTCTCCGCGCTGATCGGTAAATTCCCCGACCGCCGCGTGCCGCTGATCGCCGTATTGCTGTTGCTGCTGGCAGGATTACTGTGTCTGGTCTTTGCGCCGGGTACGACGCCGGTGTTATCCACGCTGCTGCTTGGCACCGGGATCGGCGCCCTCTTCCCGCTGTCGCTCATCGTCACGTTCGATCATGCGCGAACGCCCTCGCAGGCCGGGAAGTTGCTGTCTAAAGTTCAGGGAGGCGGATACACGATCGCCGCGCTTATGCCGTTAATTGCAGGGATCGTTCGCGATAGTTCGGTCTCGCTGACCAGCGCATGGCTGATCATGAGTGCGGGAGTCGTGCTGCTGATCGTCATCGCGCTGAATTTTAAACCCGTCGTGGACGTGCAGGCACGGTGAACGCGATACCAGATTTGAGAGTCGTATTTCCGCCGATCGTAAGATAAATTCAGGGTGAATTTCACCTCATTCAGGAGTGGATATCTCGCAGACGTTACCGGAAATTGATGTCTTGTTCGTCGCCGGGTTCGGGCCCATTTCGCGGGATACGATTACGCCGTGGCTGCGGGGGTAAAGGGGGGTTGCTTTGGGCGGATTTGTGAAGGTGCCTTTTCTGCTTTGCATTGACGGATTCGCCTGGAGCCTGGCTTATCAAAGCCAGGCTCCAGGCTTTACGATATTCAACGAGGTCGTATCGTTAACCCGCTTTTAGCATTCGCCGAAGTTCATGGTCCATATATTCATCTACAGCACTGGCGTCAATTCCACCCGCTTGGTACCATACATGGAGTTCTTTAATCGCCAGAGTGCCAAACCTTGCCCAGCCGATGAGGTTCGTTCTCAGGAGGAACTGAATCATGTCTCCTCCTGAGCGAAGTGCCGCGTCGCCAGCATCCATCAAACACAAGGTTCCATGCGCAACCAGCAACATTCGTCTGAGTTCTGGGTTATTCGCAGAAGGAATACATTCCCCCCATGCCTTCTTATGGTAGCAACGTTGTTTAACCGTCCAGGTGATCCGCACAAGCAATTCGGTAATCAGGACAGGGATAGCCATCGCTAATCCATGCCGTAGGTCGTATCCTTTCTCAAAAACCTGGACGGCAATGGTCGCGAAAGACTGACGATGCTGACCAAATTCACCCACGTTAATAAACTGAAGTAAGGAAAAGAATGGAATTGGGATACCAGAGCCTCTCCCTTCAGCACCAGAAGAGCCCGCCATATCAGAGAAAAGATGGCCCAGCCAGTTTACGAAGCCACTGAATACCTTAGAAACAAAGTTATTCCCTTTAAGCTCAAAAGTTTCGGTATCTACGGAAACCAGTTTTCCGTCTGCCACAAAATGTGCCGTGCTGGTAAATTGATCAAGGATAGAGAAAAATAAACCGACCAGGTCCGGGGAGTGGGCAAGACTTTTAATATGGTGATTCTTCGTATTCATCCTGAAGAGACCGTCAACATCGCCGCCATGCCGATGGTCATAATTGACCTTAAATTTTCTCTCCAGAAAGCCGATAGCGCTTTTTGTAGGATCGCTCCCTTCTGAACCGCCTTTCCATCCAAATGCTGAGGCGAATTTCTCGACTGCTCCGTCCACCGCATTATCTGCAAGCCTGGTCAGTTTTCCTTCACCTGGTGCGCCTACCAGAAAAATATCGATAAGCCCGCCAATAACGCCACAGGTGCCGGCGATCATGTAATCATATTTATCGCAGCGGGCGGTCTTTAAAGTAAAGTCTTCCTGAATGCGTTTCTCCAGAGCAATTCTCTGAGTTGGGGACATCAGGGCGCTAAACGGATCGACCTTTAAATCGATATTGTGCTTATGAGCATAGTCCGATACGGACTGGGAATAAGTTTCCCAGTCCGTATCGCTCGTGAACGCTATTGTTTCAATCATCGACAGTTTACTGATACTGGACGATGGCGGGATCAAACCGGATTCAAGGTAATCGCTGAATTCACTGGAAACCGTTGTATGGATGTTCTCATCAAAGGTGATACCTGCGTGTTCCAGGACGCCCTCCATAGCGAGAATCATTTCATCTAAAGCAGCATCTGTATCAGTTTGCAAAGCGTTAAGGGCGTCCAGAGCGGCATCAAGGTCACTCAATTGACCCTCGCTTTGTTCAAGCTGGTGCTTCTGCACCAGCAAGGCCGATACCTGAGTATCCGGTTTTTTCATTATGAGAACAATCCAGTCAGTTTGCCTTTAATAACGTCCCCCGCTCTGAAATAACCGATGCCTTCAAAGATGGCGGCAAGTTTTTCTAATTGCTGAGTGGATGTGTTTTCTTTAATCTTACGTTTTTTCACTTCAACGCTCTTACCATCATGTTGCTCTTCAACAATGCATTCTTCATAGTATGAAAGAACGATATCATGGAATTGTTTTTTGACAGGTTCTCTGGTCAGCGAACTAAGTTTAGCCTCATCAAGGTAGACAGGGCACTTAAGTTTGAGTGCACTGTTTTGCATTTTATTCGATTTCTTATTCAATTCATCCGCCGCGCCGGTCAATGCATTCATCATCTTCTGGAGCTTTTGAATTTTTTCACCTTGCCGATTATGCGCATCCAGAGCGTCGTTAAACTTACCAGAAATATAATTGAGATCATTAATTAGCGCGGACAATGTGGATTGTGTCTGCTTGATGACTTCATTAAGCATAAGCTCCCGGCGCTTGGATTTATCCAGTTCATTAGCACCCGTAAGATGACGAATCCCTTTATAGGCACCCACACCTATTAACACCGCAACACCAATACCCGTTGCCATACTTGAAAAGCCCAGCACGCCGCCAAGTCCAAGCGTTGCGAGGCCAGACGTGATGCCCGCAGCGGACATACCGATGACAGAGCCAGAAAGATAGACAGCAGCGAGCGGCACACCTACCGCACCGGCTTTTGCCGTAAGTTCTTTCATGCTGCGTTTCAGCGCATCATCGGAAAAATCTTCTCGTAACATCTTAAAGTCTTGCTGAATAGCCATCACCGCAAGTTCTATTTCTTCGTCAGTTACGCCAAGCAGGGGTTGCACCTGCTGAAGAAATGGAAAGTTTTTATATTCACCATCATTAACACTCATGAAAATGCTAATCAGGTCTTTAACAAGAGAGATTTTTATTGACTTGTTATGGCCAGGCACGCATTCCCGGTCAACAATCGCTATTAACTCTTCGACCGACATTAGACTGGATTCTGCACCGATGTAACTACGCAGCGTAAATCGGGATTCGGTCGTTAACTCAAGTCGAGTCATCAACAAGAGAATTTCGGCAAACTCTTTTTTATCAACCTGACCGTCATCGGAGAACGCCATGTTAACAATGATTTTGACGTAAGCCACTTTAAGAGCTTCTGACATTTCAGCAAGGGTGATGAGCTGATCTTCTTCTTTGAACTCATCAAAGTCACTGATGGTATGCTCAAGAATGTCGCTCAGCCTCTTATAGTTGCACTCCATCAAACTTTTGAGTGGTTTTACTTCGCCATTTTTTAGTTTGAGGGAGACAAATTCTGTTCGCTTTTCCTTGCCTTTATCATTTACTGTGACATCTTCTATATATTCTACGGTTTCAATATTGTTGTAGTAGACGTCATAAGGACTTTCAAACGCTTCTTTTATAACCAGTTTTTCGCCGGTAAAAACGATGCCATCTTTTGCACTACCAAATACCGTATTGTCATAAATGGCCAGCACAGCATTCAGGTTATCAGAGACATTGAATGCTTTAGCGACGTTATTCAGTTTTTTTTCAGGGATACCTGGAGCAACAAAAACGTTCTTACTTACTGAAGGTAAATTTTCCTTAAGGAAGGAATTGACGTTATTCACAACTTTCTCCTTATTCGTTGCAACGGATCGACGAATAATCGACCCCGGATTTTTACAAATTGTGATTATATCCACCTGGAGTGTCACATTTTGTCATTAGCTCATAGGTATATGAGTAAAAATACAAAGAGGAGTATGCCATCCGCACAAGTAAATCATTCACGAAATAGTCAAAGGTATACGGTGCTGTTCTGCCGTTTGAGTGGCATAAACTGATAACATGTTTTAACTCAATAGCTTAAACGAAAGCTGATGTCATCATCACGATGATGCAATGTGCTGCATTTGCGCATTCTACGGGCGTATTTAAGTAACATATTGAACATGGAGGGAACAGAGATGCTGGTTAATTCCATTCACCAAAACTCTCACCTCCCCAAAACTTCCACAATCGCCCCCTCCATTTTCTCTGGGGTGGTCATCGGAGCAAAACGCTTCAGTGGTTTGCCGTCGCGGCCAATCAGAAACTTAGTAAAGTTCCACTTGATCCGCTCCCCCAGCACGCCGGGCAATTCGTTTTTCAGGTAACGAAACAGCGGGTGCGCCACATTGCCGTTGACCTCAACCTTCTCAAACATCGGGAAGCTCACGCCGTAGTTGATGTAACAGGTCTTCGAGATTTCGTCGGCGCCGCCGGGTTCCTGTTTACCGAACTGGTTGCAGGGGAAGCCCAGCACCACTAATCCTCGATCGGCGTATTGCTTGTATAGCGCTTCAAGGCCAGCATATTGCGGCGTGAAGCCGCACTGGCTGGCGGTATTGACGACCAAAACCACCTTTCCCGCATAGTCGGCCATTGAGATAAGGCGGCCATCCAGGCGGGTGGCGGAAATTTGATAAAAGCGAGTCATACTGAAATCCCTCAAGGCAGGCCGAAAAGTCACGGTGACCATCAACAGGGCCGCCGCCGTTTAGAAAGTTTACATTCAGGCAGGCTATTTGTGATACATTCCTGGCGCGTCAATGACCACCACACTCGCTATCAGGTATGCAGAACATAACAAAAAAAACTCGCTGGCTTCTGCTTACTCTCCCACTCCTCAGCGGTTGTGGCACGCTCTCGCAAATGTCCTCCCCGGAAGGTACTCAGGAACTTCTCACCCATGATTCGCTGGATGGCGACGTGGACAGCGTGGTGCGTCACTATATGGCGCAAAAATCCGTTCCCGGGATGACGGTCGCGGTGATCCATAATCACGGCTCGCCGCAGTTTTACACCTGGGGCGTAACCGATGCGGTCAATCGTTATCCGGTCAGGCCCGACACCCTGTTTGCGCTCGGCTCGCTCAGCAAAGGGATCACGGCGGAAGTGGTGGCGTGCCTGGTGAATGAAGGGCAACTGAACTGGAACGATAGCCTGGCAACATTGCTTCCGCCGGCTACGCCGCTTAGCGCGGATGCACAAAAAATCACCCTGCTTGAACTGGTAACACACACCTCCGGCCTGCCGCGTCAGAATATGGATGTTCCTATGCTTGGGAAATTCATCGGCTATTTAAGCACGGGCGAAAATTTCTACGGCGAGCTGGATAGCGATAACGTGCTGCGTTACCTCGCCGACTGGCGGGCGCCAGAGAATAAAGTGCCGCAATACTCCAATACCGGCTACGCCCTGATCGGCTATATCCTGAAGCACAAAACCGGCGAAGATATCCAGAGTTTAGCCTCGCGCTATATTTTCCGTCCGCTGCAAATGTCTAACAGCAGCTTTATACCCCTGCAGCTCAAAGGCTACCCGCAGCGGGCGCTCGGCCACGCGGGCGATCAGCCGAAATTCATCCCGCGCGGACAGCTCACGCCGGACTGGCATTTTTCCAACAACATGGTGGCGGCAGCGAGCTTATACAGTAACGCCGAAGATCTGGCGAACTATGCCCGCTATCACGTATCGACGACGCATAATCCCTTGCTGGACAGCGTCTTTGCCGAAGTGAGAAACACCGATATTCAACGTCCCGACGGAGTACAGGGTATTGCCTGGACCACCGACTTTATCGGTCTGGAAAAAATAACCTATCAGGTCGGCTATATCGGCGGCTACTCCAGCTTTATCGGTTATGACAAAGAAAAAGGCAATGCGGTGGTGGTGCTGCAAAATACCTTTAACTGGAGTAATTACATTGGCATCGCGCTGTTGATGGATATGGCGAAAAAAGACGGTCAGAGCCCTACACCGCCGACTTCGGCCTTAAATTCTCATCAAACGTCAGTCGTTTCCGGTCAGGCTCAGCCTCGCGCAGCGGCTCCACCTGGTGCATAGTGAGCTTGCAGCGTTCCACCAAAACCTGATACTCCCGCGTGCCCTGCCGTTTCCACGCCAGCTCCTGCTCGCTGAGTTCACGAATCGCTTTGGCCGGGCTGCCGATAATCAAATGGTTGGCGGGCATCTCCGCTTTCGCCTTCACGAACGCCGCCGCGCCGACGATGCTGTTTTCACCGATGACCGCGCCGTCCATCACCACCGCGTTCATGCCCACCAGCGCATTGCGGCGGATCACGCAGCCGTGCAGAATGGCGCTGTGGCCGATATGCCCGTCCTCTTCCACCACCGTGTCCTGCTCCGGGAAGCCATGCATCACGCAGTTATCCTGAATGTTGGCACCGTCTTTCACCACGATGCGGCCAAAATCACCGCGCAGGCTGGCGTTAGGACCGACGTAAACGCCTTTACCCAGAATCACGTCCCCGATCAGCACCGCCGTCGGATGAACGTAGCTCTCGTCAGGCACGACCGGCGTCAGACCGTCAATTTGATAAACTGGCATCTTCGCTCCTTATGCGCTTGTAAGACCACCAAAGCGTTGATAGTAAAGCGTGCCGGGCACGGGCAGTTCGCCCACGGAGGTTTCGCCCTTCTCGCTGACAAACGCCAGCGCCCCCGGCGCGACACGCTGATAGATATTAATGCAGAGCTGTCGGGCGCTTTGCCCCGCCCAGTGCGCGGGCAGCAACTCTTCCGGCAGCAGCGGATCTTTCAGCACCACGCGACGATAAAAATGAATCAGCAGCAGTTGGATCTGGAAACAGCGTTCCGGCGTCAATTCCTCCGGCGTGGCCTCTTTCAGCAGCGGCAGCAGCGGCCGGAACGAGTTGATAAAGGACTCGTACATCGCGTTTTGCTCGGTTAACTGCCAGCACTCCTCCACCCGCGAACGCAGCGCGGCGCGGGAGAGCGCCAGCGGCGAGTGGGCTTCAAAGAAAATCACGTTTTCCGCCACGCCGGCATCGTGAAGCAGAGACTGCACGTCCGCCAGATGCTGCGACGGCGAGGCCATCAGGCTCGGCGCCAGCGTGCCAAACCCCTGCCAGATCAGCTGTTTTTTGACGTCTGCAAGGGTGTTTTTGTCCAGCCCCTCGGAGAGCAGCAGCAGCCATTTGCCGTCCCAGGCGGGCAGTTCCGCACGGTAGATCTTATTTTCCGCGCGACGCGTCAGGCGTAGCCCCTTATCGCTCAGGCGGTAAAAGCTGCGACGTCCGATGCGGGAAACGTCCAGCCAGCCCTCTTTGTTAAGGCGAAACAGCGCGGTACGCACGAAGCGCTCGCCAAACCCCATCCCTTCCAGTAAGGCGGCCAGGCTGCCGAGCCAAATCTCACCGCCGCGATGGGAAAGCGCGTCACCGTATAGCGAGGAGATAAGCGAGGTCCCGCTGACGGGAACGGAGCTGACCGCGTGCTGGATAAAGGCGTCGAGTTTCATGTGATTCATTCTGTTGTAATTTTTGTCCTGGATGAATCATAGCATAGGATTATGGGGTGTACCCTCACCCTAACCCTCTCCCTTTGGGAGAGGTCCGGGGTGAGGGAAAACTTAGCCGTTGGCCGCCGCTTTACGCAAGTCAAACACCCGGCAGGCTTTCCCCTCCGAGCGCGGGATGCTGCCGCAGTTAACAATCATTACGTCAGTGGAGATTCCCACCATTGACTTAATGCGGTGGCGCAACTGGTGGCACACCTGGCAACGCTGCTCGTGGGTCAGCGTGAGGCTACTCTCTTTCAGCTCCACCTTCACGGAAAGTGAATCAAGATGCCCGCGACGGTTCACCTCCAGCTGGTAGTGTGGAGAAAGGTGCTCGAACTTCACGATCTCCTCCTCCAGCTGCGACGGGAAGACGTTGACGCCGCGGATGATCAGCATATCGTCACTGCGGCCGCTGATCCGGTCCATGCGGCGCATGGTGCGGGCAGTACCCGGCAGCAAACGGGTCAGGTCGCGGGTGCGGTAACGGATCACCGGCAGCGCCTCTTTGGTCAGCGTGGTGAACAGCAGTTCGCCCTGCTGGCCGTCATCCAGCGGCGAGCCGTCGTTCGGGTTGACGATCTCCGGGTAGAAGTGGTCTTCCCAGATGGTCGGGCCGTCGACGGTTTCGATACACTCCATCGCCACGCCCGGGCCCATCACCTCGGAGAGACCATAAATGTCCAGCGCCGTAATCCCTAAGCGTTTTTCAATTTCGCGCCGCATTGCCTGCGTCCACGGCTCGGCGCCGAAGACGCCCACGCGCAGGGAACAGCCGCTGGCATCGCCGCCCATCTGGCGCTCCAGCTCCTCAATCAGGTTGAGGCAGTAGGACGGCGTCACCATGATCATGTCCGGCTGGAAATCACGGATCAGCTGCGCCTGTTTCTCCGTCTGGCCGCCGGACATCGGGATCACCGTCGCGCCTAAACGCTCGGCGCCATAGTGCGCGCCCAGTCCGCCGGTAAACAGGCCGTAGCCATACGCCACGTGAATTTTGTCCTGCGCGCTGCCGCCCGCAGCGCGCAGGGAGCGGGCCACCAGATTGGCCCAGTTGTCGATGTCGCCCTGCGTGTAGCCGACAACGGTCGGTTTGCCGGTGGTGCCGGATGACGCATGAATACGCACCACCTGCTCCATCGGCACGGCAAAGGTATCGAACGGATAGTTATCCCTCAGGTCCTGCTTGGTGGTGCACGGGAATTTGCGGATATCCGCCAGCTCGTTGAAATCGTCAGGGTGAACGCCCGCGGCGTCAAACTTGCGTTTGTACATCGGCACGTTGTTATAGGCGTGATGCAGCGTCCATTTCAGACGCGCGGTCTGCAGCGCCTGTAACTCATCAAGGGAGGCCGTTTCAATCGGATCAAGCTTTGTTGTATTTGTCATTGTAGGGTACTCGCATTGTTTTTATGCTCAAACACGCTCAAGGATCATGGCAATGCCCTGACCCACACCGATGCACATCGTACACAGCGCGTAGCGCCCGCCGCGTCGGTGCAGTTCATTGCTCGCGGCAAGCGCCAGCCTGGCGCCGCTCATGCCCAGCGGGTGGCCCAGCGCGATCGCGCCACCGTTAGGGTTGACGTGCGCGGCATCATCCGGCAGGCCCAGCTGACGCAGCACGCCCAGCGCCTGCGAGGCGAAAGCTTCGTTAAGCTCGACAACGTCCATATCGTTAATGCTGAGTCCGGCGCGCTCCAGCACCTTGCGGGTCGCCGGGACCGGGCCAAGCCCCATCAGACGTGGCTCCACGCCTGCCGTCGCCATCGCCACGATCCGCGTGCGCGGAACTAACCCCTGCGCCTGCGCCATCTTCTCGCTGGCGACGATCAGCGCCGCAGCGCCGTCATTGACGCCGGAGGCATTCCCCGCCGTGACCACCCCGTTCTTACGAAACGGCGTTTTTAGCCCGGCGAGCTGCTCGAGCGTGGTGTCCGCGCGCGGATGTTCATCCACGCTGAACTCTGTGACCGCCCCTTTTTTGCCCGGCACCGGTACCGGCACAATCTCCTGCGCCAGAATGCCGTTCTGCTGCGCCTGAGCGGTACGCTGCTGGCTGCGCAGCGCGAACGCGTCCTGATCGGCACGGCTGATATTTAACAATTCAGCTACATTCTCTGCCGTTTCCGGCATGCTGTCAGTTCCGAATTGCTGATGCATGAGCGGATTCACAAATCGCCAGCCGATGGTGGTATCAAAGATCTCCGCCTGACGCTGAAACGCGGCGGTGGCTTTGCCCATCACAAACGGCGCGCGCGACATCGACTCCACGCCGCCCGCGATCATCAGCTCGCCATCGCCCGCCTTAATGGCGCGCGCCGCAAAACCAATCGCGTCCAGCCCCGAGCCGCACAGGCGGTTAAGGGTGGTTCCGGACACCGTCTGCGGCAGCCCGGCGAGCAGGGACGACATGCGCGCTACGTTGCGGTTATCTTCCCCCGCCTGGTTGGCGCAGCCGAAAATCACGTCGTCGATCCGCTCGAGGTCGAGCTGGGGATAGCGGGCCAGCAGCGCGCGCAGCGGCACGGCACCGAGATCGTCGGTTCGGACTGCGGAAAGCGCGCCGCCGTAGCGTCCCACCGGGGTTCGAACACCATCACAAATAAATGCGTCACGCATCTGCCTCTCCTGTCACGCTGCCGCCGATGCGGTGAGATTTCCCGCGAAAAAGGGCGACGGTTTTCTGTTGTTGATTCTGGATTTCAATGTCGTACACGCCGGTCAGCTTGCCCTGGTGCATCACCCGCGCGGTGGCGGTGAGCGTGTCCCCGGCAAAGCCCGGACGCAGAAAATCAATCGAGCAGCCTGAGGCTACCGCCGCCAGCCCCTGGCTGTTGCAGGCGTAGGCAAAGGCGGTGTCTGCCAGCGAAAAAAGCTGTCCGCCATGGCAGGTTTGGTGGCCGTTCAGCATCTGCGCGGTGATGGTCATGGACACCACCGCGTAGCCCTCGTCCATCTCGACAATGTCCATCCCCATCGCCTGCGCGCAGGCGTCCCGTTCGTACATCGCGCGGGCGTTATGCCAGGCGTTATGACTCATAGCTACTCTCCAGAAGCGCGCGCTGGCGCAGCAGTGAACAGGGGCGATAGCGCTCTTCGCCGTAATGGCGCTGCAGGTTCTCCAGCAGCGTCAGCAGGCGCTGCCAGCCCAGGCGCTCGCCCCAGGCGATCGGCCCGCTCGGGTAGTTAACGCCCAGGCGCATGGCGGTATCGATGTCCTTCTCGCTGGCGACCCCTTTTTGCAGGGCATCCAGCGCTTCGTTGGCAATCATGGCCAGCGTCCTCCAGACCAGCAGGCCGGGATAATCGGCAATTTGCACTACCCGATGCCCCTGCTGCTGCAGGTAGCGGATGGCCTTTTGCGTCGCGGTGTGCGGGTTGCTGGCGGCGGCTGCAATGATCGCCACGTCACGCTCAATGCGGTCCACCACCACCACCGGGCCGTTGAGCCGCAGCGCCAGCGCCTGAGCGGTTTCGCCCTGCGTTTCAATCAGGTACACATCATCAATTTCGGTGACACCGTCACGTATTCTTTCCACGCGCATCGGGCTGTAGCTGTCTTTCACCGACTCAACCCACTGCACGTCAGGTTTGTCACCCTGCCAGTCGTAGACGCCCTTCCCGCTCTTTTTGCCCAGCCTTCCCGCCAGCACCAGCTCCTGCTGCACCAGCGAAGGCAGAAAACGACGCTCCTGCCAGAAGGCGTTAAATACCGAGCAGGTCACCGCGAAATTCACGTCCTGACCAATCATGTCGGTCAGCTCCAGCGGCCCCATCGGGAAACCGCCGCCGTCGCGCAGCGCGGCGTCGATGACTTCCGGCGGGGCGACCTGCTCTTCCAGCGCGCGCCAGGCTTCGGAATAAAACGGACGCGCGACGCGGTTGACGATAAATCCCGGCGTTGACTGGCAGCGAACGGGCTGTTTGCCCCAGTTCAGCGCCAGCTCGCACAGCGCGTCTGCCACTTCCGGAGAGGTCGCCAGCCCGCTGACCACCTCCACCAGCTTCATCACCGGCGCCGGGTTGAAGAAATGCAGCCCTGCGACGCGCTCTGGGTGGTGGACGTCGGCGGCAATCGCCGTGACGGAGATGGAAGAGGTGTTGCTGGTCAGCACCGTCTGCGGCGGACAGATCTCTGCCAGCTGTGCAAACAGCGCCTTCTTCACCTCCAGACGCTCAGAGGCCGCTTCTATGACCAGATCGGCCGCGGCGAGCGCCTCGATATCGGTGACCGGAACCAGCCGACCGAGGATCTGGCTCCCGGCATCGGCGGAGAGTTTTCCGCGCGTCACCCGGGAGGCCAGACGCTGGCGGATCCCGTCGATGGCGCGCGATATCGCATCGCTGGAGATATCGTAGATCAGCACCTGATGACCATGGCTGGCGGCGACTTCGGCAATGCCGGCGCCCATCGTGCCGCTGCCGATCACGGCGACAGTCCGTATGTTCAGCATCTTATTTCCCCGTAAAGTTCGGCGCGCGCTTCGTCAGGAAGGCGCTGACGCCCTCGCGGTAATCGTCGCTGCGCCCGGCCAGGCGCTGGTAGTCGCGTTCCAGATCGAGTTGGGCGTCCAGGGTGTTGGTTTCCGCGGCATTGATTGCCTGCTTGATCAGCCCCAGCCCGAAGGTCGGTTGAGACGCAAAGTGCAGCGCCATCTGCTGCGCCGTGGTGGAGAGCTGGTCGTCATCCACCACCTGCCAGATCATCCCCCAGGCCTGCGCCTGTTCGGCGCTGAGCTTATCGCCGAGCAGCGCCAGCCCCATGGCGCGGGCGCGTCCGGCCACGCGCGGCAGCAGCCAGGTGCCGCCGCAGTCCGGCACCAGGCCGAGCTTGCTGAAGGCCATCACGAAGTTGGCGGAACGGGCGGCAATGACCATGTCGCAGCCGAGCGCCAGCGTGGCCCCCGCGCCGGCCGCTACGCCGTTAACCGCGCAAATCACCGGCTTCGGCAGTTTTGCCAGGCGGCGCACCAGCGGGTTATAGAAGGTTTCAACGGACATCCCCAGATCCGGCGCCGGGCCGTTGGGGTCGACGTTGCGGTCGTTCAGATCCTGACCGGCGCAAAATCCGCGTCCTGCCCCGGTGATCAGCAGGCAGCGGATAGTGTCATCGCGCTCGGCCTGTTTCAGGCACTCGGCAAGCTGCTGGTGCATCACGTCGTTAAAGCTGTTCAGACGCTCCGGACGGTTCAGCGTAATGGTCATTACGCCCTGCTCAACATGACTGAGAATAAATTCCACAATTAGCGTCCTTTAAAGTCGGGGGTGCGTTTTTGTAAGAAGGCGTCGATGCCCTCCCGGCGATCCTCTGTGGCAGACAGCAGCGTAAACAGCTGGCGCTCATGCGCGAGTCCGGCGTGGAGCGGCACCTCCTGAGACTGGCGCAGCGCCTGTTTCGCCGCCTGCAGCGCCAGCGAAGAGTGGCGCGCCATCAGCGCCGCCTGCTTCAGGGCATACTCCAGCGTCAGCGATGCCGGGAAAACGTCGCTCACCAGCCCGGCGCTCAGCGCCTGCTGCGCGGAAATACTCTCGCCGGTCAGCACCATTTTGCTGGCCAGCGATTTCCCGACGCTGCGGATAAGGCGCTGGGTGCCGCCCGCGCCGGGCATAATGCCCAGCGTGATTTCCGGCAGGCCAAAGCGGGCGTTGTCACCGGCAATCACCACGTCGCACAGCAGCGCCAGCTCGCAGCCTGCGCCCAGCGCGAAGCCGTTCACGGCGGCAATCAGCGGTTTAGGAAAAGCGTTAATCCGCGCCCACAGCCGCGGGCGAATATCGTTCATGGTGGCGGGCAGGTCTTTCTCCGCCATTTCACTGAGATCGGCCCCGGCGGCAAAGCAGCGCTCGCTGCCGTAAATCACGCAGACGGCGATGTCGGCATCCACGGCGGCGGCCTCAAGCTGCTCGGCAATCTGGGTTAACAGCGCGTTATTGAGGGCGTTGCGCGCCGCCGGACGGTTCAGCGTCAGCTGCAGCACGCGGCCATGACGGGTAACAATCAGTTCGCTCATGCCATCCCCTTCGCGTCGAAGTCGACGATCACGTCGGCGGTTAACGGCAGCGACTGGCAGCTCAGCACGTATCCGGCGGCCAGCTCGTCCGGCTCCAGGCTGTAGTTAGTCGCCATGTCCACCTTCCCGCGCAGCACTTTGCATTTACAGGTGGCGCAGACGCCGCCCTTGCAGGCATACGGAAGATCCGCCCCCTGACGCAGGGCGGCATCCAGAATGCTTTCGTCGTCCGCCGTCAGAGTGATTTCACGGTCGCGCCCGTCCTGACGCACGGTCACTTTTTGTCCTTCCGCCTGGACGTGCACCGCGCGTTTAGCGGTGGTCCCCGGGGTGTTAAAGCGCTCAAGGTGAATGGATTTGTCCGGCATCCCCAGCGCCTTCAGCGTCGCTTCGGCGTCGTCCATCATCGCCGACGGGCCGCAGATAAACGCCTCATCGTACTGGCGGAAGTTGATCAGGGTTTTCGCCAGCGCCTGCAGCTTTTCTCCGTCGATGCGGCCATATAGCAGGTCGCTGTCCAGCCGCTCCTGGCTGAAGATGGAGACAAGCTGCAGCCGCTGCGGGTATTTGTCCTTCAGGTCCGCCAGCGCCTGGCGGAACATCATGCTCTGGCTGCTGCGGTTGCCGTAAATTAGGGTGAAATGGCTGTTGGGTTCGGTCGCAAGCGTCGCGGAGATAATCGCCAGCATCGGGGTGATCCCGGAGCCTGCCGCAATCGCCAGATAGTGCCCCTCGCGCTCTGCCCGCGGCTGGTAGCCAAACTGCCCCTGAGGAACCATCACCTCCAGCGCCATACCCGCTTTGATCTCATCCCGCGCATAGCGGGAAAAGCGCCCTCCGTCGATGGCTTTGACCGCCACGCTGATTTCGCCCGGGGCGATACTCCGGCAGATGGAGTAGCAGCGGCGCAGCTCGTCCCCGTCGAGCTTCGTTTTTAACGTCAGGTGCTGGCCGGGGCGGAAGCGGTAGGCGTCCTGCAAATCGTTTGGCACGGCGAAGGTAATCGTCACCGCGTCGCGGGTTTCGGGTTCCACTTTTGCCACTGTTAATGAATGAAACGTTGTCATGGCAGCCTCAAATACATTTGAAATAGTCGAAGGGCTCGCGGCAGGTGTTGCAGCGGTAGAGCGCTTTGCAGGCCGTCGAACCAAATTCACTGATAAGCGCGGTGTCGGTGCTGGCGCAGCGCGGGCAGCTCACCTCCACAGGCGCGTGCGCGTGGCAGCTATGCCCCACGGGCGGGCTGATGCCGTACGCCCGCAGGCGCTCGCGCGCGTCGGCGGTCATCCAGTCGGTGGTCCAGGCGGGTTCAAGCTGGAGCACAATGTGCACCGGGGTGAAGCCGTGGGCTGTCATCGCGTCGCGGATCGCCCCCAGCAGGTGTTCCGTTGCCGGGCAGCCCGAGTAGGTTGGCGTGAAGCCAATGACCCAACCTTCCCCCTGCGCCTTCACGCTGCGCACCATGCCTAAATCGGTGATGGTTAATACCGGCACTTCCGGGTCCGGGATCTGGCTTAGCAGCGACCAGATCTGCGGGATTTGCGCGGGCGCGATGTCGACGAGGCGTTGCATAGCGTTCTCCTTTACCACTGCTGACCGGGATACGCGCGCTGGAGATACTGCATTTCCGCCAGCATCGGGCCCAGATGTTCGGTATGTAGCCCCTGCTTGCCCCCGGTGCGGTACGCCACCTCTGCGGGCACCTGCAGGCAGGCTTCGTTCAGACCGGCATACACTTCGCTTTCCCAAGGCTGGCGCAGGAGGCGCGGGTCAACCGCCACGCCGGCGTCAATCAGGGCCAGCTCGACGTCATCAGCTTCAAACAGCTCCGCCGTAAAACGCCACAGGCTATCGATAGCCTGCTGCATTTTTTGCGCGGACGTTTCGGTCCCGTCGCCCAGACGCACCAGCCAGCCGCGGCTGAAGCGCAGGTGGTAGCGCGCCTCTTTAATCGCTTTGGCGGCGATGGCGGCAAGCTGGCCGTCGCTGCTTTGGGTCAGCCGTTCGTACAGCGCCACGTTCCAGGCATCCATCAGGTACTGGCGGGCAATGGTGTCGGCGAAGCTGCCGTTCGGCTGCTCCACCAGCAGGACGTTGCGGAACTGGCGCTCGTCGCGGCCAAACGCCAGCGTGTCTTCATCGCCCTGGCCTTCCCGCTCCGCAGCATAGGTCAGGAAATTGCGCGCCTGGCCCAGCAGGTCGAGACCGATATTGGCGAGCGCGAGGTCAATTTCCAGCTCCGGCGCGTGGCCGCACCAGGCGCCGAGGCGCTGGGAGAGCACCAGACCGTTGTCGCCCAGACGCAGGGCATAGGCAGTCACTGAATTCATTCGTTGCCTCACATATGCTCGATGCCGTCGGGGATGGTGTAGAACGTCGGATGACGGTAAACCTTGCTCTCCGCCGGGTCGAAGAACTCACCGCTCTCTTCCGGCTGGGAGGCGACAATCTCGCTCGCCTTAACCACCCAGATAGAACACCCTTCGCTGCGTCGGGTGTAGGCGTCGCGCGCATTTTCCAGCGCCATGCGATCGTCGGCGGCATGCAGACTGCCCACGTGACGGTGGGATAACCCCTGTTTGCTGCGTACGAACACTTCGTAGAGCGGCCAGTAGACATTGCTCATCGTGATTCCTCTTAAGCCACTTTGCGGGCGTGTTGTTTTTCCGCGTGCGCCAGTGCGGCTTCGCGCACCCACGCCCCCTCTTCCCAGGCTTTACGTTTGGCGGCCAGGCGCTCGTGGTTGCAGATGCCGCGCCCGCTAATGACCTCGTCAAACTCATGCCAGTCGATCTCGCCGAAGCGATAATGACCGCTTTCTTCATCAAATCGCAGGTCGGGATCCGGCACCGTCATGCCCAGCATCTCCACCTGTGGCACCGTGTTGTCAACAAAGCGCTGGCGAAGTTCGTCATTGCCGAAGCGTTTGATTTTCCACGCCAGGCTCCGGGCGCTGTTCGGCGAGTTATCGTCGTTCGGCCCGAACATCATCAGCGCCGGCCACCAGAAGCGGTTGATGGCGTCCTGCAGCATCTGACGCTGGGCCTCACTGCCCTGCGCCAGCGCCATGCAGGCCTCAAAGCCCTGACGCTGGTGAAAGCTCTCTTCTTTACAGATTTTCACCATCGCGCGGGCATACGGACCGTAGGAGGTCCGGCACAGCGCCACCTGGTTGACGATAGCGGCGCCGTCCACCAGCCAGCCAATCACGCCGATATCGGCCCAGCTCAGGGTCGGATAGTTGAAGATGGAGGAGTATTTCATCCTGCCGTCGAGCATCTTCTGGTAGATGTCCTCCCGCGCGCAGCCCAGCGTTTCCGCCGCGCTGTAGAGGTAAAGCCCATGTCCGGCTTCGTCCTGCACCTTCGCCAGCAGGATCGCTTTTCGGCGCAGCGTCGGCGCGCGGGCGATCCAGTTCCCCTCCGGCAGCATGCCGACAATTTCGGAGTGCGCATGCTGACCAATCTGACGGATCAACGTCTTACGGTAGGCGTCAGGCATCCAGTCCTGAGGCTCAATCGCCGTCTCCTGCGCTATGTGCTGCTCAAACCGTTGTTCTTGCGTCACGTCATCACCTTTATGATTCGTTAGTTTGCAAATTAAGGCGTAATGTTGAATCACTTTGTTTTTTTAAAAGTTACACACAGGTTAAATATAACCCCAAGAATTGTTTCCTGGTTTTGTGATGCCGCTCGCAAGGCTTTTGCGCCAGGCCTTTCAGAAAGCGCCTTTACGCGATGAGATTCATCCAACCAGATCACAATGTTAACAATTCATTAAAAACCAAGCTTGATTTTTATGATTCACTATCAAACTATTAATGAGTAAATCACGTAACATTTGGAGATAAGCGATGCAGCAGTTAGCCAGCTTCTTATCCGGTACCTGGCAGTCTGGCCGGGGCCGCGAGCGCACTATTCATCACGCCATCAGTGGCGAAGCCCTGTGGAGCGTGACCAGCGAAGGGCTGGACATGGCGGCCGCCCGTCGCTATGCGATTGAGCGCGGCGGGGAAGCGCTTCACGAGATGACCTTTATCGAACGTGCTGCCATGCTGAAGGCGGTGGCAAAGCACCTGCTCAGCGAGAAAGAGACGTTTTATGCCCTGTCCGCCCAGACCGGGGCGACGAAGGCGGACAGCTGGGTGGATATTGAAGGGGGGATCGGCACCCTCTTCACTTACGCCAGCCTGGGCAGCCGCGAGCTGCCGGATGACACCCTGTGGCCGGAAGACGAGTTAATCCCGCTGTCAAAAGAAGGCGGCTTTGCCGCGCGCCACGTCCTGACCTCCAAATCCGGGGTAGCGGTGCACATCAACGCCTTTAACTTCCCCTGCTGGGGGATGCTGGAAAAGCTGGCGCCGACCTGGCTTGCCGGCATGCCCGCCATCATCAAACCCGCTACCGCGACCGCACAGGTGACGCAGGCGATGGTGAAATCCATCGTCGACAGCGGGCTGGTGCCGGACGGTGCCATCAGCCTGATCTGCGGCGGCGCGGGGGATCTGCTCGACCAGCTCGACAGCCAGGACGTCGTGACCTTTACTGGCTCCGCCAGCACCGGGCAAAGCCTGCGCGTGCACCCGAATATCGTGGCGAATTCGATTCCGTTCACCATGGAGGCCGACTCCCTGAACTGCTGCGTGCTGGGGGAAGACGTTACGCCAGACCAGCCGGAGTTTGCCCTGTTCGTCCGGGAAGTGGTCCGCGAGATGACCGCCAAAGCCGGGCAAAAATGTACGGCCATTCGCCGCATTATCGTCCCGCAAAACCAGATTGACGCCGTGAGCCAGGCGCTGATTGCCCGCCTGGAAAAGGTGGTGATGGGCGACCCGGCGCAGGAAGGGGTGAAGATGGGTGCGCTGGTCAACGCCGAACAGCGCGCGGACGTGCAGGAGAAAGTGGAGCAGCTGATCGCCGCTGGCTGCCAGATCCGTCTGGGCGGCAAAGCGGATTTGCAGGCCGCGGGGGCGTTCTTCCCACCGACCCTGCTGTACTGCCCGCAGCCGGACGAAACCCCGGCGGTGCACTCAACCGAAGCTTTCGGCCCGGTTGCGACGCTGATGCCGTATCGCAACGCGCGCCACGCGATGCAGCTTGCCCGCGCGGGCGGCGGTAGCCTGGCCGGTACGCTGGTCACCGCCGATTCGGCGATTGCCCGCCAGTTTATTGCCGGCGCGGCGCGCGCCCACGGGCGTATTCAGATCCTTAACGAGGAATCATCAAAAGAGTCTACCGGCCACGGCTCCCCGCTGCCTCAGTTGGTGCACGGTGGCCCCGGGCGCGCGGGCGGCGGCGAAGAGCTGGGCGGCCTGCGCGCGGTGAAGCACTACCTGCAGCGCACCGCGATCCAGGGCAGCCCGACGATGCTGGCCGCCATTGGCAAGCAGTGGGTGCGTGGCGCAGCGGTGCAGGAAGACCGCGTGCATCCGTTCCGCAAATACTTTGAGGAGCTGCAGCCGGGCGACAGCCTGCTGACGCCGCGCCGCACCCTCACGGAAGCGGACATTGTGAACTTTGCCTGCCTGAGCGGGGACCACTTCTACGCCCATATGGACAAGATCGGCGCTGCGGAGTCGATCTTCGGCGAGCGCGTGGTGCACGGCTACTTCCTGATCTCCGCCGCGGCGGGACTGTTTGTTGACGCGGGCGTCGGGCCGGTTATTGCTAACTACGGCATGGAGAACCTGCGCTTTATCGAGCCGGTTAAACCGGGCGATACCATTCAGGTGCGCCTGACCTGCAAGCGTAAAACGCTGAAGAAACAGCGTACCGCCGAGGAAAAACCGACCGGCGTGGTGGAATGGGCGGTTGAGATCTTCAACCAGCACCAGCAGGCCGTGGCGCTCTACTCCATCCTGACGCTGGTGGCGCGTCAGCAGGGGGATATTTTATCTTGAGCCTTAACTCTTAATCCGCTGATATGTTGCGTTAAGAGAAAACATAGACTGGATGGCATTGGGAGACCAAACCATCCAGCCAGCCTGGTCTGAATAAGTTACAACCAGAAACAGTAATCGAATTGACCATATTGTTATCATGGTTATTATTTTCTGACGTGAATGTTTTTTAGTGCAATTACATGGAAGGTTAATTGAATATGGCAATACCCGTATATCTTTTCTTAACGGACGACGGCGGCGCAAAAATCACAGGCTCAGTGGATATTCGTGACCGCGAGGGAAGCATTGAAGTCACCGGCTTTACCCATAACCTCCGCCTGCCAACGGATCCTTTGACCGGTAAAATCACCAGCAAACGCAACCATGCGCCAATCGTTTTTCAAAAGGAAATTGATTCATCTTCTCCTTACCTAATGAAAGCCGTTGCTACTGGGCAAACCCTCAAATCAGCGGAATTTAGGTGGTATCGCATAAATGACGCTGGTCAAGAGGTAGAATATTACAATATGCATCTCGATAATATTCGCGTCGTTTCCGTTACGCCATTGATGCATGACACTAAAGACCCGACGAAAGAAAAACACAATCATCTTGAAGTCGTTGAGCTACGGTACGACAAAATAACCTGGACATATTGCGACGGTAATTTGCAATTCGCCGATAGCTGGGCAGAGCGTTAACTATGCGTGTGCCTTCATATTCTACTCCATACGATATTGCTTCATTTTCGCCCCCGGGCGTTGACGTTGTCAGCCATATGGTCATCGCTCGATTTCATGGCGGTCCCTCAATGATGACGTACATCTGGTTTTATCAAATGGTGAGAAATCATGGCCCGTGGGACTATAAGCAAGGCCGTTCGCAATACGCTAACTTTGGAAATTTTCATTACGGTGCGGTTGGCGCGGCGGCGGGAATTCCTGATGGAGTGCTGCTACGCGGTGCAGGTACTGCGCAGATCCTTGCTGGCACAAGCGATCCGGTAGAATTTGCTAAATATCATGGTGCCAGTGCTTATGGAGATGACCCTGTTGATCAGTTATGGATTAGGGCAGGAATAGATTATGCACGACGTTCGGGATTTTAACTGGCGAATCATAGTGGCGGTTGTCATTTTTCTGGGGTTTATCTTATACCCTTTCCGCGATCTGTTTACCGTGTATGAAAAATTTCAGGAAAAAATTATCGTTAATGATCGTTTAGCTCTCTACATAACCCAGGTTGAAGCGAGTTCTTTATCCAGAAATACGTTTCACTTTTATCTCTATGATGCGAAAAAAAGCACTGAAGATTTTATGTCTCACGTATCAGATATCAAACCTGTCATGGTTACCAACGATGCTAAAGCCACAGCAACGGTAACAAACGGAGATATTTATCTCCGCGTTCGCGGAAATATTTACTCTTTCACTACAGTTGGGTTCGACGTACGCATTTATCTGGATAGATCACCTTACTGATCCCATGAAGCCTCTATCTCGGGGATGTGACGTATCCCCGCTCTTTTTTTAACCTGGCAAGGCTGACAAATAATCTGGCAGATGCAGGCAAACGCTTTTCTCATGGGCCTGTCAGGATAAGGCTGTCACAACACAATAAACACAACAAGATGAGGTCTACGATGGGAAGCAATTCTTCTTTTTCTGCCCGTAGAACGGCGCTGGCCATGGCCGTTGCGCTGTGTTGCGCCTGGCAATCCCCTGTTTTCGCCCACGGCAGTGAGGCGCATATGGTCCCAATGGACAAAACGCTGCAGGACTTTGGCGCGGACGTTCAGTGGGATGATTACGCACAGATGTTCACCATTGCGAAAGACGGCGCCTATGTGAAGGTCAAGCCGGGCGCAAAAACCGCCATCGTCAACGGTAAAACCCTCAAGCTTGAGGTGCCGGTGGTGATGAAAGGCAAGAAAGCCTTTATCTCTGAGAGCTTCATCAACGATGTTTTCCAGTCTGGCCTTGACCAGACCTTCCAGGTAGAAAAACGCCCTCACCCGTTAAACGCGCTGACGGCGGACGAAATTAAGCAAGCCGTAGCGATTGTGAAAGCCTCGGCGGACTTTAAGCCGAATACCCGCTTTACCCAGATCGCCCTGGCAGAGCCGGAAAAAGCCAAAGTGTGGGACTTTGTGCTCAACGGTACGGCGGTGGATGCCCCGCGTCAGGCGAAGATCGTTATGCTCGATGGCAAGCACGTTATCGAAAGCGTGGTCGACCTGAAGGATAAAAAAATCCTGCGCTGGGAACCGGTTAAAGACGCCCACGGCATGGTGCTGCTGGATGATTTCACCGCGGTGCAGCAGATTATCAACGAGAGTTCAGAGTTCGCCGAGGTGCTTAAAAAACACGGCATCACCGACCCGAAAAAAGTGATTACCACGCCGCTGACCGTCGGCTATTTCGACGGTAAAGACGGCCTGAAGCAGGAAGATCGCCTGCTGAAGGTGGTGAGCTATCTGGACGTGGGCGACGGCAACTACTGGGCGCACCCGATTGAAAACCTGGTCGCGGTTGTCGATCTTGAACAGAAAAAGATCCAGAAGATTGAAGAAGGCGCCGTTGTTCCGGTTCCCATGACCCCGCGTCCCTATGATGGCCGCGACCGCGTAGAGACGGCGAAAAAACCGCTCAACATCACTGAACCGGAAGGCAAGAACTACACCATCACCGGGGATATGGTGCACTGGCAGAACTGGGATTTCCACCTGAGCCTGGACTCCCGCGTCGGTCCGATGATTTCAACCGTCACCTATAACGATAACGGCAAAAAGCGCCAGGTGATGTATCAGGGGTCACTCGGCGGCATGATCGTCCCTTACGGCGATCCGGACGTGGGCTGGTACTTTAAAGCCTATCTCGACTCCGGCGACTACGGTATGGGCACCCTGACCTCACCGCTGGTGCGCGGTAAAGACGTGCCGTCCAATGCGGTGATGCTCAATGAAACCATCCCGGATTACACCGGCGCACCGATGGAGATCCCGCGCGCGATCGCCATTTTCGAACGCTACGCCGGGCCGGAATACAAACATCAGGAGATGGGTCAGCCAAACGTCAGCACCGAGCGCCGCGAACTGGTGGTGCGCTGGGTGAGTACCGTGGGCAACTACGATTACATCTTCGACTGGGTGTTCCATGAAAATGGCACCATCGGCATTGATGCCGGTGCGACGGGTATCGAAGCGGTGAAAGGCGTGCAGGCGAAAACCATGCACGACGCCACCGCCAAAGACGACACCAAATACGGCACGCTGATCGACCATAACATCGTGGGCACCACGCACCAGCACATCTACAACTTCCGTCTTGATATGGACGTGGACGGCATCAACAACAAGCTGGTGGCGATGGATCCGGAAGTGAAGCCGAATACCGCCGGGGGCCCGCGCACCAGCACCATGCAAATCAATCAGTACGATATTGATACCGAGCAGCAGGCGGCGCAGAAGTTCGACCCGGGCACCATTCGGCTGCTGAGCAACACCAGTAAAGAGAACCGCATGGGCAACCCGGTTTCGTACCAGATTATCCCTTACGCGGGCGGTACGCACCCGGTGGCGACCGGCGCGAAATTTGCCCCGGACGAGTGGATTTATCATCGCCTGAGCTTTATGGACAAACAACTGTGGGTGACCCGTTACCATCCGGATGAGCTCTACCCGGAAGGGAAATTCCCGAATCGCTCCATCCACGACACGGGCCTGGGACAGTACAGCAAGGATAACGAGTCGCTGAACGATCAGGACGACGTGGTCTGGATGACCACCGGCACCACCCACGTCGCCCGTGCGGAAGAGTGGCCTATCATGCCGACGGAATGGGTGCATACCCTGCTTAAGCCGTGGAACTTCTTCGACGAGACGCCAACGCTCGGGAAGAAGAAAGACGAACAGAAATAAATAACCTACCGGGCGCAATGCCCGGTTTTTCATCTATTTTCTTGCTGAATACCTCTCCCCGATTATAGTTATTTCTACCTCGTATATTCCTATTGCATTTCTTGAACCACTTTCAGTCAGGACGCGAATTTTCCACAAGCGACGTAATACATCACTGAGAGGTTTAGGATGAAATTCAATTTGATCGTCAGGAGTCTTGCTCTGGCTGGACTTGTTATTTCCGTCAGTTCCGCGTATGCCGCAGAAGCCCCGAAGGATGCCACGGCAGCAACGCAACAAGCCAATAATGCCCTCTTTAATCAGCTGCCTTTCTCCGACAACACCGATTTTACGAACGCTCACAAAGGCTTTATTGCGCCGATTCCTCAGGAAATTATCAAAGGGGAGCAAGGGAATATCATCTGGGATCCACAGCAATATTCGTTTATTAAAGAAGGCGATAAATCACCGGACTCCGTTAATCCCAGCTTATGGCGTCAATCTCAGCTGATTAATATTAGCGGCCTGTTTGAAGTGACCGACGGCGTATATCAGATCCGAAATCTTGATCTGTCAAATATGACCATCATTGAAGGGAAAGAAGGTATTACCGTGGTTGACCCGCTGGTGTCGGCAGAAACGGCGAAGGTCGGGATGGATCTCTATTTTAAAAATCGCGGCAAGAAGCCTGTCGTCGCCATTATTTATACCCACAGCCACGTTGACCACTATGGCGGCGTGCGCGGCGTGGTGGATGAAGCCGACGTGAAGTCCGGCAAAGTGAAGGTCTACGCGCCAGCCGGGTTTATGGAAGCGGCCGTTGCCGAGAATATCATGGCGGGCAACGTGATGAGCCGCCGCGCCAGCTATATGTACGGCAACCTGCTGAAGCCCGATGCCAAAGGTCAGGTAGGTGCCGGTCTTGGGACAACGACCTCCGCCGGGACGGTCACGCTGATTGCCCCGACGAACATCATTGAGAAAGACGGGCAGAAAGAGGTCATCGACGGCCTGACCTATGATTTTATGCTCGCACCGGGATCCGAAGCGCCATCGGAAATGCTCTGGTATATCGAAGAGAAAAAACTGATTGAATCAGCTGAGGACGTCACCCATACCTTGCACAACACCTACTCGCTGCGCGGGGCCAAAATCCGCGAGCCGCTGCCGTGGTCGAAGTACATCAACCAGGCGATTGTGCGCTGGGGTGACAAAGCTGAAATCATCATGGCGCAGCACCACTGGCCGACCTGGGGCAACGAAAACGTCGTCAAGCTGCTGAAAAGCCAGCGTGACCTCTATCGTTACATCAACGACCAGACGCTGCGTATGGCGAACGAAGGGCTGACGCGCGACGAAATCGCCGCTAACTTCAAACTCCCGGATTCACTGGCGCATACCTGGGCCAACCGCGGCTATTACGGTTCGGTGAGCCATGACGTAAAAGCCACCTATGTGCTGTATCTGGGCTGGTTTGACGGCAACCCGGCGACGCTGGATGAACTGCCGCCTGAAGAAGGCGCGAAGAAATTCGTGGAGTATATGGGCGGCGCGGATGCCATCCTGAGCAAGGCAAAAACCGACTTCGACCAGGGGAACTACCGCTGGGTGGCGCAGGTGGTGAGCAAAGTGGTCTTTGCCGATCCGAACAACCAGGCGGCACGTAATCTGGAAGCGGATGCGCTGGAACAGCTTGGCTACCAGGCTGAATCCGGTCCGTGGCGTAACTTCTACCTGACCGGTGCGCAGGAGCTACGTAACGGCGTGGTGAAAGGGCCAACGCCGAATACCGCCAGCCCGGACACGGTGCGCGCGATGACGCCAGAGATGTTCTTTGACTATCTGGCTGTCCATATCAACGGACAAAAAGCGGGTGACGCCAAATCGGTGTTTAACATCGATCTGGGCAGCGATGGCGGGAAATACAAACTCGAGCTGGAAAACTGCGTGCTGAACCACACGGCGAACGCGGAAGCAAAAGATGCGGATGCTACGCTGACGCTTAACCGTGACACCCTGAATAAAATCATCCTCAAGGAGGTGACGCTGAAACAGGCTCAGGACGGCGGAAATATTAAAATTACTGGCGACAGCGCGAAACTTGATGCCATGCTTAACTATATGGACAAGTTTGATTTCTGGTTTAACATTGTGACACCGTAATGGTGCACGCATAAGGGCGGCTCGTCCGCCCTTTCCTGCTTCACGTGTTAGCCAGACAGGGTAAAAGCGTCAATGGAAAAAAGAAAAAAACCGACACTTGAACGGGCAACCTGGCCAACGCGCCATGCTATGGTCATGCACGGGCTGGCGATGAACCTGCCGTGGCTGGCCTTCGTGAATATCAGCTTCGCGGTGATGATTCTGCTCCGGCACGTCCTGCTTAAAACCAATGATTCCCTGTATCCCCACCAATCCACGCATCTGACGAAAATGGTCGACGCATCGATGCTCGGCATTATTCTCCTTTCTGCTGCGCTGATCCTGATGGCGTGGCGGCGCATCGCCGGTATCAGCGTGGTGCTGTTTATCTGTAGCGTCATCTGGTCGATATCCTGTTACTGGTTTATCACCCATTTAATGCTGCCCCACGTCTGGCCGCTGTGCGTGATTCTATTACTCGCCGGATTAACCGCCCTCTATTTCTATCCTGCAGGGCTACTCGCCTTTGTGCTCCCGCTCTGGATCACCCTGCTGGTCGCGAGCTGGATACTCAATAGGGGTTTCAACCTTCACTTTGTCATTATCTGGAGCGTCTTTACGCTGATCCTGGTATGCGGGCGTTTTATCCTGTTGAGCTGGTTTGACGAGGCCTGGCGACGTAACCAGCAAAATCAACTGCTGATTTCACGGCTGAACGCGCTGGCGCATCAGGATCCGTTAACCAAAACCGCCAATCGCCGGAAAATGGAAGTGGTGCTGGAGAACGCGGTTGAGCAGAAAAAAATTTTCTCGGTAATCATGCTGGATATCGACTATTTCAAACGCTACAACGACACCTACGGGCACCAGGCGGGTGACGACTGCCTGACCCGCGTGGCGAGGGTGCTAAAGCAGTCGGTGCGCACGCCTGAGGATGTGGTGTCACGCTACGGCGGCGAGGAGTTCATGGTGATCCTGTTTAACTGTCCGGAAAACATCGCAGAAAAGGTGGCCTTACGCATTCAGGACGGCCTTCGCGCGGAGTCCATACCGCACAGCGCGTCAACCGTTAGCGATCGTGTCACCGTGAGCATGGGGATTGCGAGCATGGCGGAAGGGTTAGCGGGCACCGAGATCATCGCCCGCGCCGATGCGGCGCTGTATCGTGCGAAGGAGGCCGGGCGGGATCGGTGGTCGCTGTAAATAAAGCCGGGTGGCGCTGCGCATACCCGGCTTGTTTTTTTAATACCGCACGCACACCGACTTGGTTTCACACCAGCCGTCCAGCCAGTCCGGACCAAAGTCACGTCCGGTGCCGGACTGCTTCATGCCGCCGAACGGCAGGTTGGCGTCAATCAGCGTATGGCTATTCACCCAGACGGTGCCCGCCTGCAGCCGGTCGGTATACTCCAGCGCCTTGCTGATGTTCTGCGTCCAGACGCTAGCCGTCAGGCCATACTCGCTGTCGTTTGCCAGCTGGAGCGCCTCTTCCCCGTCGGCGACGCGCACCACGTTGACCACCGGGCCAAACACCTCTTCACGCGTCAGGCGCAGTGAGGCATCCGGGTTCACCACCAGCGTAGGCGAAACGTAATAGCCTTTGCCTTCCGGCCCCCGGTTACCGACGATCAGCTCCGCGCTGCGCGACTTCGCTTCATCAAGGAAGGTCTGCACCTTGTCGCAGTGCGCGCGCGACACCAGCGGGTTGATAAACGCCTCCGGCGACATGCCCGGCCCGACGCTCAGGGATTTCACCGCCTGCTCAAACCCGCTGACCAGCGTGTCAAACAGCGGCGCTTCAATGTAGATGCGCGAACTCGCCGCGCACACCTGCCCCTGGTTCAGGAAGCTGCCGGTCATCAGGCCTTCGATCACCCACGCCGGGTCTGCGTCTTTTAGTACGATGGCCGGGTTTTTCCCGCCCAGTTCCAGAGTCACCCCGGTTAGCGTATCCGCCGCCGCGCGGGCAATTTGCTTACCCGTCGCCGTTGAGCCGGTAAAGCTCACCTTTGCAATATGCGGATGCGAGGTCAGCGCTGCGCCGCACACCGCGCCGCTCCCGGTCACCACGTTGAACACCCCGTCCGGGATGCCCGCTTCGCTTGCCAGTTCCGCCACGCGCAGCATGGTCAGCGGCGTGGTCTCCGACGGCTTGATGACAATAGAGCAGCCCGCGGCCAGCGCAGGCATCACTTTCCACATCCCGATCATCAGCGGGAAGTTCCAGGGCACAATCCCGGCCACCACGCCAACCGGCTCTTTACGCGTCCACGCCTGATAGCGGGCGCCCTGCGGCAGCGGGATGGAAAGGTCGAGGGTCTTACCCGTAATTTTGGTGGTCAGCCCGGCGGTATAGCGCATCCAGTTCAGGGTGCAGCTGACTTCAAACATGCGGGAAATGTTAATGGATTTGCCCTGCTCCAGCGTTTCAAGCTGGGCCAGCTCCTCGCTGTGCTGTTCAACCAGATCGGCGAAATGAAGCAGGATCCGCTCGCGCTCCGCCGGCAGTTTTCCGGCCCAGCTGCGGGCGACAAACGCGCGCCAGCCGGACATGACGGCACGGTCAACGTCATCGACGCTGGCATCGGCAGTCGAGGCAATAACCTCGCCCGTGGCCGGGTTAAAGACGTTCAGCCGTTTTTCACTATCCGACGCGGCCTGACGCCCTTCAATCCACAGGCCATGCTGTCGGTCTAAAAATTGTTGCACGGCAGGCTGAATGGCCACCTGTGATTCAGACATAGGATACTCCTTCGTTATTCTTCGCAGGGTGTTCATCCAGTCTAAGTGGGGTTTTGCGTTCTCGCTTTTGTCTCTGTGACATTCGCTTTGCCACCTGTGACAGGCTCCGCAAATCGCGATAATTGCCGCTTATATCGCTGTTACCGGTGAGTGTTCTTTCCTATAGTCAGCCTCATAGCTCTGACAAAATGCAACACAAATGCAACAATGCGAAAACGTTGACGGTGCAGTGAGAGAAACGATGGCGTGTGCAAGCGAGCAGGAACAGTATCAGCAGTGGCTGGCGCAAATTAACCAGGTTTGCGGGCGTTTTAACGCGCAGCCCACCGGGGGGAAATTCTTCGGCGAGCTGGAGACCAGCTATGCGCGTAGCCTGAAGCTCAGCACCGTGACCGCAGGCGGCGTAAACCTGTTCCGCTCCCGTCAGGAGATCGCTCAGAGTAATGATGCCTGGTTCTATACCGTGTTCCAGCTCGAAGGCAGCGCGGAAATTGAGCAGGATGAGCGTCGCGCGCTGCTCAGAACCGGTGATATCACGCTGATTGACGCGTCGCGTCCCTGCTCGATCAACTGGCGGGAAAAATCCCGCCAGATTTCGCTGCTGGTTCCGCGTCAGATTATTGAGCAGCAGTGTCGTTTCCAGGAGATAAGCTGCGCGACCGCCCTTTCCCGCACCTTGCCGACGGTACAGCTGAGCCACCGCCTGCTGATGGAGAGCATGAGCAATGCCGACCTGAGTGACCGTGAAAGCGAAGCGGCGCTCGAAGCGATGATCTGCCTGCTGCGCCCCGCATTCCAGCAGCGTGAAATCATTCAGCCGCGCAAGGAGCGCCAGTTCCAGCACGTAGTGGCGCTGATTGACGACCATATTCAGTCTGAATCGCTGCGCCCGGAATGGATTGCCGCCGAGAGCGGTATGTCCGTGCGCAGCCTGTACCGCATGTTTGCCGAGAAAGGCCTGGTGGTGGCGCAGTACATCAAAAACCGTCGTCTGGATCTCTGCGCGCAGGCACTACAATCTACCGGTGATGATGAAAAGCTGGCGGGCATTGGCTACAGCTGGGGGTTCACCGACCATAGCCATTTTTCTACGGCGTTTAAGCAGCGTTTTGGCGTCTCGCCGGGTGAATACCGCAGGCGCTACCGCTAACTACTTTTTGAGCCATTTTCCGTTAATGCCCTTCACGTATTCGCCCGGCTGCGCGCGGGCAACCAGTTTCTGACCTGCCATTTTAGCCACTTCATCAACCGGCAAATTATTGCTGTCAGCCAGCTTCTGGTAGTTTTCCGTGCGCGCCGCATTGATACGACTGACCAGCGCCAGCGTTTCCGCGTCCTGTTGAATCGGGGCAAGATAGCCGCTGAGGGTTTCCCCCACGCGCCCCTGCGCCCGGGCATCGTTTAAGGTCAGCGCAGCCGCCTGCACGTTCATCCCCAGCGCCAGTAAAATCAGAGCTAATCGTTTCATTGCATCCTCAGAACAGATCGCTGCGCGATTTCAGCAGGGTTTCGACGTCTTTATCGACCTTAATGTGGATCTCATGTTCGATTTTGACATTCATATTGATGGTAATCGGCTCCTTTGGCGCAGCGACTTCAATGCGCGGCGTACAGCCGGTCAGTAGCGCGGCAACGGCAACGGTGAGCACACCAGCCATCTTTTTCATTGTTGTTCCTCACTTTCCTTGCCAGTCAAACTGCGGGGAGCAGGTATCGCCGCATGTTGCTCAAACCAGGTTTGCAGGTTGTCCCCAAAGCGCAGGCTGCGCCAGAGGGTAAAGACATTCTCATCATGGGTATAGTTCAGGTTGACGGAGCTGCTTTTGCCATCGACGCGGCTGGTCCCCTTGATGGTCGCCTGCATGGTTAATTCACCCAGATTATCTAAATTGATTCTCGTCCACGAACGCGAAATTTCCATATAGCGGAGCCAGTTAATCGCCGCGCCCGCCACCATATTATCCTTCACGATGGCGTCTGCCGTATCTTTGTCGATGCGTAGCGTCATTGGTCCCGGGTTGGTCAGCCAGCCATCTTTAATGATCCATTTTTCATTGTCCAGCCAGAACGGCAGCGCCCCGCTCACCGGCCCCGACATGGCAAACTGTTTCGGATTAACGGCGCTGATCAGCTCGCTGGAGGAGATATTGTCCACGCGCAGCAGGGCCGGATCGTGCTGCGGCATCCGCAGCTGCTGCATGGTGATCTTCCCGCCGAGGGTTTCCACCTTCACGTTGGTGAGGAGCAGCGGATTGTCCTCCGTCCAGGGATAGTCCCCCTGTAAATCGGCGGTAATGTTGCGCGCGGTCACCAGGTTTTCCACTTCGCCAATGCGCAACGTGACCGGACCGCGCGTGCCGAGGGACCAGGTTCCCTCGCTGAAGCGGAAAGGCAGCACAAAATCGACGCCGTTAATCTGGTTATCCGGCATCCATGCGCTGCCGGATTTCAGCACGCCGTGCCCACCGGCCTCAAAGCCCTGATCGGCCGCCGCCGAGAAGGCGACCTGCGCGTAAAGCTCTCCGTCGCGCAGCGTCATTTTCCAGTCCGGCGGGATCAGCGGCTGGAAGACGGTGAGGGACTGTTTCGGCCACCAGGCCTGCCCGAGAAGGCGTACGCCATCCCAGCGTCCGTTCACCTGTACCGGGCCGATTTTGTCCGCATGGAGGTCGCCCTTAAACTGGAAAATGGTCGGGTCGGTGCCGTCGACGCTGAAGGTCAGGACCGAGGGCGGCAACGCGCTGCCGCCGGAGAAACGGGTTTGCCCGGCGTTGAGCGACAGCGCGCCGCTGAAGGTCGGTTTTTCGGGGTCACGCAACCAGCGCACCGGTTGATCCAGCACCAGGCGCGGCTTGCTGACCTCCATCGTGCCGTACTGGAGCTTGTCAAAACCGGTGGAGAGCGCCGTCAGCTCAATAAGATTGTCGCGCCACTCGCCTTTCCCGGCGACATCCCAGCGGGCATGCATCGGCGTAAAACCGCCTTTCCCCCAGTAGCGCCACTGCCACAGGCCGTTATCAGGTAAAAAGTCGTTGGCCTGGCCGTCCAGGTGGAGTTCAAAATCCCCCATCTGGTTTTCATGGGCGCGCAGAATCGCCTGTAATCGACCGTCCACGCCCTTCTGCGTCAGCTTCACGCCCGCCAGCGGCCAGCGAATTTCATCGATATCGAGTGAGTTAATGATGCGTCCGCGCGAGCGGAGCAGCGCGCCCGGCTCAAAGGCCAGCTGCGGTTCATACAGGCTGCCGGTCAGCGTTGCGGGCAATTTTGCGTAAAGAATAAGATCGTTTTGCTTCGCCTCGCCGCTCAGATGCAGCGGCATGTCGCTGTTTTCCATGCTGAGCCTGCCGGGCCCGATATTCAGTACCGCGTTGCCTTTCCCCGCATCGCCTTGCGTCAACACGTTCAGTCGTCCGGTCAGCGTGGCTTTCTCCAGCCCCTGCTGCCAATTGTCAGCGCGAAGGGACACCCGACCGCTCAGCGGCATCCCCGAGAGATCCCAGTTCCAGCGCCCGTCGCTGATGTTCAGCTGCTGCGCGGTGATCTGCCACGGCAGGTCGAGCAGCGGATCGGAATTGTCCCGCGCCATCACCACCAGCTGACCCTGATTGTCTTCCCAGTCCAGATCGGCATCGACCAGAGACGTCAACTGTGGCACGTTAAAGGTCGCCACCGCGTGGCCTTTCACCGGCACGCCGTCCGGCACCAGCGGCAAGGTAAACTCGCCCACCAGCTTAATCGGCTGCGGCTGGTCCGGGAGCTGTACATCAAACTGGCTGACCGAGAGCGTCTGACCGCGCAGCGTGCCTTTAATGCTGACCTGCTCGCCTTTATAGGCGATCTCCTGGGTGGACGGGGTCAGCGACGCATGCAGCTCGCCCTGCCACTGCTGCCAGGGCGACAGCGTCAGACGGTGAACCGTGATCCAGGTATTCGGTAATACCGCCTGCCACTGCGCCAGCGTTTTAGGGGCGACCGTTGAGGGTGCAGACTGGGGGATTTTGCTCAGACAGACGGAGTTAAGATCCAGCGCGCCGACATCCAGCTTCCAGCGGCTCGGATGTGACAGCGTCACGTTATCGATGCGGGCAATTTCGCAGTCTTCAACCAGATAGCGAAGATCGGGGATCACCAGCGCGTGGCGGGTCAGTTTCGGACTCTCTTCGAAAGCGATGCGCGTCCCGACGGGCAGCCAGATCCCGGCGAGCGTCGGTACCCACTGGGCAAGCGTCATCAGCAGCGTCAGCGGCAACAATATGAACAGCAGTAAAAGCGCAAGAGCGGCTTTGTATTTACCCTTCATGGGCAGTTAATATCCTGATTTAGCGAAAGAATTAAGCCGGCAGTGCCGATCATTGTCGCATGTTTAGCTGGTCAGTTGAAGTCAAAGCCAGGTTTAAGGATAGATGCTGTAACGCTAAGTTGCGAAACTAGGGCCTGTTCCGAGGCATCGCCAGAAGGTAAAGCATGGCGAATATCAACGCCCCCCAATACACCGAATCGTACCGCCAGGGATCAAAATCAATATGTAAAAATCCGCTAACAAACGTATAGCCGTTGGCAAAAACGTTAATTTGAATGGCAGCAATGGCTATCACAAATAGCGTATAGGCAATGAACAGAGGGTATTTACGCAGCCTGTTGACCTTGAGTTTCCCCATCAACAGTAAGAATAAAACCGCAATAGATACAACAAAATAGTACAAGGCGGGCAGCATCGGCGGAGATATGGACAACCCCAATTGTTGCGACATGCATCATTCTCCATTTTTGTCAGAAACTCACCCGGTTCCTAATATCTTCCCATCACATCCGGAAGCATTGCAGTTTTCACACCCTCTTGCCATTCTTTAACCTAATTCAGACAGGCGTTTCTCGCATCCTCTACCCACTCCATTTTCCGCTACATGCTCTGATCAGATCCGCGCCGAAGATTTCTCGTAGTAAGAATATCATGGAGTTAGGGTGTACATATGCTCTAGAATAATTGATAGAACTTATTGAATTCAATAATATTTTAGAAATTGTAAGATAATTTTAATCATGCTAACGTGAATGCAAAATCACTGGAGAAAGTCTTATGAAACTCGCGGTATATAGCACAAAGCAGTACGACAAAAAGTATCTGCAACATGTTAACGAGGCTTACGGGTTTGAGCTTGAATTTTTCGACTTTCTGCTGTCCGAAAAAACCGCCAAAACGGCGCACGGCTGTGAAGGCGTCTGCATTTTTGTTAACGACGACGGCAGTCGTCCGGTGCTGGAAGAGTTGAAAAAACAGGGCGTGAAGTATATCGCCCTGCGCTGCGCGGGCTTTAATAACGTGGACCTCGACGCGGCGAAAGAGCTGGGTCTGAGGGTGGTGCGCGTCCCGGCGTACTCCCCGGAAGCGGTCGCGGAACATGCGATTGGCATGATGATGTCGCTCAACCGTCGTATTCACCGCGCTTATCAGCGCACCCGTGATGCCAACTTCTCCCTGGAAGGGCTGACCGGCTTTACCATGTACGGCAAAACCGCGGGCGTGATCGGCACCGGTAAAATCGGCGTCGCCGCTCTGCGCATTCTGAAAGGCTTCGGCATGCGTCTGCTGGCGTTCGATCCATACCCGAGCGCCGCTGCGCTGGAGCTGGGCGTGGAATACGTCGACCTGCCGACCCTGTTCTCCGAGTCTGACGTGATCTCCCTGCACTGCCCGCTGACGCCGGAGAACTACCACCTGCTTAACCAGGCGGCGTTTGACCAGATGAAAGATGGCGTGATGATCATCAACACCAGCCGCGGCGGGCTGGTTGACTCTCAGGCCGCTATCGAAGCGCTGAAAACTCAGAAAATTGGCGCGCTGGGGATGGACGTGTACGAGAACGAACGCGATCTGTTCTTTGAGGACAAGTCGAATGATGTGATCCAGGACGACGTGTTCCGCCGCCTGTCTGCCTGTCATAACGTGCTGTTTACCGGACACCAGGCATTTCTGACTGCCGAAGCGCTGATCAGCATTTCAGAAACCACGCTGGGTAACCTGCAGCAGCTGGAAAAGGGCGAAGCGTGCCCTAACGAACTGGCGTAAGCGTGACGCCGGGTGGCGGCTATGCCCCACCCGGCGTACTGTCTGTTTCCCAGCTCCGGTGCGCAAAGCACCACCAGAGCAGGACGGCCACCAGCGCAATCGCGCTCAGGACACTGAATGCCGTGGCAAATGAGTAATGACCCGCAATCGTGCCGGTTAACGCCGGGCTCATGGATGCCCCAACCCCCTGCATCAGCATCACCACGCTCTGCCCGGCATTAACGTGCCCGCTCCCGCGCAACAGCACCACGATAAACGACGGAACCACAACCCCCAGGATCCCTGCGGCCAGCCCGTCGAGGATTTGTACCGGGATCATCATGAGCGGCGCGTCCGTAGACGCCGCCAGCGCGGCGCGCACCGGCATCACCAGCAGCGCCAGCATAATCAAGCGCCAGTAGCCGTAGCGGTCTATTCGGTGGGCGACCCAGATGGCGACGGGGATCATCACGGCCTGAGAGATGATAACGGTGCCCGCCGCGTACAAACCGGGGTTGATCGAGGCGGGCGCAGCGGCCACCCTCATGCTCAGCATCGGCAACAGCGCGGCGTTCGCCAGGTGAAACAGCAGCAGCGTCAGTCCGGTCACAAACAGCGCCCGGTTTTTAATCAGCACGGCAAAGCCGGGAACCGGCAGGCTCGCTGAGGAAGAGAGCCCCCTCGCCGCGTCGTTATCGATATCCTCGTTGCGGATGGCAAGCAGCGCGCAGAGCGTTAACAGCGTCGTACAGGTCATCAGCAGGAAAATCCCGCCGACGCCCCAGTACCAGGCAATGCCCCCTGCAATCAGTGCGGTAACAAAGTTGCCGCCGTGATTGAACGCCTCATTTTTGCCCATCTGCGCGCTGAACCCGCTCTGGCCGGTCAGCCCCAGGGTAATACCGGCGATCAGCGGACCGACAAACGCCGCGCAGATACCGGAGACAATTTGCGAAACGGCGACAACAGCGCTCTGCTGGCTAAACCAGAGCAGGAGCGTGCTAAGAGTGATGAGCAGGCACACCAGCGCCAGCACGGTCCGCTTGCTGCGCGAGGTGTCGGTGATGAATCCCGCCGGCAGCGTGGCCAGTAATCCCGCCAGCCCACCGGCCGTCATCAGGATGCCGATATCATCGGGAGCCCAGTGGCGCTCGGTCAGAAAAATACCGAGAAAAGGACCGAGGCCATCGCGGACATCCGCGATGAAAAAACTTGTCAGGCACAATGCCCGCAGCGAACGAAGAGACATACTTCCTGCCTTTGTCTGTTATCGCCAGTAAAAAAGGAAATGTAGTATAGCGGGTATTTTTGAAAATCAGATGACGTCTTAAAAAATATGTCTCCCGTACTTAAACAATTCATAACGGAGGCTGTTTTTTCGCTTTACTCATTATCGACCCTGACTATACTGGCAATAAATTTTCACAGGAGTCCTTCGTTGGAAAGTTATTTTATAGTCGATACGAAGGTAAGCTAGCGCGATTTTCTCGCTGCTTACCTGAAACGGTGGGCAGCAATCCTCTGTAAGCGATTGTATCCCGAAATAGTAAAACCACTCAATTTGTGGGGCATCGCATGTTCATGTTTACACATTCACTCTTTCCGCCACCGTCGTCCTGACACGTTTAGCATTTAAACGGCGTTATGATGTGCTTAGCAAAGCACTGACGCTTATTATTTATAACGTTAACAGGCGACAGGCTGATGTTCCCTTATATCTCTCATCTGCTCGCAGCGATGCTGCTGGGCGCAATTATTGGCGCGGAAAGACAGTGGCGCCAGCGTATGGCCGGACTTCGTACCAATGCACTGGTTGCCACGGGTGCGGCAGTGTTCATTTTAAGTTCGGTATCGACTTCTCCTGATAGCCCGGGGCGTATCGCAGCGCAGATCGTCTCCGGCATAGGCTTTCTTGGCGCAGGCGTCATTATGCGTGAAGGAATGAATATTCGAGGTCTGAACACCGCCGCGACGCTGTGGTGCTCGGCCGGAATTGGCGTGCTCTGCGGATTAGGCCAATTCTGGAATGCCGCGATGGCCAGCCTAATTATTCTCTGCGCCAACATATTGCTTCGCGAAGCCGCGCAGCGAATTAATCAGCTGCCCGTGCTCCATGAAGGCGAAAAATGCTATGTACTTAAAATCACCTGCAATGATGAGCATGAAGATGCGGTGCGGCAGAGCGTCGTAAATATGGCGAAAGAATTGACGTTAAGTCTGAAAGCGATTTATTCGGCAACGGCGCAAGCTGAAGGTAAAACTGAAATTCGCGCGGAGGTGATGACCCGGGAGGAATACCGAAAATTACTCGATCTGATTATGGGTAATATGGGCGGAAATAAAATTATCGCGTCCGTCAGCTGCCACGCAATATGAACAAGGTACCGGGCCTTGCGCCCGGTTGAGGCTTTGGCTTTTGCAGAAAACGGACCGTGACGCGGAGAGATTCATCCCCGAATCCCCCTGTTCGTTGTCACGCCACGTTGACGAGTTCGCAGGCCGGTTCGACTGTACGCCTATCACATAACCGAAATTTGTCCCCGTTATGACAGCTTGCTCTCTGTTTTCCTGAAATTAACGGTCTACCCTGAATTGTGTGAAAAACACTCAGGAGGGACAAATGTATAACTCAATTTTGGTTCCAATTGACATTTCGGAGGATAGCCTGACGCACATGGTTATCCCCTTCGTTCAGGCACATACAGCACTTAACACAGCTAAAGTTCACTTTCTTACTGTCATTCCATCACTTCCGTATTATTCATCATTAGGTTTGGCCTACCCGGTAGAAATGCCGAAGCTGAAAGAATTCCAGCACGCGGCCTTAGCGAAGCTGGATGAAATCGTTAAGCAATTCAAAATTCCTCCCGACAAGATACAGACTCACGCCGTGACGGGAGCTCCAAAAGATGAAATCCTTAAGCTCGCTGACACGATTGATGCCGACCTGATTATCATCGCTTCCCACAAACCTGACATATCGACGTATCTGTTGGGTTCGAACGCTGCGGCAGTGGTGCGGCATGCGAAATGCCCTGTGCTGGTTGTAAGATAAAAAAACCGGGCTTCACGCCCGGTTCTGTTTTCTGCCCAAAGGGCTCTATTCGCTCAATCCGCGATTTTCCAGCATCGGTTCAATCTTCGGATCGAGCCCGCGCCAGCTGCGATACAGTTCAGCCAGATCCGTGCTGTTACCACGGGACAAAATCCCCTCGCGGAATTTTTGTCCGTTTTCACGAGTCAGGCCGCCCTGTTCCACAAACCACTGATAGCCATCGTCCGCCAGCATTTGCGTCCACAGGTAGGCGTAATATCCCGCCGCGTAGCCGCCGCCAAAAATATGGGCAAAATAGCTGCTGCGATAGCGAGGCGGTACGGCGGGCAGATCCAGCCCCTCTTTTTGCAGTGCTGCCGCTTCAAACGCGTCTACGGTCGAAACGGCTTCGCTGATCCCGTGCCAGTTCATGTCCAGCAGCGCGGCAGCCAGCAGCTCCGTCATGTCATAACCCTTGTTGAAATGGGTCGCGTTGAGCATGCTTTCCCGCAGCGCGTCCGGCATCGGTTCACCGGTTTCGTAATGGCGGGCGTAGTGGGTAAATACCTGTGGATGGCTGGCCCAGTGCTCATTAATCTGTGACGGGAATTCAACGAAATCACGCGGCGTATTGGTGCCGGAAAGCGTAGCGAAACGCTGGCTGGCAAACAGACCGTGCAGCGTATGGCCGAACTCGTGGAACAGGGTTATCACATCATCCCAGGAGAGAAGCGCAACGCCGCCGTTAGCCGGTTTTTGGTAGTTACAGACGTTGTAGATAACCGGACGGGCAGCAAGCTCGAAGGATTGCTCGACGAAATTCCCCATCCAGGCCCCGCCCTGCTTGGAATCGCGGGCAAAGAAGTCGCCGTAAAATAGCGCCATGCCGTCACCGGTGTGGTCGAAAATTTCCCAGACCCGGACGTCCGGGTGATACACCGGGATATCGAAGCGCTCCACAAAGCGGATGCCAAACAGCTGGCTTGCGGCCCAGAATACGCCGTCGTGCAATACGGTATTGAGCGCAAAATAGGGTTTGATTTGCGATTCATCGAGGGCATATTTTGCCTGACGCACGCGCTCGGCATAAAAGGCCCAGTCCCAGGCCTGCACGGTGAAACCGCCCTGCTCGTCATCAATGACTTTCTGAATATCGGCCTGCTCGCGCTCTGCCCGGGCGCGGGCGGCGGGCACAATGCCGCGCATAAATTCCAGCGCGGCGTCCGGGGTTTTCGCCATCTGGTCGGCGATACTCCAGCTGGCGTAATCGTCAAAGCCCAGCAGGCGGGCCTGTCGGGCGCGCAGCGCCGTAAGGCGGAGGATCAGCGCGCGAGTGTCGTTTTCATCCCCTTTCTGGGTGCGCGTCCAGCCTGCGTTGAACAGGTTTTCGCGGGTCTGACGATTGCGCAGCGCGGAAAGCGCCGGCTGCTGGGTCGTGTTTAGAAGCGGGATCAGCCAGCGATCGTTTAGCCCTCGCTCCTCGGCAGCCTGCGCCGCGTCGGCGATCTCGCTGGCGCTGAGCCCATCAAGCTTGTGCGCGTAATCCACCACCAGCCCACCCATCTTATCGGCAGCCAGCAGACGCTGATTGAACTGGCTGGTCAGGGTCGCCGCCTCGGTATTCAGCGCCTTCAGCTCGGCTTTTTCCGTTTCATTGAGACGCGCCCCGGCCAGAATAAACCGCTGATACGTCTCCTCGACCAGCCGACGGGATTCGGCGTCCAGCGCGGCACGGTCCTGCCAGACGCTCTCCACGCGGGCGAAAAGCGTGTCATTCAGCCAGATGTCGTTTGCCAGCGCGGCAAGCTCGGTGGAAAACTGCTCCTCAAGCTCTTGCAGGTACGCATTGGTGTGTGCGGAGGTCATGGCGAAGAATACGCTGCTGACGCGCGAAAGCATGGCGCCGCTTTTCTCCAGCGCCAGCACGGTGTTGGTGAAGTCCGGCGCAGCGGCTTGAGACACAATGGCGTCAATGTCCGCCCGCTTCTGGCGAAGCGCTTCATCGAAGGCCGGGCGATAGTGACCATCGTTGATTTCATCAAAATGGGGTGCCTGATAGGGCAACAGGCTGATGTCAAAAAAGGGATTCGTGGCCGTCATCTTTCACTCCTGAGTACGGGTATCCTCCCAGAGTAGGCCAGGCCGTCATCCCCTGCAACGCCGTCATACAAATGTTGCCTTAACGCACCCTCTGCGGCCGTGCTATGTTAGTACAACACAAAAAGCGTTGAGGAACAGTGAGATGATTATTTTAGTTACCGGGGCAACGGCAGGTTTTGGTGAAAGCATCACGCGTCGCTTCGTCGCCAACGGGCACAAGGTTATTGCCACGGGCCGTCGTCAGGAGCGCCTGCAGGAGCTGAAGGACGAATTAGGCGACAGCATCCTGACCGCGCAGCTGGACGTGCGTAACCGCGCGGCCATTGAAGAGATGATTGCCAACCTGCCCGCCGAGTGGCGCGTCATCGACGTGCTGGTCAACAATGCCGGTCTGGCGCTGGGCATGGAGCCCGCCCACAAAGCCAGCGTGGAAGACTGGGAAAACATGATCGACACCAACAACAAAGGGCTGGTCTATATGACCCGCGCGGTGCTGCCGGGCATGGTCGAGCGCAACCGCGGCCACATTATCAACATCGGCTCCACCGCCGGAAGCTGGCCTTACGCGGGCGGCAACGTCTATGGCGCGACGAAAGCGTTTGTGCGCCAGTTCAGCCTTAACCTGCGTACCGACCTGCACGGCACCGCCATTCGCGTCACCGATATCGAGCCGGGCCTGGTGGGCGGCACCGAGTTTTCCAACGTGCGCTTCAAAGGCGATGACGCGAAAGCGGGCAAAACCTACGAAAATGCGAACGCGCTGACGCCGGAAGATGTGACCGAAACGGTCTGGTGGGTGGCGACGCTGCCAAAACATGTCAACATCAATACCGTGGAAATGATGCCAGTTAGCCAGAGTTTTGCCGGACTTAGCGTCCATCGTGGCTAAATCTGCCCTTCCCGGCCTGCGGGCCGGGTCTGTTTCGGGTTATAAAAGAATGGTAGTATGTTCAGGCTAACTCTCTGAGAAATGACAACTCATGGCCGCTGAATCGCAACTCAATCCCACCCAGCCCGTTAACCAGCAAATCTATCGCATTTTGCGACGTGATATTGTCCATTGCCTGATCCCACCGGGAACGCCGCTTTCTGAAAAAGAGGTCTCCGTGCGTTTTGACGTTTCCCGTCAGCCGGTACGTGAAGCGTTTATTAAGCTTGCTGAAAACGGACTGATTCAGATCCGCCCGCAGCGCGGCAGCTACGTGAACAAAATTTCACTCTCTCAGGTACGCAACGGCTGTTTCGTTCGCCAGGCCATTGAATGTGCGGTGGCGCGCCGTGCCGCAACGCTTATCAACGACAACCAGTGTTACCAGCTGGAGCAGAACCTGCACCAGCAGCGTATTGCGATTGACCGCAAGCAGCTCAATGATTTCTTCCAGCTTGACGATGAATTCCACCAGAAACTGGCGCAGATTGCCGATTGTCAGCTGGCCTGGGATACCATCGAGAACATCAAGGCCACCATTGACCGCGTGCGCTACATGAGCCTCGATCACGTTTCCCCGCCGGAAATGCTGCTTCGACAGCATCATGATATTTTCAGCGCGCTGGAAAAACGCGACCCGGACGGCGTGGAAAAAGCGATGACGCTGCATCTGCAGGAAATTAGCGAATCCGTGCAGCTTATTCGTCAGGAAAATAGCGAGTGGTTTAGCGAAGAGTAATATGCGCCGCCCCTTTCGGGTGCGGCGGCGTGATTAGCGAACGACTAACACCGGGATCGTGGCGTAGCGCAGAATAGATTCCGCATTTGAACCCAGCAGATGCGTGGAGATGCTTGGATTTTTCGACCCGATGACAATCGCATCATATTTCCCCTCCTTGCTCAGCTTGATAATTTCATCGCGGACGTTGCCAAAACGCACCATGCTGTGAATATTCTCAGGGGCGATATCGAACAGTCTTTTTAACTCGTTCATTTTCTTGCCGGATTCTGCGGTCATATACTCTTCAAACTTTTTAATATCGGCGTTGAAACCGCGCAGCAGAGACCGGCTGCTGGCTGGCAGAATGTTGACCAGGGTAATCGACGCGCCTTCAGCCTTCGCCAGGTTTGCCGCGTGGCGAACCGCTTTGTCGCTCAAATCCATTTCAAACACGTCTACAGGCATCAAAATGTTCTTATACATAAGCCTGACTCCTTATTCCGATGAAAGGTTTATTTCCTGCACACAGGATGACATCAGGAATATAAACCAACCCTCAACGCTTCCCTGTCGAAACTATCAATTAATGAAAATAACGGTCCACTTTGTAAATTACCGTCCTGAACCGTCAGCGCCCGACGGAATAAAGAAAAAAGTGTGAGTTTGATCAAAAACAAAAACATGAAGCGCGGACAGGCGTATTTATATGCCCCGTGAACGGCAAAACCCGAAATAGCGCCGTAACGAACAGGTTAGAGAGGAGAATATACCATGATGACATACGACCGTAACCGCAATGCAATCACCACCGGCAGCCGCGTCATGATTAGCGGCAAGGGTAAAACCGGCGTGATTAAAGCGATCCACAGCGACGGGCTGGATGCCGCGCAGGTACGCCGCAGCAAAACGGTTGAAGTGGAAGGATGCGAAGGTAAGTTCGAGCCGATTGAGCTGATTCGCCTGGGGATGCACTAAGCTGTGCGCAGACATGCCGCCGCGCACGGCGGCATGTGCTGAATTACCGTTGAGACGCGTACTGCGCGACGGTCGCTTTCGCCCCCTGTTGCAGCAACGACCGGTACGCGGCCATCACCGCAGCCACAAAGCGCGGCTCCTGCGGTAACTCTTTACCAAAGATGGCCTCAATGCCGAGCAGCGCGTTGACCCGGCTTTCCCCTTCCGCACTTCCCTTCACCGCCGCCTGAATCACCGCGAGCTGCGGATCGCTCACGTCAATGGCGTTACCCTGCTCATCCACGCCGCCGACATAGCGCATCCAGCCAGCCACGCCCAGCGCCAGCAGCGGGAAAGGTTTCTGGTGGACCAGGTGCCAGCGCACGGAGTCCAGCATACGCTGCGGGAGCTTCTGGCTGCCGTCCATCGCGATTTGCCATGTCCTGTGGCGCAGGGCCGGGTTGCCGTAGCGGGCAATCAGGAGATCGGCATACCGACCTAAATCAACGCCCTTCACTTTCAGCGTGGGCGCCTGCTCGTTAAGCATCAGCGCGCGCGCGGCGAGGCGGTAGTTCTCATCTTCCATACAGTCGTTGATATGCGGATAACCGGCCAGATAGCCCAGGTACGCCAGGAACGAGTGGCTGCCGTTGAGCATGCGCAGCTTCATCTCTTCAAACGGGATCACGTCTGACACCAGCTCGGCTCCGGCTTTTTCCCACTCTGGACGTCCTGCCACAAAGTTGTCTTCGATCACCCACTGGCGGAACGGTTCACAGGCGACCGCCGCCGGGTCACGCACGCCGGTCAGCCGTTCAATTTTATCCAGCGTATCGGCCGTAACCGCCGGCACGATGCGGTCCACCATGGTTGACGGGAAGGTGACGTTAGCCTCGATCCAGTCCGCCAGCTCGCCGTCTACCGCCCGGGCGTACGCGCAGGTCACATTGCGCATCACGTGGCCGTTCTCCGGCATGTTGTCGCAGGACATCACGCTAAACGCAGGCAGACCCGCCGTTTTGCGACGCGCCAGCGCTTCCACCACCACGCCCGGCGCGGATTTCGGCTGGTGCGGGTTTTGCAGGTCGGCGACGATAAAAGGGTGATCGAGCATCAGTTGGCCGGTCGCCGGCGAGTGGCAGTACCCTTTCTCGGTGATGGTCAGCGAGACAATCGCCACCTGCGGTTCGCACATTACCGCCAGCACGCTCTCCAGCCCGTCAACCTGCGCATGCAGCGCTTTTTTGACCACGCCAACCACGCGGGATGTCCATGCGTCGGCAGACATCTCCGCCACGGTGTAGAGGTTATCCTGCGCGTTCAGATCGGCAATCTGCTGCTCGCCGCCAATCAGGTTAACCTCACAGTAGCCCCAGTCGCTGCCGTGCCCGGCGGCGAGAATGTCGGCATACACCGCCTGATGCGCGCGGTGAAATGCGCCGAAGCCTAAATGTACAATGCGTGCTTTAAGGCTGTCGCGATCGTACTGAGGCAGCGTCGCGTTGGCCTGTAATAAGGTTTTTTCCATGATTAAGACTCGTTAATTAGAAAGCCGTGGATCGCTGCCACTTCTTCAGAAGCGACAGCGCCCGCTGACTACACCAACTAGAATGGCAGCTGGGGTAAAAAATAACTGCCATCAACCATACTGATACTGCCGTTTGAGATTTTGATTTATATTAACTTTTGCTCATGTGGTCTGACATAAAGATAAAGTTATGTGACAGGTCACTTAAGTTATGAACCATTAGCGTCGCGATGACAGCGCGCCGTAACCCACGCTCTCTTCCGGCGTGGACTCCGCTGCGTCGTGCGCCGCGCTCAAATCACGGTCGCGCACTTCCGGCATCAGGACAGCCGAGAGCAGCCCAATCGCGGAATAAGCCACCAGCATGGCGACAATCGGCCACCAGGAGCCGGTCATATTGCAGAAGATCCCCGCTAGTACCGGACCAAAGCCCACCGCCACCAGGCCGCCCGCCTCTTTGGAGATAGCCATGCGGGTAAAGCGATTTCGCGAGCCAAACATCTCCGCCATGGTGATATTTTCCAGCGCAAACAGCCCCAGCACGGCGAAGTTATGGATAACGATGATAGAGAGCATAATTGTCCCCGGCGCATAGCTCTTATCGACAATAATCGACAGCATCGGGTACGCGAGAAGAATGGCGGAGATATTGAGGATAATGTACGGCAGACGGCGCCCTACTTTATCGGAAAGCCAGCCCAGCACCGGAATGGAGATAAACCCGAGAATGGAGCTTATCATCAGCGCATCGGTAGGGATGGCTTTATCGAACAGCAGCGTCTGGACCAGATATCCGGCGAGGAACGTCTGGATCAAACCCGAGTTGCCTGCCTGACCAAACCGCAGGCCGGTCGCCAGCCAGAAGGATTTACTTTTCACCATTGAACCGAGCGAGGTGTCCGGCTGTACGGTTTGGGCATCGTTCACTTTCTCAAAGACCGGGCTCTCCTTGAGGTTCATACGCAGCCAGATGGCGAAAATCATCACCACCACGCTGGCGAGGAACGGCACGCGCCAACCCCAGGCAATCAGCTCTTCACGGTCGAGGGCAAAGAACATCACCGCCCAGATCGCCGTGGCGCTCAGCGTCCCGCAGTTTGTGCCCATCGCCACCAGCGAAGAGATGATGCCGCGTTTCCCTTTTGGCGCGTACTCCGCCAGCATGGTCCCGGCCCCCGAGATCTCAGCCCCGGCGCCCAGGCCCTGAATGATGCGCAGCGTCACCAGCAGAACGGGAGCAAAAATCCCGATCTGCGCGTAGGTCGGCAGGACGCCAATCAGCGTGGTGCAGATCCCCATCATGGTGATGGTGATAAACAGCACCTTCTTACGACCGATGCTGTCGCCCATCCTTCCAAAGATAAAGGCACCGACAATGCGTGCGATATAGCCTGCGCCGTAGGTTCCCATCGCGAGGATTAGCGCCATCGCGGCTGACTGTTCAGGGAAGAAGATCTCGTGAAAGACCAGGGCAGCCCCCAGCGAGTAAAGCTGAAAGTCCATAAACTCCAGGGCGGTGCCCAGCCAGCCGGAAACGGCGGCTTTCACCAGATCGGAGGTGGTTCTTTGAGGTTGTGCTTGCGTCATAATGGCTATCTCTGAAGGGTAAGATGCGTACCACATAGAGCCTGTCTGCGCAGGCTCTTAACCGCGTAAAGGATTATTTCCCGAACGTGAGCAAGACTTTGCAGCACTGCCGCTGGTCTTTCTCAAACAGTTCAATGGCGTCTGTTACATGGTGATAGTCAAAGGCATGAGTGATCAGTTTTTCCGGGTCGATCAGCCCTTTTTTCAGCCAGTCGATGACGACCGGGAATTTGTTGGCATTGAGGCGCGAGGAGAAGATCGCCAGCTCTTTGCCGGTGATGCCCTGCTGGACAATCTGGCTCGGCTCGCTGGAGAAACCCATCAGCACGATACGCGCCGCCGGAGAGGCCAGGGTAATCGCCTCCTGCAAAATCGCCGGATGACAGGCGGCATCAATAATTAACGTCGGTTTGATGCCCCTTTCGTCCAGCGCGGCCTGCAGCGACTGCTCGCCGTTATTCAACACCCAGTCCGCGCCGCTGCGCTGGGCCATTTTCAGGCGTTCGTCGATGCGATCAACCACGATAACCTGCTTCACCTTATAGACGCCTTTCAGCGCCTGCACGGTGACCAGCCCCATCGGCCCTGCGCCGTAAATCAGCGCGACGTCCTGCCCGGTGGGGCTGGCCTGCCCCGTCACGTTGGCGGCGATGGTGAAAGGCTCCACCATGACGGCGTGTCTATCCGGAATGTCATCGGGGATAGGCCAGGCATTTTTAGCGGGTACCGCCGCATATTCGCTGAAGCCCCCGTCGCGGTGTACGCCCAGCACCACCAGCGAGGTGCAGACGTTCGGTTTTCCGACGGAACACGGATAGCAGCGTCCGCAGCTGATCACCGGATCGACCGAGACGCGCTGGCCCAGACGGGCACTGTCAACACCCTCGCCTACGGCGTCAATCACGCCAAAAAACTCGTGGCCGATCGTGCGTGGATATTTCGCAAACGGGTTATGGCCGCGATAGAAGTGGCTATCCGAACCGCAGATCCCCGCCAGCGTGATTTTGACGCGAACTTCACCTGCACCTGCCGCCGGGAGTGGCCGCTCTTCAATCACCAGTTCGTTCGGCTGTTGAATCACTACGCTTTTCATCGTGCGCTCCTCGTTTACCAGTTCCACAGCGTGCCGTCCTCAAGACGGGCCACCGGCAGATAGGCCGGATCGTACGGATACTTCGCTGCCAGTTTTTCATCAAATTCGATGCCCAGGCCCGGCCTGTCGCCCGGATGCATATAGCCGTTATCAAAGCGCCAGCTGTGCGGGAAGACCTCCAGCATCTGTTCGGAATAGCCCATATATTCCTGGACGCCAAAGTTTGGCACCCACAGGTCGAAATGCAGCGCGGCGGCATGGCATACCGGCGAGAGATCCGACGGGCCGTGCGAGCCGGTGCGTACCTGGTAGAGCGAGGCGAAGTCCGCGATGCGACGCATCCCGGTGATCCCGCCCGCGTGGGTAATGGTGGTGCGGATATAGTCGATGAGCTGCTCTTCGATGAGCTGCTTGCAGTCCCAGATGCTATTAAATACTTCGCCCACGGCTATTGGCGTGACGGTGTGCTGGCGAATGAGGCGGAAGCAGGCCTGGTTTTCCGCAGGCGTTGGATCTTCCATCCAGAACATGCGGAATTCTTCAATGCTCTTGCCGAAGCGCGCCGCTTCGATTGGCGTCAGGCGGTGGTGCATGTCGTGCAGAAGATGTTCATTGAAGCCGAATTTACTGCGCACCGCGTCGAACAGCTTTGGCGTGAAATCGAGGTATTTTTCGGTGGACCAGAGCTGCTCTTCCGGCCAGTCGCCTTTGGTCGCAGGTTCGTAGGCCAGCCCCTTCCCTTTAGCCATGCCGTAGGTGGTTTTCATGCCCGGCACGCCGCACTGCACGCGGATCGCCTTGAAGCCCATCTCTTTATGGCGGGCGTAATCTTCCAGCACGTCGTCAATGGTGTGACCGGTCGTGTGGCAGTAAACCATCACCCCTTCACGGGATGCGCCGCCCAACAGCTGGTAGAGCGGCATGTTGGCCGCTTTGGCCTTGATGTCCCACAGCGCCATATCCACGGCGGAGATGGCCGACATGGTGACCGGGCCGCGACGCCAGTAGGCACCCTTATAGAAAAACTGCCAGATATCTTCGATGCGGTGCGCATCGCGGCCAATCAGCTGCGGGCAGAGATGGTCTTTCAGGTAGGAAGCAACGGAGAGTTCACGCCCGTTCAGCGTAGCGTCACCGAGGCCGACAATCCCCTCGTCGGTGGTGATTTTAAGAGTGACAAAGTTCCGCCCCGGGCAGGTAACAAACACGTCAGCCGCGACAATCTTCATAATTCCTTTCCTTACATCATTCGTTGTGATGCTTGAAATTTACCCATCAACCCTACTACCATACAAGTATGATGATCATAAAATCGGCTAACGATCACAAAACCGGGCGATTAGCGCGACGCTTGCCGGGATGAGCAGCAATACGGATCCCCCCTTCTTCAGCAAGCGCAGGGCAGGAAGCAGCCGATGATTTCGCATAGCGCGGTAGCAAAAAAAAGCAGCGTCGTTTTGAGCATATTTCACGTCAGGTGAGGATTTATTTAGACATCATACCTGATGATATCCTTTACCTTTCCATACTTGCACCGCGGGTATGACGTATTTTCGCTTTGGTGTAGAATCTGTTCAGGGTAACTTGATTATCTGCACCCGTTTAAAAGGAAACGCTATGACCACATTAAGCAAACGCCTTTGTCTGACAGCCCTGCTGGCGCTGTCATCGTTCGCCTTTGCCGCCTCTGCGACAGCGGAAACCAGCAAGCTCATTATTGAGTCTGGTGACAGCGCGCAAAGCCGCCAGAACGCCGCCATGGACAAAGAACAATGGAATGACACCCGCAGCCTTCGTCAGAAGGTCAACAAACGTGCTGAGAAAGAGTGGGATAAAGAAGATGTCGCTTTTGACGCGCGCGATAAGTGTCAGCAAAGTGCAAACGTCAACGCCTACTGGGAGCCAAACACCCTGCGCTGCCTGGATCGCCGCACTGGCCGCACGGTAGCCCCGTAATGTCGGCGCCCTGCGACGTTAAGCTTCGTCCGCTGGAGCGTGAAGACCTGCGCTTCGTCCACCAGCTCGACAATAACGCCAGCGTAATGCGCTACTGGTTCGAAGAGCCGTACGAGGCCTTTGTTGAGCTGTCCGATCTCTACGATAAGCACATTCACGATCAGAGTGAACGTCGTTTTGTGGTGGAGTGTGAAGGCGAAAAAGCCGGTCTTGTGGAGCTGGTTGAAATCAACCACGTTCACCGTCGGGCGGAGTTTCAGATCATTATTTCCCCTGAGCATCAGGGAAAAGGCCTTGCGTCACGGGCGGCGAAGCTGGCAATGGATTACGGATTCAACGTTCTGAATCTCTACAAGCTTTACCTGATTGTGGACAAAGAGAACGAGAAAGCGATCCATATCTACCGCAAGCTGGGCTTTATGGTGGAAGGCGAGCTGATTCACGAGTTCTTTATCAACGGTGAATACCGCAATACCATTCGCATGTGCATCTTCCAGCATCAGCACCTCGCCGGTCATAAACCGTCAGGCGCCAGCCTGCTGAAACCGACCGCGCAGTAACCTGCGCGGTTTTATTTTCAGTAATATTCAATCGTGTTCTTGATGGTGTACTTACGCTCAACGGCGGGTTTGACGCTGTCGTCCGTGATCGTCAGATCGCAGCTCACCGGATTATTGTGCCTGTCGTAGTCGCAGCTCTGCTTCACGTTACCCAGCGGCTTGTCATTCAACATGCTCACTGCCGAGTAATCCATTCTTTTGCGAACGTCTTTAGACGGCGTCGACTGGACGGACAGATGCTGATCGCCAGAGACGGTGGTTTTACCCAGCGGGTAGCCATCCGCATCGTAACGATACTTCACTTCCATCTCTTTGCCGTGCGCCGCTACCACAAAACCGTTGTCGTCGGTATCCCACGTTATCCCTGCTGACGGCAGTTCGGCCAGCTGGCATTTCCCCTGCAGCTTCACTTTTCGCTGCTGGGTTTCCGCATCAAGATAGTAATTGGCATCCAGCACCAGCGCCACGCCGGTATTGGCCTCCAGGTCGTGCAGTTCCAGGGTATCGAAACACCCTTCCGCCGACACGGTGCCAGTCACCCGTTTGGACACTTCGCCCTTCTCGTTGAGCAGCGTCTGGGTGAAGTCTTTCACCGGGCCGCGCAGCGGATCAAAATCAAATTCATTCGAGAAACTCGCCATCTCGGGCGTAAACGACAGCGGCGCGGAGCTGTTATCACACCCCACCAGTGTTGCTGCCAGTAGCGTTATCGCTGCGTATTTCTTCACATTTATTACCGTACAGGGAGATTATTCCCAATCATATTAGCAAATACAGTTGTTTACACGAAGCCTGCTAAAATTAATCTCTACACAGAGAAAAGGAGCTACAGATGAAACGGTTACCCTGGATTACCGCCCTGCTGTTAATGAGTGCCTCAACGGCCGCCCTGGCGGCACCGGATTCCTGCGAGCGCGTGAAAAGCGACATTCAGCAGAAAATTATCAACAACGGCGTGCCTGAATCAGGTTTTACGCTGAGCATTGTGCCGAACGATCAGGCTGACCAGGCGGGCACGCAGGTGGTAGGCCACTGCGCCAACGACACCTTTAAAATTTTGTACACCCGCACAGGCAACGGGGCTGCTGAAGCGCAGTAATTTAGCCTCAATCCCCTTTGATTTGATGAGGATTAAGATCTAATACCCCCAAATCAGTAACACTCACCCCATCATTAGCCCGGTTATCATTTCGGGAAAAATAATACGTAATTATAATGATGGGGTGAGCCATGTCCGATACTGAACATCACGGCGGAATTAGCCGTCGAACTCTCGTGAAATCTACGGCAATAGGGTCTCTGGCGCTTGCCGCCGGCGGGATCTCGCTTCCTTTCGGCTTAAAGAGGGCCGCCGCGGCGGTGAAGAACGCCGTCCAGCCTGCTGAAGATAAAGTGGTATGGGGCGCCTGCTCGGTCAACTGCGGCAGCCGCTGCGCGCTGCGTCTGCACGTCCGCGACGACGAAGTGTACTGGGTCGAAACGGATAACACCGGCGAGGATATTTACGGTAACCATCAGGTGCGCGCCTGCCTGCGCGGACGTTCTATTCGCCGTCGGATCAATCATCCTGACCGTCTCAACTACCCAATGAAACGCGTGGGCAAACGCGGCGAAGGCAAGTTCGAGCGCATCACATGGGATGAAGCGCTGGACGCCATCACCGCCAGCCTGAAAGGGGTGGTCAGCAAATACGGCAACGAAGCGGTGTATATTAACTACTCCTCCGGAATTGTCGGCGGCAATATCACCCGCTCCTCTCCTTACGCTTCGCTGGTGGCGCGCCTGATGAACTGCTACGGCGGTTTCCTGAGCCACTACGGCACCTACAGCACGGCGCAAATCGCCTGCGCGATGCCTTACACTTACGGCAGTAACGAAGGCAACAGCACATCTGATATCGAAAACACCAAACTGGTGGTGATGTTCGGCAATAACCCGGCGGAAACGCGCATGAGCGGCGGCGGGATTACCTATTATCTGGAGCAGGCTCGCGAGCGGTCCAACGCACGCATGATCGTTATCGACCCGCGCTATACCGATACGGCAGCTGGACGCGAAGATGAGTGGATCCCTATTCGTCCGGGTACCGATGCCGCACTGGTGGCGGGCATTGCCTGGGTATTGATCGACGAAAACCTGGTCGACCAGCCTTTTCTCGATAAATACTGCGTTGGCTACGATGAAAAAACGCTGCCGGAAGGCGCGCCCGCTAACGGCCACTACAAAGCGTACATTCTCGGCCAGGGCGATGACCGCACGGCGAAAACGCCGGAGTGGGCCTCACGCATCACCGGTATTCCCGCGGATCGCATCATCAAGCTTGCCCGGGAAATCGGCTCCGCAAAACCGGCATACATCTGCCAGGGCTGGGGACCGCAGCGCCAGGCGAACGGCGAGCTAACGTCCCGCGCCATCGCCATGCTGCCAATTCTTACCGGAAACGTCGGCATCAACGGCGGTAACAGCGGCGCGCGCGAGTCGACCTACACCATCACCATCGAACGTATGCCGATACCGGATAACCCGGTCAAAACGCAAATCTCCTGCTTCAGCTGGACGGACGCCATCGCCCGCGGACCGGAGATGACTGCCTTGCGCGACGGCGTGCGTGGGAAGGATAAGCTGGACGTGCCGATTAAGTTCATCTGGAACTACGCGGGCAATACCATCATCAACCAGCACTCCGATATCAATAAAACCCACGATATCCTGCAGGATGAAAGCAAGTGCGAAATGATTGTCGTCATCGATAACTTCATGACGTCGTCAGCGAAGTACGCCGATATTATTTTGCCGGACCTGATGACCGTCGAGCAGGTAGACATCATTCCGAACGATTATGCGGGTAATATGGGCTACCTCATTTTCCTCCAGCCCGTGACCGCGCCGAAGTTTGAGCGTAAGCCTATCTACTGGATCATGAGCGAAGTGGCGAAACGCCTCGGGACGGATATCCATCAGAAATTCACAGAAGGACGCACGCAGGAACAGTGGCTGCAGTACCTGTATGCCAAAATGCTCGAAAAAGACCCTCAACTGCCGTCCTATGACGAGCTGAAAAAAATGGGCATTTATAAGCGCAAGGATCCGAACGGACACTTTGTGGCCTATAAAAAATTCCGCGAGAACCCGGAAGCCCATCCGCTGAAAACGCCATCGGGTAAGATAGAAATTTATTCCAGCAAGCTGGCGGAGATTGCGGCCACCTGGGAGCTGGAAAAAGATGAGACCATCAGCCCTCTGCCCGTCTATGCCTCGACCTTTGACGGCTGGGACGCGCCCGAGCGCGCGCAGTTCCCGCTGCAGCTGTTCGGCTTCCACTTCAAAGCCCGTACCCACTCGAGCTACGGTAACGTCGACGTGCTGAAAGCGGCCTGTCGCCAGGAGGTGTGGCTTAACCCTGTCGATGCTGCAAAACGAGGCATTAAGAACGGCGATACGGTGCGCGTATTTAACGATCGCGGCGAGGTGCGAATTGAAGCGAAGGTCACGCCACGCATCATGCCCGGCGTGAGCGCCATGGGCCAAGGAGCGTGGCATGATGCCAATATGAATGGCGATCGTATCGACCACGGCTCATGCATCAACACGCTGACGACCCATCGACCTTCTCCGCTGGCAAAAGGCAACCCGCAGCACACCAATCTGGTGCAGATCGAGAAGGTGTAGAGGTGAAACACGAGACCCTGGTTTATTCTGTGGTCACTATTATCGGTTAACACAGTCGCGCGGGCGTCATCCGCGCGAGCAAGGAAGGTTTAATGAAAGACGTCTCACATCGTGAATCGTTCGCGTTCAGCGCCCGGGTGCTGGGCGCGCTGTTTTATTTCTCGCCGGACAGCGAGCAGGCCGCGCCGCTGGTGAAAGCGCTCACCGCTGGCGAATGGGTTCAGGACTGGCCCCTGCCTTCGGAAACGCTGCAGCCCGTTGCCGATACGTTTGCCTCATCTTCCGATGAGCCGCTGGCGGACGCCTGGCAACGGCTGTTTATTGGTCCGTATGCCCTGCCCGCGCCGCCGTGGGGCTCCGTCTGGCTGGACCGTGAATCCGTATTGTTTGGCGACTCGACCCTCGCGCTGCGCCAGTGGATGCGGGAGAACACTATCGCATTTGAAATGCAGCAGAATGAGCCGGAAGATCATTTCGGTACTTTGCTGCTGCTGGCGGCGTGGCTGGCCGAGAATGGCCGCGAGTCGGAGTGCGATCAGCTTCTGGCGTGGCACCTGCTGCCGTGGAGCACCCGCTTCCTGTCGGTGTTTGTCGACAACGCCGGGCATCCGTTTTATACCGCGCTGGGCAGGCTTGCACAGCTGACGCTCGCGGACTGGCGATCCGGGTTACTTATTCCGGTTGCGGAAAAGACGCTGTATCGCTAAGGGATGTGGCTTGCTCGCGGTTGGCGGGCAAGCCTTTAGCTTATACCTCGCCACCTGATTCACTCGCACTCTCTTTGCTTTGAATGAACCGAAGTGCCAGATAGAGGTCTGGTGCCAGAATCATGTCATCATCATTCATCGTTGGCCGGCTATCTTTAAACCAGCGCGTTAATTCCGTTTTTCTGCCCGCAAGGATTAACGTAATCTGTCGACCTTTCAGATCGCGCTTTAACTCATTAATGGTTGCCAGAACGCTGATGTCTGAATAGGTGAAGCAGGCTACGGCATCAATAACCACCCATTTAGGCTGTACTGCTGCACCATCAACCAGGTTCAATACCCGACGTTTAAAATAAGCCACGTTAAAATAGGTCAACGGGGAGTTAAATCGATACATCAGCACGCCCGGGACCATTTTAATATCGGTTGTATTACCTAATGAGTGAATCATTCCATTTTCGTCAGTGCCCAGTAAGTGCTCAGAGGGACGAAACACCGTACGCAGGAACTGTAACAGGCCAAGCAACACCGCAAGGCCGATCCCCTGGATAACGCCGATAATTAACACACAGCCAAACGTGAAAAAGGCCAGGCGAAATGCCTGTTTATTTCTGCGTCTCAGGTTCCATAGTCCACGTAAATCAATTAATGACCATGATGCATACATTAAAACAATACCTAACGCAGATACCGGAATAAATTGTAATGGCTGAGTGAAAAACACTACTACAATACCGATGAGTAAGGCTGCGACGATGGAAACCAGCTGACTTTTCCCACCCACTGAATCATTAACTGCGGTCCGGGAATCGGCTCCACTGATTGCAAACCCCTGAGATAACCCCGACATAATGTTCGCAATACCCAGCGCCCGGAACTCTGCATCAGCATTAATTTCATAGCCATTTTTCGCAGCGAAACTGCGGGCGGTCAGCATCAGGCTGACAAAACTGACTAAAGCCAGGTTCAGCGCTGGGATCACTAAATCACGCATCGGACCGGGCTGAAACGCGCCCCAGTTGACCACGGGTAAACCAGGCTGGAAGCCTTCCCCCCCAATAGTGGCAATACCATACTGTTGCGCCGATGTCGCCCATACCAGTAGCGTTGTCATCACAATGGCAATCAACGGTGCTGGCCAGTGGCTGCGATACGTTTTGATCGCCATTAAAATAATTAACGTTAAAAACGATATCCCAATGGTTAATAAATGACTGTCGGAAAGTCGGCCTGGCAAGGCCATTATTTTCTCAATAACCTGCGCTTCATCGAGTTTTATCCCCAGCACCTTGCCTAATTGCCCGACAATAATCGTCACGGCTACGCCATTAAGCAAACCCGTGAGAATGGGATGAGAAAGCAAATCGGCAAGCGCGCCCAGGCGGAATTTACTGGCAAGCAGGCACCACCCGCCCATCATCAACGTCATGATGATGGTCAGCTGCCAGTGCAGTTCGGGATTACCTGCAGAAAGAGGAAAGACGACGGCCGCAATCACCGCGCAGGTCGTGGCATCAGGGCCCACAATAAGCTGACGTGAAGAACCAAACAATGCATACGCTATCATCGGTAAAACGCAGGAATAGAGCCCCACTATTGCCCCAACACCTGCCAATTCAGCATAAGCAATGGCCACCGGTAGCGCGACAGCCGCAACGGATAAACCAGCTTTAACATCCTGTTTTAGCCAGCTTTTATCGTAGGCTAACAAATTTTGTAGCCCTGGCATGTAGTTCAACAATAGTTTTCCGAACACGTTGTTCTCCGGATAGGGATATTAGCCACGTCATGCTGGCACACTTCTCAGTGAGGTTCTGGCGTTGAAATGCTCCGGACTGAGGCCACCACTGCCCGGAACCTAATAAAACGTTAACCATTTTATTATCCTGACTGGTGTTAAACATAGTGCAAAAACTACCGCTTAGCCGGAGTAGGCTAAGCTGGATGCTGCAGCGCTGCACGCTGGTGAGGGATGGATGGCCAACAGTCATAATGCCAAGAGCAGACCATCGCACAATCGATATTGGCGGTGTAACGAGCAGCCTTTTAAATCAGCCATGTGTGGTTGAAGTACGCAAGGAAAATGATTCATTTAATATGATATATAATTTTATTAACTGCTGTTCTATTTGCAACCCTGCAACTCAATTTTTTAAGCTAATGATTATGACTCACCAGTTGCCTAAACGAGGCTAGAAATACCCCCTTGCCCGTAATGTTATTTTTTGTTACATTAACCACATAAGTGGCAAATACAATGAGTATTATGCTGGCGTTATTTGTACAACGATTAGATTGTGGAACTAAATTGAAATATGTATTTGTACTAACATTGAGTATGGTATTGTCAGGCTGTACCGCAAATGATTGGGTGGATGCTGCAAGTGGGATAATGCAAGCTAAAGACACACAAGAAAAAGACGCAAGAAATCAGCGTATAAAATCAGCTAATAAGGCTGCAGGTTACTGATGCATCAATAATTTATACATTCCTCTTCCTATCTTTACAGACAGAAGAGGAATCATATTCCAGTCAAATATCCTTACGCGGAATATAATCACCTAAGAAATCAAAATAATCAAAAAGATATTTCTTGCTTGTCAAATTTCTTATCCAAAATATTATAAGAAGATAATGGGGTAAGTACAATCACCATTACGCAGATGCATTCTGGCTTGATTCTTTACAGACCAGTCAAAAGCGGGCATCTGTTGTTTAAGTTTTTCTTCCAGATGACGTTCGTCGTCGGAGTACAACATTCGCGATCGAACCAGACCACGTCAACATCGCCAGATAAGGAACGATGCCAATCAACATGCAGATGATCCCATACGGCATCCCTGACAATACCCGCGCCAATCCAGCAATCACGAAGTTGCAAATCGCGGACCGCGTAAAGCACCCGCATTCGTGAAGGATCAACCGACAATATTCTCTGCAATGAATTTAGATAGTCCACCATGATTCCCGCTATCAAACAGCACCGCCCCGCATATTAACCGGAGCGGCTTATCTACATCGTTAGTGTGCGCTCAAAACCGCAAGCTGTCGCAGCCAACAATTAAAAACTGTACGTCACCTTCAAACTCCCCGTCGGCGACGTTTTACGATGCACAATCGGGCTATCGCCCGCATCCCCCGTCAGCTGCGTCACACCCGCTGAGGCAAGGACGCTCCAGCGCGAGGTGAGCTTGTGGGTCCAGTCAAGATTCATCGACCAGGCATAAATCCCGGCCCCGGCGTCATGTCGGGCAAATCCCGATGCGCTCGACTGGGCGGCACTGACCCCGTAGTAGGTCTGCATGTACTTGTCGGATCCCCAGCTGCCGGTCAGCGCCAGCGCCACCTCATTTTTGGGTGAGGTATAGAACGGGCTGGAAATGCCGAAATGGACCGCTTCACCGTTGTCTCTTTCAGAAACCGGTACCTCAGCCTGCAGCTGCAGGTGAAGCCAGTCGGTCACCCTGTACTCCAGCCCGGGCACAACGATTGCCGAGCCTTTTATCTCGCCCATTCCCCGCAGCTCGTCGCTGCCGGAGCTGATCGAATCGCTGCTCACGTCTTTATCTTTACGACCAACCCGATAGCTCAGCGCCGCGCTGTAATTCAGGTTGCCGATGTTATTGCCGTAACCGATCCCTCGCGTGGTGCCGATAAAGAAGCCGTTTGCCATGGCGTAATCCACCACCTGAGCCGCACTGACGCGGGTTTTATCGGAACCTGAGTAGCGCGGCGCGACGTCCACGCCGCCCCCCAGGGTTAAGACGTTACCCTGGCTCTGTTCTGCCGCCAGTGCAGGTGTGACCAGTAACGCCAGAACGACGCCCGGCACGAGGTTTTTCAGGCTGCGGCCCGGAAGTAAATGGGGGAACGTATGACGCAGTTCGATGTTTCTCATTAAAGAAGCCCTTTTGGATTCAAATGATGACGATGCATGCGGTTAACCGCCTGAACGCCCATTTTGAATACCGACCCTAAGGTTCTTATGAGCCCAACATGAAGAAACACTGAAGCGCGAGCCGGTGCTGTAAACCGCGCAGGTTTCCTGATACCGTTTTTTTCTTAAGATGTTCTTCATTCACGGTTGATACAGTTACCAGTGTGAAAATTCTACTAATCGAAGACGACCTGGATCTCGGCAACGGCGTACGTATCGCCCTCTCCGATCAAGGATTTGACGTCATATGGGTACGCCGCAAAGAGGATGCGCTGCATCAGCTGGACGTCTGCGTGCCTGAACTTATTTTGCTCGACCTGGGGCTGCCCGACGGTGACGGCATGAGCCTGATGACGCGTTTGCGTCAGCAGCTCAAGGGGATCCCGGTCATCATCCTGACGGCGCGCGGCACGCTGCAGGACCGGCTGTGCGGGCTGGATGCCGGCGCGGACGACTATCTCGTCAAACCCTTTGTTCTCGCCGAACTGCTGGCGCGAGTACGAGCCCTTGCGCGACGCAGCTACGGTTTTGAGAATGAGGCGATAGAAATTCGAGGCTTATCGCTTCATGTTCCGACGCGTCGCGTGAAGGTAAGCGCGCGCCACATAGACCTGACCGCCAGTGAATATGCGCTGCTGGAAACATTGATGCTGCGCGCTGACCGCGTGATAACGCGACGGTTTCTGGAAGAGCGGATATTCGGCAACAAAGAGAACCTCAGCAATGCGCTCGACGTGCATATGGGAAATTTGCGGCGAAAAATCGGCGATGGCTATGTACGAACGGTGCGGGGCGTCGGGTATGTCATTGATACCGTCTCAGTCCAGAAGGTGACCGGTTAATGCGAAACGTCTGGTATCACCTGAGACGACCGACGCTGGTACGGCGAATTATCATCGCCCAGATCGTGCTGCTTACCCTGCTGTGGAGTCTTTTTTTAACCTTCATTCTGTGGGATGACCTGCGCAGCCCTCCCATCCTCACGGGCAATAAGACGTATGAAACCCTTTTTACCCTGGTTGAGAGGATGGACGGACGCCCGCAGGATCGCACCGCCGTGCTGGAAGCCTTCAGCAAGGCGCTGCGTGAGGGCTATGGCGGCGGTGACGATCCCGCGCTGTCGATTAACCTCATCGTTCGCGAGAATAATGCCGTGATATTTTCGTCACAAGGAGCGCCCGCGGGGGTGAAAAACACCCGGCCGGGCGAAATGGAGCACGTACAGAGTGAAGGTCGCGTCTGGACCAGCCGCACCCTCAAATCCCCTCATTCCGACGTGGAGGTTACCCTTTTCACCCCAGCCAGCGGCTGGAACTTCTTTATCTATCTTAACTCGCGCGGGTACTACATCCTGCCGCTGCTGGTTTGCTTCCCTTTTCTGCTGTTTCCCGCGTGGCTCTCAATCCGCATTGCGATGCGTCCGTGGAATAAGGTGGTCAATGAAATTTCGTTACGCACGCCGGACGATCTTTCCCCGTTAAAAGCCGTACCGAAGCACCGGGAGCTTCGCCAGATGGTGGACGCGATCAACGACTTCCTTGCCAGAGTTCGCGAAAGCGCGGAAAGGGAACGGGTTTTCATTGCGGATGCGGCGCACGAGCTGCGTACGCCCCTTGCGGCGATGCGCATCAACGTGGAAGCGCTGCAGTCCTGGGTCTTTAGCGAGAGCCAGCAGGAGCTGCTTGCAGGGGTGATTCGCAGCAACAGCCGGGCAGCGCGTCTCGTCAACCAGCTGCTGCTGATGATGCACAGCGAAGCGCGCATTGATACGGACATGGAAACCGTTCCGCTGACCACGCTCATTCAGGAACGAATGGCCGAACTGGAACCGCTGGCGTCCGCGCGCAGAATTGAGCTGGAATTCTTCGCCGAGGATGACATCTGGATCCCCGGCGTCAGGGAACGCCTGGTATCGCTTATTGACAACCTCATTGAGAACGCCGTGAAGTACAGTCCCGAGGGCGGGCGGATTCAGGTCGATGTCAGCATAGCGGATGGCTTCGCGCGGCTTCGCGTTTCAGATGCAGGGCCCGGTATTCCGGTTGAACTGCGCGAGCGCGTGTTTGACCGGTTTTTCCGCGACCCCAATCAGGTGCAAAGCGGGAGCGGGCTGGGGCTTGCCATCGTCAAAGCGGTGGCGCAGCAACACAACAGCAGCGTAAACCTGAGTACTTCCGCTGAAGGTGGCCTGATGGTGACGGTTGACTTCCCGAACCGCACGTTTTGCTAAATCAGAACAGGGAGTTCGATCGCAAATGCCGCAGATTGCTTCAAAATAATTACCGTATTTGTTATATTGTTGTTTATTGCTTATTCACCTCTGCGGTGCCAAAAAGAACAAGATTCACCGCAACCCAGGACAGAGAAATGTTAGATTACCGCTTCCCGACAGCTTTGCAGATGGTTCTCAGCGTAGCGATGGCGGAGCAATTGGGTGAACGTTCCACGAGTGCGATTCTGGCCTACGGCCTGGAAGCGAACCCGAGCTTCATCAGAAAATTGATGGTTCCGCTCACGCGTGACGGCATTATCGTCTCAACGCTTGGCCGTAACGGCTCAATTCACCTTGGTCGCCCGCCGGAAGAGATCACCCTGCGCGACATCTACCTTTCGGTCATCGAAGATAAAAAGCTGTGGGCGTCGCGCCCTGACGTGCCGGCCCGCTGCGTGGTCAGCGCCAACGCCTGCTGGTACTTCAAATCGATTTCCGAAGAGGCAGAAGAGGCTTCGTTAGCGGTACTGGCCCGCCATACCGTGGCAAGCGCCCTGGAAGCGGTGAAAAACGCCGACAGCAGCGGATGGGATCCCCTCCCGGACCTTATTGCCCAGTATCAAAAAACGTCGTAACGTTTTATCTGATGCGAAAAAAAACCGCCTTCACAATAAAGGCGGTTTTTTATTATCTGCAGCTTTCCTACGCGGGCAGAACGTCCCTTTCCTCTTTTTTCCCGCGCGTCACGAACTTACGCAGCGTCACGTAAAACACCGGCGTCAGGAACAGACCAAACAGCGTCACGCCCAGCATCCCGGAGAACACCGTGATCCCGGTGACGCCGCGCACTTCTGCGCCTGCCCCGTGGCCGAGGATCAGCGGAATAGTCCCGGCAATAAAGGCGATGGAGGTCATCACAATCGGACGTAAACGCAGGCGGCAGGCCTCCAGCGCGGCTTCCATAATGCCTTTGCCCTGAATTTCCAGCTCGCGGGCAAACTCCACGATAAGAATCGCGTTTTTACACGCCAGCCCCATCAGTACCACCAGCCCCACCTGCACGAAGACGTTGTTATCGCCCCCGGTCAGCCAGACGCCAAACAGTGCGGACAGCATGGTCATCGGCACGATGAGGATCACCGCCAGCGGCAGCGTCCAGCTTTCATACAGTGCCGCCAGGACCAGGAACGCCAGCAGCACCGCGACCGGGAAGACGATCAGCGCCGTGTTGCCCTGGGTGGCCTGCTGGAAGCTCAGATCCGTCCATTCAATGTTCATCCCGTTAGGCAGGATCTGCTTAGACATCGCGTCCAGCTGCGTCATCGCCTGTGCGGACGAAAGCACGCGCGGATCGGCATCGCCAATCAGGTCCGCCGCCGGGTAGCCGTTGTAACGGATCACCGGATCCGGCCCGTAGGTGGTCGTGATTTTCACCATACTGCCAATCGGCACCATTTCGCCCTGGCTGTTGCGGGTGCGCAGATTCGCAATATCTTCCACGCTGTCGCGGAACGGCCCGTCGGCCTGCGCCATCACGCGCCAGGTACGTCCGAACTGGTTGAAGTCATTGACGTACGACGAGCCCAGATAGGTTTGCAGCGTCCCGAAAAGATCGGTCAGCGACACGCCCTGCGCTTTCGCCTTATCGCGGTCGACCTGCACGTCCAGCTGCGGCACGTTAGCCTGGTAGGTTGAGATCGGGAAGTGCATTCCCGGCGTCTGCATAATCGCACCGGACATGGTGTTCACCGCGTTTTGCAGCGCGCCATACCCCAGACCGCCGCGATCCTGAATATACAGAGAATAGCCCGACCCCTGCCCCAGCCCTAAAATCGGCGGCGGCAGAATGGAGAAGCCAAAGCCTTCCTGAATTTGCGCGATTTTCGCGTTGATCTCAGCGTTTATTTCCGCCGCAGTATGCTTACGCTGGTCGAACGGTTTCAGGCCGAAGAAGACCGTCCCGGTGTTCGGCGTGTTGGTGAACTGCAGCGCATTCAGCCCCGGGAACGCCACCGCGTAGTCCACGCCTTCGGTATTCATCCCGATTTCGCTCATTTTGCGGATCACCGCGTCGGTGCGCGCCAGCGACGAACCTTCCGGCATTTTCACGCCGCCAATCAGGTACAGCTTGTCCTGCGTCGGAATAAACCCGCCGGGCACCGCTTTAAACATGACGCCTGCGGCACAGAGCAGCAGCAGATACACCACAAATACCGAGCCGCGTCTTCCCAGCGTTTTGCCCACCAGCCCCTGATAGCCGTTCGAGCTGCGGTGGAAAAAGCGGTTAAACGGACGGAAAATCCAGCCGAACAGACGATCGATAAGCCGGGTCGGGAAATCTTTCGGCGCGCCGTGGGGTTTTAACAGCAGTGCCGCCAGCGCCGGAGAGAGCGTCAGCGAGTTAATGGCGGAGATGACCGTGGAAATCGCGATCGTCACCGCAAACTGCTTGTAGAACTGCCCGGTCACGCCTGAGAGGAACGCCATTGGCACAAACACCGCGCACAGCACCAGCGCAATCGCGATAATCGGCCCGGACACTTCGCGCATCGCCTGATGCGCCGCCGCAAGCGGCGCAAGCCCCTCTTCTATGTTTCGCTCGACGTTTTCCACCACCACGATGGCGTCGTCCACCACGATACCGATGGCCAGCACCAGCCCGAACAAACTCAGGGTATTGAGCGAGAAGCCGAGCAGGTAGAGAATGCTGAAGGTACCCACCACCGAAACCGGCACCGCGATCAGCGGAATGATCGACGCGCGCCAGGTTTGCAGGAACAGGATCACCACCAGCACGACCAGCACCACCGCTTCCAACAGCGTTTGCACGACCGCACGGATGGAGTCGCGCACGAAAACGGTCGGATCGTAAGGTGCCGCCCACTTCATGTCCGCCGGGAAGCGCGTGGACAGTTCGTCCATTTTCGCGCGCACCGCGTTAGACAAATCAATGGCGTTCGCCCCCGGCGACTGGAAGATACCAATCCCGACCGCGTCTTTATTGTTCAGCTGGGAACGCAGCGCATAGCTGCCGGACCCCATTTCGATACGCGCCACGTCGCGCAGGCGGACGACCGTACCGTCCTGCGTTGTTTTCAGGACAATATTGCCAAACTCTTCTTCGGTATGCAGGCGGCCCTGAGCGTTAATGGAGATCAGGAAATCGCTCTCATTCGGCAGCGGCTCGGCGCCAAGCTGCCCGGCGGAGACCTGTACGTTTTGCTCCTGCATTGCCGTGACCACGTCCGAAGCGGTCAGCCCGCGGGCCGCCACCTTGTTGGGATCCAGCCAGACGCGCATCGCATATTCACCCGAGCCGAAAATCTGGATCTGCCCGACGCCGGGCAGACGCGCCAGCTCGTCCTTCACCTTCAGCGTGGCGTAGTTACGCATATACAGGGAATCGTACTTACCGTTGGGCGAAAACAGATGCACCACCAGCGTCAGCGTCGGGGACTGTTTCTGGGTAGTAATGCCCAGGCGCCGCACGTCTTCCGGCAGACGCGCTTCGGCCTGCGCGACGCGGTTTTGCACCTGCACCTGTGCCTGGTCCGGATCGGTACCCGGACGGAAGGTGACTGTGGTGACCAGCACGCCGTCGGAGCCCGCAACGGACTTCATGTACATCATGTTCTCAACGCCGTTGATCGCCTCTTCCAGCGGCGTCGCCACCGTCTCGGCAATCACTTTCGGGTTGGCGCCCGGGTACTCCGCGCGCACCTGCACGCTTGGCGGCACGACGTCAGGATATTCGCTCACCGGCAGCAGCGGGATGGCGATTAACCCTGTGATAAAAATCAGAATCGACAGCACCGCGGCAAAAATCGGCCTGTCGATGAAAAAGCGGGAAAAGTCCATGGGTAGGATTCTCAGGTCAAGGGATCAGTTGAGGGCGCTGGTGGCGGTCATGGCAACGGTTTTGGCGTTAACCGGCATACCCGGCATAAACACTTTTTGTAAACCCTCGACGATGACTTTATCGCCAGGATTCAGCCCCTGCCGCACGATGCGTAAACCATCTGCCAGACGACCCGGCGTAATGTCGCGGCGCTGCGCTTTCCCCTCTTTATCCACGATATAGACGTACTTACGATCCTGATCGGTCAGCACCGCCTTGTCGTCGATAAGCGTGGCTTTAAACTCGGCGCTGCCCGGCAGGCGTACGCGGGCAAAAAGTCCCGGCGTGAACTGACGCTGCGCGTTATCCAGCAGCGCGCGCATGCGGATGGTACCGGTACTCGGCGTGAGCTGGTTATCAAGGAAGTCCACTTTGCCCTGATGGGGATAGCCCTCCTCGCCCGTCAGGCCAATCTCAACCGGAAGCGCCGTGTGGTTGCTGGACGCCCCCTGCCCGCTGCGGGCCAGGTTTTGATAGTGAAGGTAGGTTGACTCGTCCACGTCAAAGTAGACGTAAACCGTCTTCTGCGAGACCAGCGTGGTGAGAACGCTGGCTGTGTCGCCCGCTGTCACCAGGTTGCCGCTGGTGATCAGCGCCCGGCTGGCGCGACCGTCGATAGGCGCGGTGACTTTGGTGAAGTCAAGGTTGAGCTGCGCAGCGTCCACTGCCGCCTGCGCGGCACGAATATCGGCCTGGGCCTGAGTGGCGGCCGAACGACGCTGCTCCCACTCTTCACGGGAGACAACGTTGGTATTGACCAGCTTATCGGTACGGTTAGCTTCACTTTGCGCGAGGCTCGCCTGCGTTTTGGCTCTCGCCAGGTTCGCCTGCGCCTGTTCCAGCGCGGCGCGATAGGTTCGGTCATCAATCGTGAACAGCACCTCGCCCTTCTTCACTTCCTGACCGTCGGTGTAATTCACTTTATCAATGTAGCCGGAAACGCGCGGGCGCAACTGAACGCTCTCCACCGCTTCAATCCGGCCGTTAAAGCTATCCCACTGGCTAATGGATTTCACCACCACGTCAGCAGCGCTGACGGCGGGCGCAGGCGGCGCGGCGTTTTGCGCGACGCTGTTGTCGCATCCGACGAGCAGCACGGAGAGCAACATTGCTCCCAGCGCGCTCAGATGAGAATTACCCCAGGTTTTTTGCAGGCTCATTATTTTTATTCCGATAATTGTCGCCGCCGGGCAAGACGCAGCAGGAGGCACCGCGCCACTTCCTTTGTCCGGGGGCTGTCTTAAGGCCATTTGTGTCGTTCATCGCCACAAAACTGTAACAGTTGCGAATACACTATTCGCGGCGATTGTAGGAAGGCGCTTAACTAAGTGCAAGAATAATTGTTGCACTTTATGTGCTATTTGAGCGGATGTGAAAAGACCCGTTTCGCTCAGGGATTTAAATGCAACAATAAAACTTGCAATTAATACAAAAACGCGCCACCTTTAAATGCAACAGACAAAGATACTTTTCCATCCGCTGCGTGGGGGTAACCAGATGAACACTGGCGCATTTATGCATGATTTACTCGACTGGATCGACAACAACCTGGACAGCCGTCTGGACATTGAGTCCGTCGCCAGGCGTTCCGGCTACTCGAAATGGCACCTCCAGCGCCTGTTCAAAGAACATACGGGCTATCCCCTCGCCGGGTATATTCGCGCGCAAAAGCTGCAAAAATCGGTTGAGCGGTTAACCCACAGCGACGAGCCGATTCTGAACGTGGCGATCGCGCTGGGCTTTGACTCCCAGCAGTCCTTCAACCGCAGCTTTAAGCGTCAGTATGGTCAGGCGCCTGGGGCATGGCGGCGCAGTATAGGTGGCCCCGAAATGCAGCAGCTTCGCCAGTAATGCATATTTTGCTGCAACATCGATCTGTTGCTGATATACTGTACATAAACACAGTATAGCGAGGTGCACGATGGCTGTTGAAACAAAATTTGTTGTCGTAAGAAAAGGTGAAGAGAAAATGACATTTGCCAGTAAGAAAGAGGCTGACGCTCACGACAAACTGCTCGATATGGCAGACGCGTTCACCGACTGGCTGTTGCAAAGCGGAATGCAAATGGATGAAACGCAGGCTGAAAATCTTGGCCTGTATCTCGCCGAGCAGAAAGAGACCGTGCAGCATATTCTGCGTACCAGCAAGCTTCCCGATCTCACTGCCCCAGCTGCAGCGGATAAAACTGAATCCGACGCGGCTGATATGAAGAAAATCAGGGCTGTGAAAGCGGCCTGATTTATTCTGCCTGAAAGAGAAAAGCCTCCCAACGGAGGCTTTTAGAGTGATAGTTGACGGGCTATTTCAGCCTTTCTCTCAGTTCGGTATAGACTTCATTCAATTTGGTGATATTGGCTTCATCCATCGAGAGCACTGAGAAGTCCACAAACCAGTTACCATTACCGTGCTTCCTTATGATAAATAGTTTTTTGCCGTTCATAAATTGATACTCAACTTCGTAGCTTTTATGAGTCCACGAGAGATTATCCGGAATATTGAATTTCGTCGTCTGTGTTGGTTTTGTCGGATCCCATTTTAAAAAGTTAGTATACATAGTTATCCAACGTTCGAGGCTGGCCTTGGTGACGTAACCAAAATGACCAGACAAATCCCCACCGTAGTAAACGGTCATTACTGCGTATTCACCTTTATCGTCGAGGCGGAGAATTCCATCAAAACCATCTTTATACTGAGGTTCATTAACCAGCATCACTTCAACACCAGTTTTATATTGTGTCCAGGTATAATAGAACGCCGGCTTCCCTGGTGTTGAACACCCCGCCGTAAGCATTACGAATATAAACCCTAAGATTCTAATCATCATTATCCCTAATTAAATAAAACCAATTTCATTTATAGCAACTAAAAAATGCAATTAACTACTAGATGCTACACTTTATTTGACCATAATATCTGTTGAGCAAATTTCTCATTAACTAAACGGCTATTCCGCAAAAAACTTTAGAGAAATTTTCCAGTTTAAATTAAATCCTTCGATAAATACTGCCATCATTGCTGGTCTATTGTTAGGCAACTGAACAATTATCGCCGTGATATCTGCGGAATGTGTTAGCTATGTTTGCGTCCCACTCATTGCAAACGTAACGTTACTTAGCGCCTCCACGTCAATCCCACAGCCACCAACCATAAAACATGGTAGCTATACAAACACGCCAGACTGTTACGTTAATACCTGTTTAGCCAATAAAAAGGAGATGCGCATGACCCCACACCCGCTACGCCAGATCATTGAATCCTGCGATCGCGCCATCACCACCAAAAACTATGACGCGCTGATGGAGTACTACGCCGACGACGCGGCTCTGGTGGTTAAGCCCGGCATGACGGTTAAAGGCAAAGAGAACATTCGCAGCGCGTTTATTGCCATTTCTGATTATTTTCAGGACCAATTGATTGTGGAACAAGGGGAGATGCATGTGATCGAAGGCGGTGGCAATGCCCTCGTTATCATGGAAACCGTTCTCCGTTTTCCTGATGGTCAGGGTGGAATAACGGAAATGTCGCGCCGCGCTACCTATGTTTTTCGGCTGGAAAGCGACGGACGCTGGCTTTGTACCATCGACAACTCCTACGGTACGTCGCTTCTGGATACCGGGAACTAAGCGCGTTAATCACGGCTTCAAAGGGGCGCTGCCGCCCCTCCACTTTCATAAGGTTACTTTGCGTTTTGCGAGGCGCCTTCCAGAAACCTTCGCCGGGCCCAGACAGAGCACGCCCCACCAAATTTTGCCCCAACCTCCTCCGTGCAACTGGTGTATTGTTCCTAAACAACTCATTCCTCTAAGGGACACCTGCGCAATGATCACCATCCTCGGCAAAACCACCTCCATCAACGTGCGTAAAGTACTCTGGACCTGCGAAGAAGCAGGCATCGAGTATCAACAGGAAGATTACGGCAGCGGTTTTGCCTCAACGGAAACGGATGCCTTTCGCGCCCTGAACCCTAACGCCATGGTGCCGGTGCTGATTGATGGCGATTTCGTGCTGTGGGAGTCCAATTCCATCTGCCGTTATCTGGCGCGCAAGGCCGAACGTCACGATCTGCTGCCCGCAGAACCGCAGGCCTGCGCCAACGTTGAGCGCTGGATGGACTGGCAGGCCACTGAATTTAACAACGCCTGGCGCTATGTCTTCCCGGCGCTGGGGCGTAAAAACCCGGACTTTAACGACCCTGAGCGCATTGCGGCGGGAATAAAAGAGTGGAACCACTGCATCACCATTCTGGAAAACCAGCTGCAGCGCACCGGCGCATTTGCGGCGGGCGAGACGTTTACCCTAGCGGACGTGGTGCTTGGGCTGTCGGTGAATCGCTGGAAAATGACGCCGTTTGATAAACCTGACGTGCCGGCGATTGAGGCCTGGTTTGAACGTCTTAACCAGCGACCGGCGTTTTTGCGCCACGGCAATAACGGCATGATATAAAGTATTTATGCCCCATGTTGAGCAAGGATATTTTATTTAATTACTAAACCCTTAAACGCGTCAGAGGGAATAATAATTAAGCCATATCCTGGACAGCCCGTTGCACCGCTTTGCTAGCCTGACTATTCAGGCAAAGCTCAACCCGGAGGTATTCTTGCTGATTAGACTCAAGAAAGAACGAACGCATAAGGAGGATCGCCGGCTTGCTCTCTGGCTGGCGACCTCGGCAGGTTTGCTGAATGCCATCGCTCTCGGGGCATTTGGTTTTTTCCCCTCACACATGACCGGCAACACCTCACAGTTATCCAGCGAAGTCTCTTCCACCGACCTCAGCGATATTATTTTCTTCGGCTCGATTATTCTCTCCTTTGTCGCAGGCGCCATTCTTGCCCGCACGATAGTGATATGGGGCATTATCCATAACGTCAGGTTGGTTTTTTGTCAGATCCTTTTTGTAGAGGGGATATTACTGACCGGCGTTTCCTTCTACGAAATGTATTTTCATGCGCTCACCAGCAACCGCGAGATTATTCTTTTTCTCTGTTTTCTGATGGGTATTCATAACTCCACCTCCACGCAGCTTTCCGGCGGGCGGGTGAGATCGACGCACATTACCGGCACGCTGACGGACGCGGGAATTTCCCTCGCCTCCGTAATGGTGGCGATGCTGCGCAGGGATTACTCCAAAGATACGGCGGCACAAAAAAGTCAGCTGAAAACCCACTTAACCACCCTGTTTTCGTTTATTACGGGCGGTATCGCGGGGCTGCTGCTGTTCAGGTGGATTGGGTTTAACGCTATGCTGGCGCTCGGGTTGATGCTCGCCGTGGTCGCTATCGTTTCCATTATCACCGTCTCGACGCGGGTTCGACGGGTTCGTGCCTCTCTGTGAAGATAATGTTCGATATTCGATCGTAATAGCCCTTTAGATGTGACACCGTCACATCTAAAAATTCGCTTTAGGACTATTCTGCCTGACCCTCAATCAGCCCTTATGCCATAAGGCCTAACACAAGGTTGTCACTATTTTCATAGGGTTACTGATTTTACCCCTTCGCTGGAACCCTTCCCAAACGCTTGCTATAGGTGAAATACCCCTGCCGAAACATGGCATAACAACAGGCAACCGGTGGTTGCTATAACGCATGCGCACAGGGAGACACACCGCAATGCACTCATTACTCAAACGTTCGCTGCTGTTTGTCGGCGCCATTATCGTGGTTCTCGCCCTCCTCGTCTGGGGCATTGGGCTGGAAACGATCAGGGCGCGCCAGGTTGACCTGGTCTATCTCGGGCAACAGCACATGATTCTGGTTTTCTCATCGATGTTTTTTGCCCTGCTGGTGGGTATTCCAGCCGGTATTCTGCTGAGCCGCCCGGCCGCGCGGGGTATCGCCGAATATGTGATGCAAATCTTCAACGTCGGCAATACGCTGCCGCCGCTGGCCGTTCTGGCGCTGGCGATGGTGGTGATTGGCATTGGCGATACGCCCGCCATCATCGCCCTGTTCCTCGCCTCGCTGCTGCCGATCGTGCGCAATACCTACGCCGGGCTGTGCTCGGTCCCGCCGTCGCTGCTGGAAGCGGCAAACGGCATCGGGATGACCAAATGGCAGCGTCTGCGTCAGGTTGAGCTGCCTGCCGCCTGGCCGGTCATGCTCTCGGGGATCCGCATCGCCACCGCCATTAACGTCGGTACCGCACCGCTGGCGTTCCTGATTGGCGCCAGCAGCTACGGCGAGCTGATTTTCCCCGGCATTTACCTGAACGATTTCCCGACCCTGATCCTCGGCGCGGCGGCCACCGCCCTATTCGCCCTGATCCTCGATACCCTGCTGGCGGCGCTGGGTCGCGTGATGAGTCCCCATCTCGCTCGATAACAATAACAAGGAGCTTTTATGAGACTGATATCCGGCCTGACGGCGATGTGTGCCGCGGCGCTGTTCACCAGCCAGGCGATGGCGGCCCCGCTGATTCTGGCGACCAAGAGTTTTACCGAGCAGCACATTCTCTCGGCGATGACCGTGCAGTACCTGCAGAAGAAAGGATTTCAGGTTCAGCCGCAAACCAATATCGCCACGGTGATTTCCCGTAACGCGATGATCAACAAGCAGATTGATATGACCTGGGAGTACACCGGCACGTCGCTGATCATCTTTAACCACATCAACAAGCGCATGTCGCCAGAGGAGTCGTACGAGACGGTGAAACGCCTGGACGCGAAGCACGGTCTGGTCTGGCTCAAGCCCGCCGATATGAACAACACCTATGCTTTTGCCATGCAGCGCAAGCGCGCCGAGGCGGAACATATCAACACCATGTCGGAGATGGTGGCGAAAATTGAGCAGATCCGTAAAACCAACCCGGACAAAAACTGGCTGCTGGGCCTGGACCTGGAATTTGCCGGGCGCAGCGACGGCATGAAGCCGCTTCAGGCGGCCTACAAGATGGATCTGGACCGCCCGCAAATCCGTCAGATGGACCCCGGTCTGGTCTATAACGCGGTACGCGACGGCTTCGTTGACGCCGGCCTGATTTACACCACCGACGGGCGCGTAAAAGGCTTCGACCTCAAGGTGCTGGAAGACGATAAAGGCTTCTTCCCGAGCTACGCGGTGACGCCGGTGGTGCGTAAGGACACGCTGGAGGCCAATCCCGGTCTGGAAGAGGCGCTCAACACCCTCTCGGCCCAGCTCAACAACGACGTTATCACCGAGCTGAACAAGAAGGTGGATATCGACCATCAGTCACCGCAGCAGGTCGCCCGCGATTTCCTGCGTAGCAAACAGCTGCTGTAGGAGGCGCTATGGAGACGATTCACTACATTCTGGACAACTGGGATTACCTCTTAACCCTCACCCTTCAGCACCTGTGGCTGGTGGCGCTGGCCGTAGGTTTAGCCATCATCATCGGCGTACCGCTGGGCATTCTGATTGTCCGCCACAGGTGGCTGGCAACGCCGGTGCTGGGGATGGCCACCATTGTGCTGACCATTCCGTCCATTGCGCTGTTTGGCCTGATGATCCCGCTGTTTTCGCTGATCGGTCAGGGGATTGGCGCCCTGCCCGCGATCACGGCGGTGTTTCTCTACTCGCTGCTGCCGATTGTGCGTAACACCCATACGGCGCTCGACAGCCTGCCGCCGGGCCTGCGCGAAGCCGGACGCGGCATCGGCATGACCTTCTGGCAGCGTCTGCGCTGGGTCGAGATCCCGATGGCGCTGCCGGTGATTTTCGGCGGGATCCGCACCGCCGTGGTGATGAATATCGGCGTGATGGCGATTGCCGCGGTGATTGGCGCGGGCGGCCTGGGCCTGCTGCTGCTCAACGGCATCGGCGGAAGCGATATTCGCATGTTGATTGCGGGCGCGCTGATGATTTGTCTTTTAGCAATTGTGCTTGACTGGCTGCTGCACCGTCTGCAGGTGGTTCTGACTCCAAAGGGGATTCGATAATGATAAAACTGGAAAACCTCACCAAACAATTTTCACAGAAGCACGGCCAGACCTTTAAGGCCGTCGACAACGTCAACCTGACCGTGCCCGAAGGGGAAATGTGCGTCCTGCTCGGCCCGTCCGGCTGCGGGAAGACCACCACCCTGAAGATGATTAACCGCCTCATTACCCCAAGCAGCGGGACGATCCTGATCAACGGCGAGGACACCAGCGGGATGGACACCGTCACCCTGCGCCGCAACATCGGTTACGTGATCCAGCAGATTGGCCTGTTCCCGAACATGACCATCGAAGAGAACATCACCGTCGTGCCGCGCATGCTGGGCTGGGATAAAGCGCGCTGCAAAACCCGCGCCGAAGAGCTGATGGATATGGTGGCGATGGATCCGCATAAGTTCCTCAACCGCTACCCGCGCGAGATGTCCGGCGGCCAGCAGCAGCGTATCGGCGTGATCCGCGCCCTTGCGGCAGATCCTCCGGTACTGCTGATGGATGAACCCTTCGGCGCGGTGGATCCGATCAACCGCGAGGTGATCCAGAACCAGTTCCTGGAGATGCAGCGCAAGCTGAAAAAAACCGTCATGCTGGTCAGCCACGATATCGACGAAGCCCTGAAGCTCGGCGACCGTATTGCGGTATTCCGTCAGGGGAAAATCGTGCAGTGCGCCAGCCCGGATGAGCTGCTGGCGAAACCAGCGAACGAGTTTGTCGGCTCGTTTGTCGGTCAGGACCGCACCCTGAAGCGTCTGCTGCTGGTATCGGCGGGCGACGTCACCGACCAGCAGCCGACCATCACGGTGCGGGGCTCTACTCCCCTCCCTGAAGCCTTTGCGACCATGGATGATAACGATATTCGCGCGATTACGGTGGTTGACGAGCACGGCAAGCCGCTGGGCTTTGTGAAGCGTCGCGAAGCGCGTAACGCCAGCGGTACCTGCGCCGACATCCTGCATACGTTCCGCATGACCGGCAAGGCGGAAGACAACCTGCGCGTGGTGCTTTCACGTCTGTATGAGAGCAACACCAGCTGGATGCCGATCGTGGATGAGGACGGGCGCTACAACGGCGAGATTTCGCAGGACTATATTGCCGAGTACCTGAGTTCCGGGCGCACGCGCCGGGCGCTGAATATTCACAGCGACAGCTAACCTCTCTGGCCGGGCATCGCCCGGCCTTTTTCGCACGCAGACCTTTTGCTAACCCCGCGATTTCCCGCCACAATATCGTATCGTCCCCGTTAAAACGCGACCCATGCAACGTCTTCATACCTACCCTGACATCCGCGCGATGTTTCGTCGACTGCTGATTGCCACCGTCACCGGCGTGCTGGCCGCGCTGGCCGTGGCGGTGTTTCGACACAGCATGTACCTGATGGAGTGGCTGCTTCTCAGCAACGATAGCGGCAGCCTGGTGAATGCCGCCGCGTCGCTCTCGCCCTGGCGGCGCGCGCTAACGCCCGCGCTGGGCGGGCTGGCTGCCGGGCTGCTGCTCTGGGGATGGCAGCGTCTGACCGCGCAGCGGCCTCATGCCCCTACCGATTACATGGAGGCGCTGGAGACCGGAGACGGCCAGTTTGACTACGGCGCCAGCCTTGTGAAATCCTTTGCCTCGCTGCTGGTCGTTGCCAGCGGAAGCGCCATCGGGCGTGAAGGGGCGATGATCCTGCTTGCCGCCCTCGCCGCCTGCCTTTTCGCCCGGCGCTTTACGCCCAAATCCGAATGGAAATTATGGATTGCCTGCGGTGCCGCTGCCGGGATGGCCAGCGCCTATCACGCCCCCCTTGCCGGAAGCCTGTTCATCGCGGAAATTCTGTTTGGCACGCTGATGCTGGCCTCGCTCGGCCCCGTGGTGATTGCGGCGGTGGTGGCGCTGCTTACGACGCAGCTCCTGGCTCCGGGCGCGGGTACGCTCTACGCGGTCCATCTGAGCGGCATCCTTACCGCGGCCGATTATGCTCTTCTCGTCGCGATGGGGCTGGTGGCGGGCCTCTGCGGACCGCTGCTGATGTGGCTGATGGACGTCAGCCACGGGCTTTTCCTGCGCCTCAAGCTTTCGCCACCGTGGCAGCTGGCGCTGGGCGGTGCGATCGTCGGGCTGCTTTCTCTCCTCACGCCGAAGGTGTGGGGGAATGGCTACAGCGTGGTTCAGGCTTTTCTGCTCGCCCCGCCGCTGCTGTCGGTGATTGCCGGGGTGTTCATCTGTAAGCTGCTGGCGGTGCTGGCGAGCAGCGGATCGGGTGCGCCGGGAGGGGTTTTTACGCCTACGCTGTTTGTCGGTATGGCGACGGGAATGCTGTTCGCGCAGCTTTTCGCACTGTGGCTGCCGGGTTCTGAAACGGCAATTTTGCTGGGGCTGGCGGGGATGGCTACGCTACTTGCCGCGACCACGCATGCGCCCATTATGTCGGCGCTGATGGTCTGTGAAATGACCGGGCAGTATTTTTTACTGCCCGGCCTGCTGGTCGCCTGCGTGGTGGCGTCCGTATTGTCGCGGACGTTACGCCACGACTCGATCTACGGCCAGCACGCCACCGAGGGCAGAGAGATCGATGTACTGCGCTAGCTCGCGCTGCTCGGCGCGTGGCAGATAAGGCAGTTCACCCACCAGCGGTCCGGGGAGTTTGGTGCTCAGCACGTCGATAATCTCCGCGTAGTGCGCCAGGCCCGGGTTGATGCGGTTTGCCACCCAGCCAACCAGCGGCAGGCCGTCATTGGCAATCGCCTGCGCCGTCAGCAGCGCGTGGTTGATGCACCCTTCCTGGATACCCACCACCATTACCACCGGAAGCTGCTCCTGCACGACCCATTCAGACAGCGGGCGCAGGTCATTCATCAGGCTGCGCCAGCCGCCCGTTCCTTCAACCACCACGTGGTCCACCTGTTCGCTCAGGTTCGCAAGGCCGTCGGACAACAGGGGATAATTAATCAGGCCGCTGTGCGCTACGCTGCTCTCCTCTTCGCTTAAGGCAATGGGATTGACCGCGTGATAAGGCAGTTCCAGCGACGAGACGCTTTGCAGCACCAGGGCGTCTTTATTACGCAATCCCTCTGGCGTCTCTTTACTGCCTTTTGCGACCGGTTTGTACCCTGCCACGCGTTTACCGCTTGCTGCCAGCGCCTGCAGCAATGCGCGGGATACGACGGTCTTGCCGACAGAGGTATCTGTACCAGTAACAAAGAAACGCTTAAGCATGACTCACTCCACCTCTTGGGTATGCTTCGAAAATATAAACCAGGTAAATAATTCAGTGGAGGAAGTCTACGGGATGCATGCGCTACCCGGCTTGAGATAGCGCAATTTTTCTTACATCTGCGGAAAAGAGTTAACCCTGCAACAGGCGGATTAGCAGCGAGCCGTTATACATGGCATCTTTGACCAGCGCCGCGCCGGCCATGGTTCCCTGGTTGGAAAACTGGGTACTTTCTACCGCGATATTTTTGCTGTACGCGGGAAGTGACTGCTGCTGAATACAGGCCGTAATCGCCGGAAAAAGGATCTCCGCCGCCTGGCTCAGCGGCGAGCCAATGAGGATTTTTTGCGGGTTGAAGAGGTTCACCATAATGGCCAGAATGCGGCCAACGTTATTCCCCACCCCGGTAATAATGTCCTTCGCCAGCAGATCGCCCTGGCGCGCGGCGGCGCAGAGGGAATCCACCGTTAGGGGTTGTCCGTGCAGCGAGGAGCTCATGGACTGGCTAAGCCGAACCTGCGCCAGCTCCAGCACGCTTTCCACGCTGGCAATGGTCTCCAGACAGCCGTGGTTTCCGCAGTAGCAGCGCTTACCGTACGGGTCGACCTGGGTATGACCGATTTCCACCAGACTGCTGCTTCCGGCGTGGAGAAGACGACCGTCGGTAATCACGCCCGCCCCGACGTTATGGTCGATAACCACCTGAATCACGTCCCGCGCACCGCGCGACGCGCCAAACAGCGCTTCCGCCATCGTCCAGGCGCTGATGTCATGCTGAATATAGACCGGTACGCCGGTATGGTTTTTCAGCACCTCGCCCAGCGGCATCTCTTTGACATCCTCGTAAAACGGCATGCGGTGGACGATGCCATTTTCGGTATCAATAATGCCCGGCATGGTGATGGCAATCGCCGTTAAGCGTTCCAGCCGCTGCTGATGGCGGATAAAGAAGCGATCGATATGCGAGACAATCGCGTCGAGGAGCGGTTCCTCCGCATTGAGCGGCAGTTCAAGCCGGTCCTCTACCACCAGCTTGCTGCTGAGGTCGCGCAGCGCAAGGAAGATCTCGCCCCGGCTGATGCGCAGCGACAGGTAGTGCCACGCTTCCGTCTCCACCACCAGCCCGACTGCCGGACGGCCGCGGCTGCCCGGCTCCTGAATTTCCGTCTCCTGAACCAGGTGCGCTTCCAGCATCTCGCGGACAATCTTGGTGATACTGGCAGGTGCCAGTTGTGCCAGGCGCGAAAGATCGATACGCGAAACCGGACCAAGCTGATCAATCAGGCGATACACTGCGCCAGCGTTGGTCTGCTTAATCTGATCGATATGCCCTGGCTGACTATCAGCAACCACCTCGTACTCCCTTATTTTCGAGCTTCGAAATAAACTGTTGGCTATGGTGAAGCACTTGTATGGCTGCCGTCAAATATTTACTTAGCCATGTGATTTACCGCACATTTTTGCCCTATTTTCACTGAAAATGTCGCCCGGCAGAGGCGCTCATTAGCTGCTGTTTGAAGCGCTGCGCGGCGTTGCTCTGCTCGCGGTGTTTTGACCACACCAGCCACATTTCGGAAACGGCATCCTCTTCGGCGATGGTCACCCAGCGCATTTCGCGCAGTTGTACCCGCTTAAAGGAGGCCGGAAGAATAGACACGCCCAGCCCGGCCGCGACCAGGCCAATAATGGTCATCGCTTCCCCTACCTCCTGAGTTATGACCGGGGCAAGATCGTAGCGGCGCATCAGCCCCAGGATATCGTCATACAGGCCCGTCCCGACCTGCGGGTCAAAAAAGACAAACGGCTCTTTTGCCAGCTCTGCCAGCGAAACCGCCGGACGCGACGCCAGCGGATGATCGTGCGGGATCATAGCCATCAGCGGTTCGCGCAGGATAACCTCCCACGCCAGCGTGTCCGGCAGTTGGGTGTTACGCATCAGGCCCAAATCCAGCGAACCTTCATTCAGCGGCGCAATCTGCTCGCGGGTGTTGATTTCGCGCGTCTGAATGTGAACATCCGGAAAGTGACGACGGAATGACGACAGGGTTTCCGAGACGGCGCTGATAAACGGCGCGGACGAAGTAAACCCGATTCGCAGCTCTCCGGCTTCGCCGAGATAGAGCCGTTCTGCCCGGGCGGCGGCGTCATCGACCATGCTCAGAATTTGTCGGCTGTCGATGAGAAATTGCTTGCCCGCCGCCGTCAGGCTCACGCTGCGGTTGGTGCGGGCCAGAAGGCGCGCCCCGACCTGCTGCTCCAGGATCTGAATCTGCTGGCTTAACGGTGGCTGAGAGATGTTTAGCCGTGCCGCCGCGCGGCCAAAATGCAGCTCTTCGGCGACGGCGACAAAGTAGCGAAGATGGCGCAGCTCGATATTCATATTTTTAAAGTATCATTTGAGATTATTAATATATTAGACAGAATATTTACATTTTCCTACCCTGAACAGGTGGTCATACCCGTCACCAGAAATCACGGGGATGTTTAAGCAAGGAAACTGTGTGAGCCGTACAACGACTATTGATATCGATCCGGCAAGAGATATCAATGATTTACCCGCAGCACCGCAGCCGGTCCAGTTCATTAAACGTGGTACCCCCCAATTTATGCGCGTCACGCTGGCGCTCTTTTCCGCCGGTCTGGCGACCTTCGCCCTGCTCTATTGCGTTCAGCCGATCCTGCCCGTTCTCTCTCATGAGTTTGGCGTATCGCCTGCCAGCAGCAGCGTGTCACTCTCTATTTCTACCGGCATGCTGGCGATTGGCCTGCTCTTTACCGGACCGCTGTCCGACGCCATTGGCCGTAAGCCGGTGATGGTGACCGCGCTGATGCTGGCCTCGGTCTGTACGTTACTCTCGACCATGATGACCAGCTGGCACGGTATTCTGGTGATGCGCGCGCTGATTGGGCTCTCGCTCAGCGGCGTGGCGGCGGTCGGAATGACCTACCTCAGCGAGGAGATCCACCCGAGCTTTGTTGCTTTCTCCATGGGGCTTTACATCAGCGGGAACTCTATTGGCGGAATGAGCGGCCGCCTGCTGAGCGGGGTCTTTACGGATTTCTTTAACTGGCGTATTGCGCTGGCGGTCATCGGGTGTTTTGCGCTGGCATCCGCCCTGATGTTCTGGAAAATTCTGCCGGAATCGCGTCATTTCCGCCCGACATCGCTGCGCCCGAAAACGCTGTTTATCAACTTCCGCCTGCACTGGCGCGACAAAGGGCTTCCGCGCCTGTTTCTGATCGGCTTTCTGCTGATGGGCGCCTTCGTCACGCTGTTTAACTATATTGGGTATCGCCTGATGCTCTCCCCGTGGCATCTGAATCAGGCCGTTGTCGGCTTGCTTTCTGTGGCCTATCTCACCGGCACCTGGAGTTCGCCGAAAGCCGGGGCGATGACCGCACGCTATGGACGCGGGCCGGTACTGCTGGTATTCACGGGCGTGATGTTACTCGGCCTGCTGCTGACGCTCTTTTCCTCGCTGTGGTTTATCTTTGCCGGCATGCTGCTCTTCTCTGCGGGGTTCTTTGCCGCGCACTCGGTCGCCAGCAGCTGGATTGGCCCGCGCGCGCGTCGCGCCAAAGGACAGGCATCGTCGCTGTATCTGTTTAGCTATTACCTGGGTTCCAGCATCGCCGGGACGCTCGGCGGCGTGTTCTGGCATCACTACGGCTGGAACGGCGTGGGCGGGTTTATCGGGCTGATGCTCTGTGCGGCGCTGCTGGTGGGCACCAGTTTGCATAAACGTCTGCATTAACATTCCAGCGCCTTCGTGTTTAAATCAAGCCGATGCTAATTTTTGTCATCGGCTGATTCAGACACGAGGACTTCATGAAAAACAATAACTACCAACAACTCACCCGCACCTTCCAACGTCTCTCCCGCCTCTCCCATCTCTCCTCCATCGCCAGCTGGGATATGTTCACGATGATGCCGCCGGGCGGCAGCGCCGCGCGCGGTGAAGCACTCGCGGAAATGAGCGTCCTGCAACACCAGATCCTGACCGATAAAAAAGTCGGCGACCTGTTAGCGGCGGCGGCAGTTGAGGCTCTGAATGATGTCGAACAGGCCAACCTGCGCGAAATGACGCGCCACTACCAGCAGGCTACCCTGCTGCCGGAATCGCTGGTGGAAGCGAAATCCCTGGCAGGCAGCAAATGTGAACACGCCTGGCGTACTCAGCGACCCGCCAACGACTGGCAGGGTTTTTCCGCCAACCTGAAAGAGGTGGTCAAACTCAGCCGCGAAGAGGCTCGCCTGCGGGCTGAAGCCAAAGGCTGTACGCCGTACGACGCGCTGCTGGACATTTTTGAACCCGACATGACCAGCGCGCGTCTGGACGTTCTGTTCGGCGATATGAAGTCCTGGCTACCGGATCTGCTGGCAAACGTGGTCGAAAAACAGGCTCAACGGTCGTTTATTCCTCCGCAAGGCCCCTTCCCGACGGCAACACAGCGTGAGCTGGGCCTGGAAGCCATGAAGATGCTTGGCTTCGATTTTAACGGCGGTCGCCTGGACGTGAGCGCGCACCCGTTCTGCGGCGGCGTCCCGGAAGACGTGCGTATCACCACGCGCTATGACGAGGATGAGCTGCTCAGCGCGCTGTTTGGCGTGATCCACGAAACAGGACACGCCCGCTACGAACAAAACCTGCCGCGCGCGTGGTCAGGACAACCGATTGCCCTGGCGCGCTCAACCGCAATCCATGAGTCACAGAGCCTGTTCTTTGAAATGCAGCTGGGGCGCAGTGAAGCCTTCCTCAGGCATCTCCTGCCTGCGGTACACGCCCGCTTTGGCAGCCAGGCGGCGTTTAGCGAAGAGAACTTTATTGCCTGGAACCAGCGCGTCAAACCTGGCTATATCCGCGTCGATGCGGACGAAGTGAGCTACCCTGCACACGTGGTGCTGCGCTATGAAATTGAACGGGCGCTGATTAACGGCGAGATCGAGGTGGACGATATTCCTGCCCTGTGGGATGAGAAAATGCAGGCCTGGCTCGGGTTATCCACCAAAGATAACTACCGCAACGGCTGTATGCAGGACATCCACTGGACCGACGGCGGTTTTGGTTACTTCCCGTCATACACGCTTGGCGCCATGTACGCCGCGCAGCTGTTCCATGCCGCCAGAACCGCACTGCCGGGTCTGCAGGCCTCCATCGCTGAGGGCGATTTTTCCGCACTCTTTGAGTGGCTGCGTCAGAACATCTGGCAGCACGGCAGCCGCTTCAGCACGTCGCAATTAATCACCCAGGCGACGGGTGAAGATCTGAATATCCGTTACTTCCGCGAACATCTGACCTCGCGCTATTTGTAATCTGTTTGGCCAGGGGTGAGGGACCTCAGGTAAAGAAGCCGTATATTCCCCCTCACTCCTCTCCCTCAAGGGAGAGGGCCGTCTGTGCAGGACCCCGGCAATGTACATATGGTTACAAGCCGATACCAATCACTCACGGAAACCTCGAATTTACAGGGATATAGTTCTTTCAACGGCCCCGCAGTGGGGTTAAATGAAAAACCAAATTCGAGGGTATGAACATGAAAAAAGTATTAGCTCTGGTTGTTGCCGCTGCTATGGGTCTGTCTTCTGCTGCGTTTGCTGCTGAAACCACTGCTGCACCGGCTGCTGCGGCACCTGCTGCAACGACCACCGCTGCGCCAGCAAAAACCGTACATCACAAGAAACACCATAAAGCGGCTAAACCGGCTGCAGAGCAAAAAGCCCAGGCTGCTAAAAAGCACCACAAAAAAGCAACCAAACCAGCCGTAGAGCAGAAAGCGCAGGCTGCTAAAAAGCACCACAAAAAAGCCGCTAAACCGGCTGTAGAACAGAAAGCTCAGGCTGCTAAAAAGCATCACAAAAAAGCAGTAAAACACGAAGCTGCTAAACCAGCTGCACAGCCAGCTGCGTAAGAGTACAAGCTTAACCGTGCCCTTCGGGGCACGTTGGTAAACCGGCGCTGAACCGGAACAGGTTCCGCGCCGTTTTTTTATTTCCGGAGGGCGTATGCTGCGACGCTATCGGTTTGAGCTGATTCTGATCCTGCTTATTTTATGCGCGCTCATCGCCAGCCATTTTTATCTTTCCTGATTGTAGCACGCTGATTTTACTCCCACTTTAGCGCTGTCCCGTCTATAGTATTTTCATAGGGTTCACTTTTAATAATCATAATTACCCCCACCAGAGTGTGATATGCGTAAATCTGTTGTGTTGTTACTGGGAACGTTTGGTCTTTTTTCTGGATTCTCACATGCGGATGATGGCGGTGATGACACCATTAGCGCAAAAGAGCTAAAGACGCTTTTTTTCGGTCATGACGATCGTACGCGCGTCGCCGATCCCACCCAGACGCCCTGGGATGCTATAGGTCAACTGGAAACCGCCAGCGGTAACTTGTGCACCGCGACGCTGATCACCCCACAGCTTGCCCTGACGGCAGGCCACTGTTTGTTAACGCCGCCAAACGGCAAGCCGGATAAAGCGGTTGCCTTGCGGTTTGTGTCGCAAAAAGGGACCTGGCGCTATGAAATCCACGGCATTGAGGGACGGGTTGATCCGTCTCTCGGCAAACGCCTGAAGCCGGATGGCGACGGCTGGATCGTGCCGCCGGGGGCCGCCTCGTGGGATTTTGGCCTGATCGTTTTACGCTACCCGCCTTCAGGCATTACGCCGCTGCCGTTATTTGACGGCGACAAGGCCGCACTCACCGCCGCGCTGAAGGCCGCCGACCGAAAGGTGACGCAGTCAGGCTATCCTGTCGATCATCTGGATACGCTTTATACGCATACCGACTGTATTGTGACGGGCTGGGCGCAAACCAGCGTACTCTCGCACCAGTGCGATACGTTGCCGGGCGACAGTGGTTCACCGCTGATGCTGAAAACAGATAACGGCTGGCAGTTGATCGGTGTGCAAAGCTCTGCACCGGCGGCGAAAGATCGCTGGCGCGCAGATAACCGGGCCTTGTCCGTGACCGGCTTTCGCGACAAGCTGGAAGCGCTGGCGCAGCAGTAAATCAGCAGCGTCTGACCTTACGTAACGCTCTTATTGACTCAATCGGCATCGGCTGGCTGAACCAAAAACCCTGCAGTTGATCGCAGCCAGCCAGCCGCAGCAGTTTCATCTGCTTCTCGGTTTCCACCCCTTCTGCCACCACCGCCGTACCCAGCGCTTTAAGATTCGCTATCGCCATGCGGGCACGCTCCGGGTTTTCCAGTACATACGACTCCGTAACCTCAAGCTGCAGTCGGTGGGCCGGGAAACGGGTGGTCTCCAGCACGCTGGCCACTTTTTCTTCGAATGCAGGATCGCGAAATTGCGCGGGGGAGATATTCACGGAGAGCTTTAAGTCGCCGTAAGGCTGCAGATCCTGGCAGGCCCGCTGCAACACAAACTGGCCCAGCTTGTAAATCAGACCGCTGGTCTCCGCAATGGTGATAAAAATATCCGGCCCAAGCGGCCCCTCCGGGCGACGCGGCCAGCGGACCAGCGCCTCGACGCTGCTCATTGTCTGGCTGTGGGCGTCAATAATCGGCTGATACCAGACATCAAACTCATCGCGTTCCAGACCGTCACGAATCTGATTTTCAATCGCCAGCTTGCGTTCCCGGACGCTGTTGAGCTCCGCGTCATAGTGGCTGATACGCCCTTTCCCGCTCAATTTGGCGTGATACATGGCAATATCAGCGCGGCGAAACAGTTCTGAGCTGGTGCATTCAATCAGAGTTCCGCTGGCGATACCGATGCTGGCCCCGATATGGATGGTGCGTTCCCCCAGTTGAACCGGGGTGGTGAAAAAATCCAGCACCGAAGCGGCAAAGGCGGTGGCCTGCGCCTCTGCATCATCTCCGCCGATGGTCATGGCAAACTCATCCCCGCCCATGCGCGCGAGCATTCCACCCGTCGGCACGCGTTCACTCAGCGTTTTCGCTATCGCCACGATGAGATCGTCTCCCACGCTGTGGCCGTAGATGTCATTCACATCTTTAAAACCGTCCAGATCGATAAACACCACGCTTTTGACGTCGATATCACCGCGTAAACTCACGTGGTCCAGCGCTTCGATGAGCGCACGCCGGTTTGGCAGATGGCTTAGCCAGTCCGTTCTTGCGACCAGACGCGCCTGGCTTTCACCGCGCGCGAGTTTGTACAGCCCCACGCTGCTCACCAGAATGAAAAGCAGGATCAGCCCCGAGGCCAGCACCACAATCTGCCTGATATCAGACGATGCCGCCCGGGCGGCCTGTGCGCCTGGAAGCCGCGCCTGCCAGTTCAGATATCCGACTAACTCCCCCGCCGCGCTGTGCAGCGGCATGCTGCGATCGTCGATTTTTTCGGGGGTATAGTTGAGGCGATCGATCTGAAAGGTCGCCCCCAGGTCGGATAATATTCTGGCGTTCAGATGGCGGGTAATCACCAGATAGCGGCGCGTTCCGTCGGTAACCTGTAATCTTCCGACCATCGGGCGAATCAACCCAATACCCACAAAGGCGACGCCGCTTCGCGTTTTGCTGATCCCGGCATAGATATTTTTTTCACCCACGAGCGCTCGCCCGTGCCGGTCGATAAGCGCTTTGAGCCCCTTGCCAAAGAAGTCGAGGTTTTTTTCGTTAAAGGGACGGCTTTGAAAGGATCCCCAGAGGACGTTGAAATGTTCATCCAGCACGAAGGTGCCGTCGTAGAGGTTGTTGATTTTAAAACCGGCACCCCAGGTGTTGTACAGCCAGTCGGTATCGAGCGCAGGACGGTAGACCTCCCGCACCGCATCGTCCCAGACGGCGTTATCCAGCACCAGAGAGGAGACGCGGTTAACCGATGTCTGAATGGCCCCCTGCACGGAAAGCACCGTGCGGTGTTCATCAATTTCATTGGTTTTCGTGCTGATAAGATGCAGGGAAAGATAGAGCAGTGCGACGATGGAGATGATTAAGCCGATCCCCGCCATGAAGACCATGGCAAACAACGTTCTCGCATTGGGAATATTGCGCCAGCTTAATGTGCGATACATCAGCCATCCTCTTCATGTTTTGCTTTTCTAAGCGTAATACAGGCAGCGAATTTCGCTGCCTGTAAATCATGGCGAGAGGTCTGTCAGGCGAGTTTTATCATGATCATGCCGGCAAGCAGCAAGATGAGTCCCATCCAGCCCTTGTTGTTTAAGCGCTGGCCGAAGAGTACCCAGCCTGCGGCCAGGGTAGCGGCGATACCAAAACCGCCCCACAGCGCATAGGCCACCGAAAGATCGATCCCTTTTACCGCCTGAGACAGCGCGCTGAACGCTCCCAGAACCGCGGCGATCGACATCAGGCCATAGAGTTTACGGCGAAAACCATCGGAGAATTTCAGCAGAACGTTCGCCAGGATCTCCAGCACGATGGCGAAGCCAAGCCAGGCCGCATGAACCCACTCAAACTGTTGCATGGTTCTGCTCCTTCTGCTGTTTACCCGGTTTACGGGTACCCGATTTAATCAGCACAATACCCGCGACCAGCGTCGTTAACCCGGCGATCTTCATTGTTGTTAATGTTTCGTCAAATATCAGCACGCTGAACAGCGTAATCAACAAAATACCGATCCCTTCCCACAGTGCATACGCGACGCCCAGCGCAATTTTTTTCACCGCAAACGAGAGGAAAATATAAGAAAGCGAAATCATCACCAGCATCAAAATAAAACCGGTGTTGCCATCGCTGACGCTTGCCCATTTCATAGACAGCGTGCCGGTAATTTCAGCGATGATAGCCAGCGCTAATAGGATCCAGTAAAACATGTTTTTCTCCTGCTTGAGAATATAATCCATCGTGGCCCGCTGCGAACAGCAAACCAAAAAATACAAATTGAAATCAGACAGCTAAGCGCTTAGCGCCAGCTCAGGCAGAAGACGTGACTATAGTGCGGTGCGCCAGTGTTGCTCACCAGAAAGCAGGCAAAAAGAAGTGGAGTAGACAGCGGTATTGTTTGAAGAGTACGTCCTGAACATATTGTCCATAAAATTACAATTATCCGCGTTGTTGCTTCTCGTCTTTGCGGATGAAAATTGTCCTCGGTAGTTAAACACACCAGATTTGTACCATAAGCCAGGATTTTACTCAAAGTCTTTGCAATTCTTTACCCATACCGTTTGATTTTGGTTAGTTTATTGCAACGCCTTTCACCTTTATTATAAATATAAAGAAAAATTCGGAGTCACCATGGCTAAACCCATTATTACCCTGAACGGATTAAAAATTGTCATCATGCTGGGCATGCTGGTGATCATACTGACGGGCGTTCGTTTTGCCGCCGACATTATTGTGCCTTTTATTCTGGCCCTGTTTGTTGCGGTGATCCTTAACCCGCTGGTGCAGCGCATGACGCGGCTACGCATCCCGCGCGTGCTGGCGATTACGCTGCTTATCAGCATCATTATTGTGGCGATGGTCTTGCTGGTGGCGTATCTGGGGACCTCGCTCAATGAACTGGCGCGAACGCTGCCGAAATACCGTTCTTCGCTGGCGATACCGCTGCTGCAGCTGGAACCCTGGCTGCAGCGCGCGGGTATCGAAGTCTCGGTTGAGGAACTCCTGAAATATATCGACCCCAACGCGGCCATGACGATCGTCACCAGCCTGCTGGCTCAGCTTTCCAATGCCATGACCTCCATTTTCCTGCTGTTTTTAACGGTGGTGTTTATGCTGCTGGAGGTGCCGCAGCTGCCGGCAAAGCTGCAGCAGATGATGGTCCGTCCGGTTGAAGGAATGGGAGCGATTCAACGCGCGCTGGACAGCGTCTCCCGCTATCTGGTGCTGAAAACGGCGATTAGCCTGGTCACGGGCGGTGTCGTCTGGGCGATGCTTCTGGCGCTGGACGTTCGCTTTGCGTTTGTCTGGGGGTTACTGGCGTTTGCGCTTAACTACATTCCCAACATCGGCTCCGTGCTGGCGGCAATCCCCCCTATCCTTCAGGTGCTGGTTTTCAGCGGGCTTTATGACGCGCTGATCCTGCTGGCCGGATACCTGGTCATCAACCTGGTGTTCGGTAACATTCTTGAGCCACGCATGATGGGACGAGGGCTGGGCCTTTCCACACTGGTGGTCTTTTTATCCCTGATATTCTGGGGTTGGCTGCTCGGCCCCGTTGGCATGCTACTTTCCGTTCCGCTGACCATTATCGTCAAGATTGGCCTGGAACAGACGGCGGGCGGGCAAACCATCGCCGTGCTGCTGAGCGATATGAGCCATAAGTAGCACGAGGCTGAGCAACCCCACTGTTCAGTTAATCGCGCCAGCCCATTGCTGGCGCCACATGCTTGAGGATCGACTCAATAACATGCGCGTTGTAATCCACGCCAAGCTGGTTCGGCACGGTCAGCAAGAGCGTATCGGCTTCGGCAATCGCCTCGTCCTTTTTCAGCTGTTCGATCAGCTTGTCCGGCTCCGCCGCATAGCTGCGCCCGAAGATCGCGCGCGTTTTCTCATCAAGGTAGCCCACGCTGTCGCTGTCGTTGCGGCTGGCACCGAAATACATCCGGTCGCGGTCGTCCATTAGCGCAAAAATGCTGCGGCTGACCGACACCCGCGGCTGACGCGCATGTCCCGCTTCTTTCCAGGCCTGACGGTACGCGCGGATCTGTTTTGCCTGCTGAATATGGAACGGCTCGCCGGTCTCATCGTCCTTCAGGGTTGAGCTTTGCAGGTTCATGCCCAGCTTTGCGGCCCATACGGCCGTCGCATTGGAACCGGCACCCCACCATATGCGCTCGCGCAGCCCTTCAGAATACGGCTCCAGGCGCAGCAGCCCCGGCGGATTCGGGAACATCGGCTGTGGATTCGGTTTGGCAAAGCCTTCCCCGCGCAGCACCTCAAGCAGCACTTCGGTATGACGGCGCGCCATATCCGATTCGTCTTCCCCTTCCTGTGGGACATAGCCGAAATGGCGCCAGCCATCAATGACCTGCTCCGGCGAACCGCGGCTGATGCCAAGCTGCAGGCGACCGCCGGAAATCAAATCCGCCGCGCCCGCATCCTCGGCCATGTACATCGGATTTTCATAGCGCATGTCAATTACGCCCGTGCCGATTTCGATGGTTTTCGTTTTTGCGCCTATTGCCGCCAGCAGAGGGAACGGTGAGCTAAGCTGTCGGGCAAAGTGGTGCACGCGGAAATAGGCGCCGTCTGCCCCCAGCTCTTCAGCCGCGACGGCTAAATCAATGGACTGCAGCAGCGTGTCTGCCGCCGAGCGCGTGCCGGACTGCGGTGAAGGCGTCCAGTGACCAAAGGATAAAAACCCGATCTTTTTCATAACCATGTGTCCTGATAATGCATTGCGTTCTGTCCACTTTACGCATTACCCGGTAAGAATAAATGCCGTTTATTTAACGGAAAGCATCAAATAAATTGACTGAGTAGCGGGGTTCGTCATTCCGCCCCATAATGCGATATAATCTCACCCTCTCTTTTCATGGCAGGTAAAACCGGCAATGGCTTTGATCCCCAAAAACTACGCGCGGCTGGAAAGCGGCTATCGCGAAAAAGCATTAAAAATCTATCCATGGGTGTGTGGACGCTGCTCGCGCGAATTTGTCTATTCCAACCTGCGTGAGCTCACGGTTCACCATATCGATCACGACCATACCAACAACCCGGAAGACGGCAGCAACTGGGAGCTGCTGTGCCTGTTTTGCCACGATCATGAACACTCGAAATACACCGAAGCGGATCAGTACGGCACCACCGTGGTGGCCGGGGAAGACGCGCAAAAAGACGTGGGCGTCGCCACGTTTAACCCGTTTGCCGATTTAAAAGCGATGATGGATAAGAAGAAATAATCCTCTCGTCCCCTCGTGCTCCTCGATTTTAAAATGTCCAGGTGATAGCGGCGGTTGCGGCCCCCTCATTGCGCCGCATCACGATCGGGCTGTTATTCGCACGATCGCCAAGCCAGGTGTAGTCCGCGCTCAGAACCGTTCCCCAGTGGGCATCGAACTGATGGCTCCAGGTCAGGCTGGTGTCGACGCCATAGAATCCTCCCGACGCAGCATAGCGGCGATATCCGTTGCGGCGGCTCTGCTGCTCGCTGACCCCATACCAGGTATTCAGATAACGGCTGTCGCCAAACAGGGCCGCAGACTGAAAGGCGACCGTGTCCTGATTATTTTGTACCGGGATCAGCGTCACTGAAGCCTGATAGCTTCCCCCCTGGCTGTCCGTTAACGGCAGCGTCGCTTTGCCTTCCATACTCAGCCATGGCGCGGCCTGCCAGCCGACGGCAAGGCCGGTATTCAGGGTGGCATCAATGTCCCCCATCCCTTTCAGATTGTTTGCGCCCTCACGCCAGCCAGAATTTTTATCAGCCCTTCCGAAGTCGTAGCCCAGCGTGTGTTCGAAATACCAGCCGCTGTCGTTTTGCAGGTCATATCCCACCCCTTTTTGCGCATCAATAAAGAAAGCGCCTTTACGACCCTGCAGCACCGGAACCACCTGCCACACCTGCTTGTCTGAGCCTGAGTAACGTGGGGCATACTGCCCCCCCAGCCCGACGGTTAAGGAATCGGATGCGGAGCCATCATCCGCCTGCGCGCCTGAACTCACGGCCATCAGAAGCGGGACGGACATATACAGGACTTTTTTTATCGCTATCATACTGCTCTCCATACGGACGCTGGCGCCTCCTGATACGGGGGCGGCCACACAACGTTGGCGCAGTATGATTTGGCTGAATCAATGAATCGTCGGGATAGTGTTAAGAAATGGTCAAGGTGAACGGATGTTGTCCAGAAGAGTGCTGATTATTGAAGATGACGCCGATGCGGCCGGCGTGCTCGAAGCCTATTTACGGCGGGAAAATTACGACGTGACCATTACCGGAGACGGTCATTCCGGGCTGGATATGGCGCAGCGCTGGAAGCCCGACCTCATCCTGCTGGACGTGATGCTGCCGGGGCTTAACGGCACCGAGGTGCTGGCTGGCCTGCGTCGTAAAAGCGATGTGCCGGTGATCATGGTCACGGCCATGGGGGATACCCCCGACCGCATTGGTGCCCTGCGGTACGGTGCCGATGATTACGTTGTGAAGCCTTATCATCCGGGGGAAGTGGTGGCTCGGGTGCAGGCGGTGCTGCGGCGCAGCAGTAAAAAAGAGACGGACGAGGCGATCCTTCGCTGGCAAACGCTTGAGGTGGACGTGGCCGCCATTGTGGCGAGCGTGGATAACGGCGGCGACGCGCCCGTGATGCTCGATCTTACGCCAACGGAATTCTCGCTTCTGGCAACGCTGCTGCGTTCTCCCGCGCACCCGTTCTCCCGTCAGTATTTACTGGAGCACTGTTTGCCGGAAAGCGAAGCGCTGGAGCGCGTGGTGGACACCCATATTTATAACCTGCGTAAAAAACTGGAAGCGGCGGGGATCTCCGGCGTGCTGATCAACGTTCGCGGCGTGGGTTACAGGTTCAGACAGCCATGATTAAAAATCAGCACTCCTCTCTGTGGCGCTGGATTTGCGCGCGCATCCTGGCGCTGGCTATCGGCAGCGTGATCGTCATTGCCACCTGCATGTGGCTGCGCTATGCGGTTCAGAACTACTGGATAATGGGCAAAATGCCAGCGGCGGTCCGGCAGGAGTTTCTGACGCTCAGCCAGAACCCGCAGGCCAATCCGGCCCGCTTCCACTCGATTGTGGACACCTGGTGGGGCCTGAGCTATTCCACGCCGTCTATCGCCTCAGCCGACTGGGCCACGGTGGCCCTGCTGGTGCTGGTGATGATACCGTTTATCGTGGTGATGGGCCTCAAACACGCCCGGCCGCTGGCGCTGCAGTTCAGCCGCCTTCGCGATGCGGCAAAGGATGTCGCCGACGGGCAGTTTGGCCGCCAGGCGGAACTTATCAAGGATGCGCCGGCGGAAATGGTCAGCTTTGCGACCGACTTTAACTCCATGACGGGGCAACTCGCCCGCTATGAAAAAGAGCTCCGCGCCTCGCACGTCGCGATGGCGCACGAGCTGCGCTCGCCCCTGACGGCCGCCATCGGGCGTCTGCAGGGCATGTTAGACGGCGTGTTTGACGCCAGCCCGGCGCAGCTCGGCATGGTGATGAAACAGCTCCAGCACCTCAACCGCCTCACCGATGAGCTTCACCTTCTGTCGCTTGCCGACGCGGGTAACCTCGTGCTGGAGGACCAGCCATTTTGTCTGGATGAGCTGATTCAGGAGCGGGCTGCCTGGATCATGCCCGAGGCTGACGCGCATCATTTCCGGATAACGCTTCGTAACCCGCGCCCCTGCCCCTTCAGAGGCGATGCGTTCCGTCTGGGCCAGGTCGTTACCATCCTCATGGAAAATTCGCTACGTTACGGGCGCGATGGCGGCCACCTTGAGGTGGCGCTGCACTACGCCAGCGGGCACTACATCCTCGAATTTACCGATGACGGGCCGGGCGTGTCGCCCCAGTTCTTACCGGAAATGTTTAAACGCTTTAGCCGCGAGGAGCAGTCCCGCGCGCGGCATTCCGGCGGCAGCGGCCTCGGTTTATCCATCGCCCGGGCGATTTGCGAGGCGCATGGGGGTGAGATTAGCGCGTCATTGCCGGCAACCGGCGGCCTCGCCGTGCGCATTTTATTGCCCTGGCATCCGTCCGGTAATGAAAATCTTCACTCTTGATAAAGCCTTGACAGAACGTCGAATCTTTCTCGACGTAGCCCGCATTTAATAACGCCATTCCCTTTATGGAGCGGCGTTATGTCAGACGAATTCTTTCTCTCTCTGCGCCACTGCCTGCATCATTTGTACGGCGTGGCGCGCACCCTTTCCTGGCTGCATTTTCTTCCCCTGGCCCTGCTTGCGCTGGCGATTTTTCCGCTGACCGGCTGCGGTGATAAACACGAAAATAAGCCCGACCCTGCGCGAGCGGTACGCTACGTCGTCGTTGGCACCGCCCAAACCCTTCCCGCGCTGGAAAGAACCGGTGAGATCCATGCCCACGATGAAACGACCCTGAGCTTTCGGACCGGGGGCCGGATACTGACGCGCAGCGTTGATATTGGCGACCGGGTCACTGCCGGACAGCTGCTGGCCACGCTTGACAATACGACCGGGCAAAACCAGCTCGACAGCGCTGAGGCCGACTTTGAGGGTGCCAAAGCCTCTGCGCAGGTCGCCGCGCTTAACGTCAATCGAATGCAAAAGCTCATGCCAACTGGCGCGATAGCCCGCACGCAGCTCGACAGCGCCCGTGCGGACTGGCTTGTCGCCCGCGCGCGCTTAAAAAGCAGCGAGGCCGCGTGGCGAAATGCCCGCGAAAGCCTCGGCTGGACGCGCCTGATCGCGCCGCAGGCGGGCGTCATCACGGCCGTGAACGCCTCTGCGGGACAGGTTGTCAGCGACGGTCTGTCCGTGCTGACGCTGGCGACCGGAGAAGGTCGCGACGTGGCGTTCGATATTGCCACTCCGGATGCGATCCCGCCTCTGGATAGGGCGGAGTTGCGGGTTTCCCTGCTCAGCGACCCGTCGGTACAGGCGTCTGCCGCGCTACGGGATATCACCCCGCAGGCCGATCCTCAGACCCGCACCTGGCGCGTCAGGGCCACCCTGCAAAACCCGCCGGCGGCCATGGCGCTGGGCGCCAGCGTTACCGTCACGTTGCCATCGTCAGCCCCGCACGGCTACACCCTTCCCGCCTCGGCGCTGACCCGCGTCGGCGACAAACCGGCCGTTTTTGTGATTACCCCGCAGTCGCGGGCGCAGCTGCGCGCGGTGGTGCCCGCGAGCTATACGGCCACCTCCGTCATGATTGCCTCCGGCCTTGAGCCAGGCGACAGGGTGATTACGGCGGGCGTGAGCACATTGCGGTCCGGCGAGCCGGTGGTTGCTGGAGAGGTTCAGCCATGAACACGGGATCGGAAGCGAAATTTAACCTCTCCGCCTGGGCGCTGAAGAACCAGCAGATGGTCAGCTTTTTGATGTTGCTGGTGATTGCGATGGGCGTGTTTTGCTATGAGAAGCTGCCGCGTAATGAAGATCCGGCTTTTACCATTAAAACGGCCGTTGTCTCCGCGCAGTGGCCGGGAGCCTCCGTGGCGGATACCACCCGCCTGCTGACCGATACGCTTGAAAAAAAGCTGCAGGAAACGCCCTGGCTGGACTATCTCGAAAGTGAAACCCGGGCCGGACGCACCGTTATCCACGTCAACCTCCGTGACGATACGCCCCCGCAACGCGTGCCCGATATCTGGTATCAGGTTCGCAAAAAAATGCAGGACATCGCGCCGTCCCTGCCTGAAGGGGTGCAGGGCCCTGCCGTGGACGACGAGTTTGACGACACGTTCGGCACAATTTACGCCTTTATTCCCGAAGGTTTCACCCTGCGGGAGGTGCGGGATCGCGCAGAGACCATACGGCGCGAGCTGATGTCCCTGCCGGATATAGGCAAAACCACCCTGCTGGGCGAACAGCTGGAGCAGTGGGTTCTCGCCTTTTCTCCGGCGCGCCTGGCCGGGATGGGGCTCGATATTCAGGAAGTTGCCGACGCCCTCCGGGCGCAAAATGCGGTTGTCCCGGCTGGCGTTATGCGTACCGGACAGGAGAACATGGCGATAAAGGTCAGCGGTGCGCTCACGACCGAAGAGAGCTTACGCGCCGTCACGCTGCACGTTAACAATCGCTATATTCCGCTGACCGACATTGCCACCGTCACCCGCGAAATCGCCGAGCCACCGGCCCCGGCCTACCGGGTGAACGGCCAGCCGGCTATCGGGCTGGCGGTGTCGATGGCGCCAACGGGCAACATGCTGCGTTTCGGCGGCGCGCTGAATGACAGAATGGCGGCCCTCAGCGCCGGGCTGCCGCACGGTATCGAGATGGTGAAAGTCGCCGATCAGTCAGCGGTGGTCAGTGACGCGGTAAGCGGGTTTATCCGGGTGCTTATCGAAGCCGTTGTTATCGTGCTGGCGGTTTCATTTGTCTCGCTGGGGTTACGGGCCGGACTGGTGGTGGCGACGGCCATTCCGCTGGTGCTCGCCATGACGTTTGCCGGCATGATGCTCGCAGGTATTGGCCTTCAGCGTATCTCGCTCGGGGCACTGATCATTGCCCTGGGCCTGCTGGTGGATGACGCGATGATCGCCGTCGAAACGATGGTCTCCCGGCTGGAAGCGGGGGATTCCCGTCGGCACGCGGCCACCCATGCATTCAAAACGACGGCCTTCCCGATGCTCACCGGGACTCTGGTGATGATTGCCGGCTTTATTCCCGTTGGTTTTGCGGCCTCCAGCGCCGGTGAATACTGCTTTTCCCTGTTTGCGGTGGTGCTCATTTCCCTGCTCTGCTCCTGGGCCGTTGCGATCCTGTTTTCGCCGCTGACGGGCACGTGGCTGCTGCCGGAAAAAGTCAGACATCACGCGGCAGGCCCCGGCAGGATCGCGCGCGGGTACGGACGACTTTTACGCCTGGCACTGCGTCACCGAGTGGCTACCGTGCTGATTGCGCTTGCCGCGCTGGGGCTGTCAGCGTACGGCACGACGTTTATGCAGGGCGAGTTTTTCCCCGCTTCGGACCGGCCCGAGCTGCTGGTCAGCCTGACGCTTCCGGCCAACGCGTCGCAGCCGGAAACGCTAAGAGAGGTGGAAAAGCTGGAAAAAGCGCTGGCCGGAAACAGCAATATCAATCGCTATTCGACGTACGTCGGGTCCGGCGCCATCCGTTTTTACCTGCCGATGGACGTGCTGCTGGAAAATGAAAACATCGCCCAGATGGTTGTGGTGGCGAAGGATCTTGAAGCGCGGGATCGTCTGCATGCTCAGCTCAACAGGATCCTGGCGACGCAGTTTAGCGACATCATCACGCGCGTGTCGCCCCTTGAGCTGGGGCCGCCCGTCGGCTGGCCCATCAAATACCGGGTGAGCGGGCCTGATTATCTGCAGGTCCGGGCGTTGGCGAACCGCCTCACGGACGCGATTGGCCGGTCTCCGCTCTCACGCGACGTTAACCAGACGGCCGGAGAGCCGGAGAGGGTCATTACCTTAAAGGTAAATCAGACGGCGGCCAGGGCGGCGGGAATATCGTCAGAAAGCCTCGCCCGCACGCTGAACACCGTCTGGTCCGGCAGCGTTGTCACCTCCATCAGGGATAATGACCGCCTTGTCGACGTGGTGCTGCGGGCCACGGACGATGCACGTCACAGCACCGCCACCCTCTCCTCGCTCACGATTCAGGGGAATGACGGTAAAAAAATTCCGCTCAGCGCCGTCGCGACGCCGGTCTGGGGCGTGGACGATCCGGTCGTCTGGCGTCGGCAGCGCGTGCCCTTCATCACGGTGCAAACGGATCTTACCCCGGGGATGAAGGCTGAAGCGGTATCCGCGGCGCTGCGTCCGGTGGTCGACAAGCTGCGCACGAGCCTGCCGGCAGGTTACAGCATTGAAGAAGGCGGCGCGGTTGCCGAATCGGATAAGGGGAACAGCTCCGTCTTTACCGTTCTTCCGGTAACGCTGGTCATCATGCTGTTGCTGCTGATGCTCCAGCTGCGGCGTTATTCCCGGATGCTGCTGGCCCTCCTGATGGCCCCGTTTGGCTTGCCGGGGATCGTGCTGGCTATGCTGCCCGGCGGCACGCCGATGGGGTTTGTCGCGCTGCTGGGCGTCATCGCCCTGGCGGGAATGATCGTGCGCAACGCGGTGATACTGATTAGCGAGGTTGACGGTAATCTTGCTCAGGGGATGGCAAACGATGCCGCGATTATGGCGGCCGCGGAGCACCGGGCCAGACCCATCTGCCTGACCGCCTGCGCCGCCATCCTGGGCATGATCCCAATCTCTCATCAGGTCTTCTGGGGGCCAATGGCCTATGCGATTATCGGCGGGCTGCTGGTCGCGACGCTGGTGACGCTGACCGTGTTACCCGCGTCGTTTAGCCTGCTGTTACGGTGGGGCGCTCAGCGCAAAGCCGCAGAAGACGGACTGCGCTGAGGCTCCACCGTTTCCCGGCAGATTACGCGGCGGTCAGCGCAAAACGGTCTTTCAGGACATGGAGGATTTCATCCTCCGCCAGTTTCCGCGTTTCAGTGCCGTTCGCCGTGATGGTTTTCAGCACATCGCCCAGCAAAATCTGGCGTCCCTCCGGGCTGTGCTGCACCACTACCCGCTTCTGCACAAAGATGGCATCCGGCTGCGTGGAGTTAAGGTAGTTGGCCGGGACGAAATCAATCCATTCCTGAGGGGTGAGATCAAAGCCGTACTGCCGGGCCCACTCTCCCTCAACCTTCGCCTCAAGCAGATATTCGCCCTCCGCGCTGCGGCTTAGTCGAAACGTGTCGAAATCCTGCGTGATATCCACATCAAGCGTGTCCAGCGCCATCGGCGCGCGAATGCCGTAGCTGCCGAACCCGAGGTCGCAAAGCCACTGTCGGCTATCTACCTCAGCGACGATCGCCATGTGGGTTTTCGGCCGCCGCACGGGGTAGAACATCGGGCGCGCCGCCACGAAGCGGTAAGGTATCCCTAACGCCGCCAGCGCCATGGCAAAAAGCCCGTTTACCTCATAGCAGTAGCCGCCGCGCCCCTGCGTTAACACCTTATCGGCAATGTCGTCCGGCGCCAGCGAGACAATTTTACCCGCCTGCACGTCCAGATTCTCAAAGGGAACGGAAAAGAGCTGATGGCGCATCAGCGCATGCAGTGTGGCCGTATCGGCAGCCGCCGGTCCGGTGTATTTTATGCGTTTGAAATAGGTGGAAATGTTGAAGTTATCGCTGTGCATAATGCCTCCTTGTCCTGAACATGCCGGACACTATAGATGGCGCGCATCATTGGCTGTATAGTCAGTTTTATCGAAAATTAGCCTGAACAGTTATCCATGTCTGCCCCGTCCCAGTCCTCTCCTCACTATCGCCGTATTGCGGATATGCTGCGTCTTACCATTACGTCCGGCGCGCTGCGCGCCGGTGACAGGATGATCTCCGCGCGCAAACTGGCCGAACGCGAGCGCGTTAGCCTTCCGACGGCGCTGGAGGCCCTTCGCTGCCTGGAGGCTGAGGGGCTGATCGTTGCGCGCCCGCGGTCAGGCTATTACATCCGTCAGACCAGCCAGCCTGCGCGTGCGGAGCCCGCGCGCTCCACGCCGGGCCCGGTCCCCGTCACCATGTCCGCCGTGGCCCGGTCGCTGTTCAGCAGTGCAGAAGCCCGGCTGATCCCGCTGGGCGCCGCCCTGCCCGATCCCGCGTGGCTGCCGGGAGATGCGCTGCAGCGGGCGTTGCACTCTGCGGGCCGTCGTCTGGACGCGCATGGACAGAGCTACAGCCTGCCCCCGGGAAGGCGGGATCTGCGAAGCAAGATTGCCGCGCGCTCTGCCCAGTGGGGAGCCCGGTTCGGCGCGGACGATCTCATTATTACCGCAGGCGCAACGCAGGCGCTGCGCCTGGCCCTTCGGGCCGTGTGCCAGCCGGGTGACGTCGTGGCGATTGAGCAGCCAGCCTACTTTGGCACGCTCCTGCTGCTGGAGGATTTAGGCCTGAAGGCCTTAGCGATCCCCACCGACCCTGTGGAAGGCCTGCTGCTGGAACCGCTGGCGGACGCCATTCGCTGCCACCGCCCTGCGGCCGTTCTGGCCTCGCCCACCGTGCAAAACCCGCTTGGTGCCAGCATGCCCGTCGCGCGCAAGCAGGAACTGGTTGCCCTGCTGGAAGAGGCAGGTATTCCCTTGATTGAGGACGATGTTTACGGTGACCTGGTCGGCGAGGGGCAACGCCCTCCGGCCTGCAAGGCGTTCGACCAGAGCGGGAATGTGATCTACTGCAGTTCCCTGTCTAAAACGCTTGCGCCCGGATGGCGAATCGGCTGGATCGCCGCCGGACGCTACTCCCCGCAGGTCTTACAGGCGCGCATGGCCGGAGAATGGGCTGGCGCCCCGCTGCTGGAAGCGGCGACGAGCGAGGTTCTGGCGAGCGGCGACTACGATCGCCATCTGCGGCGGCTGAAGCGCCGGATCGCAGAGGGCGTTCACGCCGTCGTGGAGCAGGTCAAGGCGAGCTTTCCGCCCGGTACGCGCGTTAACGTACCCGCTGCCGGTTTCCTGCTGTGGGTTGAACTGCCTCAGCGGGTCAACGCGCTGGAGGTGCACCGTCGCGCGCTGGCGCTGGGCATTGGCGTCAGCCCTGGCCTCCTGTTTTCACCTGCCGCAGAACTCACGCACTTTCTGCGGCTGAACTGCGCAAACGAACCTACGCCCCGCCTGCTGAACGCCGTGGAACAGATTGGCGCGCTGTGTCACGAGCTGGCTGTTTTCACACCAGACTTTCCAGCCACTCGGTAAAGACCCGCACCTTGCGGGAGAGGTGGCGGTGTGGATAGAGCAGTGACAGCTTGCGGTCCGGCGAGCGATAGTCCGGCAGGACTTCAACCAGAAGACCACGGTCTATGTAAGGCTGGAGAAAGAGATTCATCCCCTGCATTAACCCCAGCCCGGCAAGGCCTGCCGCGATGTAGGCCTCGGAGTTATCCACGACAAGCTTACCGGGCAAGGTAATTTCCGCGATGCCTTCTGGCGTGGTAAACGTCCACGGATGAATTTGTCTGCTGCTGTTATTAATCCAGTTGATGGCCTGATGTTTGCGTAAATCATCCGGCGTTTCTGGCGCACCGTGTTTTGCCAGCCAGGCCGGGCTGGCGCAGGTCGTGATTTTGATGTTCCCGATTTTGCGCGCGATGTAGCCCTGGTGGGAGCGAAGCTGCAAAATGTGACATGTTAAAAAAATTGAAGTTTAACCCATCAAAACAATCAGATTGATGCTCAAAAGGATCTCAAGAGGATCCTTTTGATTTTACTGACCGTTATGCCCTACCAGTTGCCATACGGATAGATTTTCCCTTTGATGAAATCGGGTGTCTTTCCGTAATAAATATACCCGTTAGGATGTTTCGTTACCCCTTTGCATATCAGCATATCCTCCCCTGTCAGAGTGAGTTGCCGCGCAGGATGCTGAAGCACAACAGGATCGCCGTTATTCTCCAGCCAGACCCGCACCGTTCCACCCGGTGCCAGTCCGATAATCATATTATCCCGGTAATACGTCTTTCCCGGCTTATAGGTATCAGGATAGGCTGTGAGCATCTGCTGCCATGTCTCCCGACTGAACCAGATCTCCGTTTCGTACGCCTTTTTATCGATAACCGAGTCCCAGCACACCGTCATCCTGACAGGCAGCGCCTTGCCGATATTAAAATTGGCTGAAAAACCACCCACGCGCTGGCTCCATGTCCCCACGCTGCTCTGGCTCGGTTCCGTGGGGTCCAGTCGCCGGAAAATACTTTCCCGGATATCCCCATCCTCCAGATATACCATGGTCACCAGTGCCGGCAGGTTGACGGGATAGAAAAAATTAAACTGCCAGTGATCGTAAGGCAGTTTCTGCCCCCACTGTTCTACACCATCCCCTGACAATGACTTCACACACTCCCGGCGATCGTGGCAACCGGCGAGCAATACGACACCCAACATGACCGCTACCAGCGGTAATCGTTTCATCCCTGCCTCCTCAGAAAAGTCCGTCCAGCGCGTCCGCATTCGCCCGCGCCCTGTCTTCCCACTGCTGCTGGTCGTCCATCCGCCATACCGTCCGCACCCACCCTTTGCCAGGAGCCATCGGCCACACGAACGAGCGCTCGTCCGTTGGCGCATAGTGGTTTCTCAGAAAAACTTCTCCTGAGGACGGACTCACCCACAGGCTCAGATCCGAATCGATGTTCCAGTTCGCCGAACAGTGCAGGTAACGCCCGATAGTCCGCATCTCATCTGCCGTGAAGCTCTCCTGCTCCGTACCGCGTCGGACTGCGCGCCCCTGCGCTATCGCTTTGTCACACAGGGAAACAAGCTCAGCGGGAAGAGCCATGTCAGTATTTTGCGGATCAATATCACCGAATATCACCCCGGCATCCTGTGCCGCATCGAGCATCACCCGCATACTCACCTTTTCCCAGTCGTTCGGCACCGCCCGGCGAGTCATAAATACCGCCGCGCCGGCTTTCTTCTCCAAAATAAACGCCCGTGCCTTATCCCGGTTAACCAGTGGCCACGAAATCATTTTCGTCTCTACCTCACCGTGCGGCATCAGGTATTTCAGCGCCGGCAGCGAATATAGCGTCTGACGCATCTTCTCCGCCTTACGATATACTGCCGTCTGCATTTCATCCGAGCTTTCCGGTATCACTTCAAAGTCCGGCATCGTCAGCAGGGATATTTCATCCTCTCCCGCGTTGTAGCCTCCGCCGATATTCGAGTGCGCACCCGGCAGCGCCAGCTCCGGCCACATCCCCGCTATGCTGTTCAGGCTGAAGTTATATCTGCACTCGTGCATTGCGCTTATCTGAAACACCTTCTGCGCCACCGAGGGACGCAGTTCGAGGTTGACGCCGGGGTTGCTGCGCCCGTTGATGCCGTAGAAGTTCAGCAGACTCCCGATGGCCGCCACCGTGTCAAACAGCCCCAGAAAGCGTACCTCTCCCGCCGCTTTTCCATGGTGCCCTGTCAGGTCTAATCCTTTGTCTATCGCCACCGCTATCTCCGCGTCCTGGTTCATCACCCGGTTGGCGAAGTGCCGCGCTGCCGCTGCCCCGCGGCTAAAACCGAACACATCAAACTGCACCTTCGCTATCGCCACTTTGTCACGGTTAAGTTTGATAAAGCGGCTCAGCTCTGCGCTGATTTTGTCAAGCGCCTCGTCTGTCTTCGTCACCACCCCTTCAAACTGCCGGATAAGGCTGCTGCCCAGCGCCGCTCCCAGCATAGAATCGCTTTCACCGTCCGCCGTCCCGATGCCGCTGACGTAGATTTTTACCTGCGCCTCTGTCTCACTGTCGTTGAGTTCATCACTAGACTGATAAAGGTCAAACAGTCGCGAAATATTAGTGATGCCGCCCTGCCAGCTGGCGTTCCCTAACGCTGCTCTGGCATGCTTTTCATACTTCTCGCACGCCCTGGCACGATCCTCGCCAACCAGATTAGCGCAGTGGGCATATGCCAGCCGCAGATCGTCTGAATTCGCCCGGTTATTCCCAGTGCCGTCAAAGAACACACCTACGGTCAGCGCGATCCCCCTGACTGGCACCCGCCGGCACTGAACGGTTTTTACAGTCCCGACAGCGCTGGTTCGCAGAGTGCAGTCCCCGATAACTTCATACCGATAATAACCGGTATCTTCCGGTGTGGTCTTTTCGTTTGTGCTCATGGAAAATCCTTTTAGTTTTGAGGGTTAATAAATATCCCATCATACCTTAACCAAAATCACCGCTCTATCTTCAGTAGATGATGCACATGCTCAAATGTATCGAGGGGATTGTATCCGCCTGTTCCTGCATACCCGGTAAAGAGCCATTTTTACTCAGTTCCAGTTCAAAAAAAGCCAGATGTCGCATTTTGCAGCTTCGCTCCCACTAGGCCATATAGTCGCCGTCGCCCAGTTCGCCCACCCACAGCACACAGTCAAGGCAGCACCAGAACATATCCCGGCAGTGTTCAGAGCTGCTCGGAATGATATCGATTTCAGGATGCTGACGATAAAAATCAGGCATGCCGGGCATCACCCGCAATGCCGCAAAAGAGCTAGGAATATCCGCAGCGTGAAAAGCGTGGCCGAGGTTGTGAATGCGTTAACGGTTGAGTAAGCACCCGAGGTCCTGGCCTGCACCAGGACGCCCAGGCTCATCAGGGAATAATCCGCGCGGCTCTCAGCTGCGCGAACAGGCGGAAAAACATCTCATCGGTGGCCTGCATTTGCGTGAAGCCCGCCCTGCGCAGCTTGCTCCCGTCACCAAACATGTCGTAATTCCAGCCAAAGACAAAATCGGCAAAATGCCCGTCGCTCAGCTGCAAAATATCCGCTTCCGCCAGCCCCTCTTCGGCAAGCTCGCGCCATACGCCGCGATAGTCGTTAAACAGCTGATGAAATGACAGCCTCACCGGCGGCGCAGAGTCCAGTTCAAACCAGCGTGCGATGCGCGGCCACAGCTCGCTCCAGCGCCAGATATCGCCATTGTTCACGTTGAACGCCTGATTCTGTGCCGCCGGTGACGCGGCGGCCCATACCGTGGCCTCGGCCAGCAGCCCGGCGTCGGTATGGTCAACGATGCTGTGCCAGGCCTGTTCCGAACCGGGAAAACGCAGCGGTAAACCCTGCGCCCTGCACAGGGAGGCGTACAGGGCGATACTCAGCGCAAGGTTCATGGCATTGCCCGGTACCGCGCTCCCCACCACGCCCGGCCTGACGGCATTCCAGTGCCAGCCTTTCCCCCGCTGAAACTGGCTGAGCCACGCGAGCTGCGCGGCGTTAAATTCAGCCCCCGGCACGCCGGGATCGCTTTCCCGCGCCGGGGTTTTAAACGGCCCCAGATGCGCACCATAGACTTTGTACCCCTGCATCAGGCTTACCGTCTGCAAAGGTGCCGTTTTTTCGAGGGTGCTGACCAGATTACGCAGCATGGTGACGTTCGGCTCAACCATGTCCGTCCAGTTCGCCGCGTTCGCCCAGGCGCTGTAAAAAATGTGGGTGACACCGTCCAGGGCGTCCAACGCCCGCGCGGTATCCTGCGCATCCAGTAAATCGACGTTCACCATGGGAATGCCGTCCGGGTGGGTTACCTCGCGGCGACTGAGGCCGATCACCTCCCACTGATGGTGCAGGAGCGTGTTGACCATCTGTCTGCCAACAATGCCGCTGGCGCCCGCGACCAGGGCGACGTTGTGTTGCTGCATCTTATTCATGGTGTTTCTCCGGAAGGGGTGACAGACGCAGTGTGATCTATTATTTTTTCTGGAGATACCCCCTGAAATCGATGGAACTTATAAGCAGAATCATTAAATGAATAATAAGCTCACCGCCATTTCTACCTTTCTACGCGTCGCTGAAGCGGGCTCGTTTTCGGCGGCCGCCCGGCAGACCGGTATTAAGCAGTCCGCCGTCAGTCAGCAGATCGCAGCACTTGAGGATGAGCTTGGCGTGGTGCTGCTGCACCGTACGACGCGTACGATGAAGCTGACCGAACAGGGTGAACGTTACCGGCGTGATATGCAGCTTGTGCTGGACGCTATGGGGGAAGCGGAGAGGCGTTTGCATCCTGCCGATCATCGCGTTCAGGGGCGCGTCCATGTCCAGTTACCGAGCGGCCTGGGGCAGATCATTTTGCCGCATCTGCTGGCGCTACAGCGTCTGCATCCCGAACTGCAGCTGATGATTTCCCTGGATGACCGCCTTGCCGATCTGGTGACGGAGGGCGTGGATGTCGCGATACGGCTGAGCAGTGAGCCTCCGCAGGCGCACGCGGCTCGCGTACTGGGGCGGATTGAAGCCGCGCTGTTTGCCGCTCCCGGTTTTCAGGCGGTACACGCCGTCAGCGAACTGACCACGCTGCCACACGTACGGTTCAGCGGTATTCCGCTGGATGCCCCCCTGCGCCTGATTTCTGACGAGGAAACGGTCGAGGTCAACGTGAATACCGTTTTCCGTGCCAACACCAGCGACGCGCTGCTGCAGGCGCTGGAATCCGGCATGGGTATCGGCGGCATGCAGCGACCGCTCGTGGCCGGGGCGCTGCAGGCGGGCACGCTGGTACCGGTGCTGCCCGACTGGCGGTTACCCGATCGCTTCCTCTATGCCGTCTATCCTGACGCCCGCTTTATTCCGCAGCGCGTCAGAAAGGTCGTCAGCGTAATAGAGCAGTTACTGCCTGAAATACTCAAGAAAAACTGATTGCTCCCCCTGAAATCACGTGCATTTTTTAACCGCCAGGAATAGAGTGTTTTTACCGTATCCTCCTCTTTCTGGAGCACTTATGCCGGATTACCGTTTTTTCCAAAAAGGCCCGAACCTGATTGCGATCGAGAGCGCAAACATCGATGCGGCCGCTCAGCTCATCGCTCAGGGGTTTGAAAAACAGTTTGAGGAGATTGGCGCCGCGGATGAAAAAGAGGCGCTTACCCGCCTTGCCGATATCCGTAAAAATAACGAGATCGATCGCCACAACTTCCTGGCCGGTGCGGGCCAAATGCCGTGGATCGGCGTGCTGACGGCTGCGGCAACCTGGTTGACGCAAAAGAAATAACGCAACCATCTTCTACTTCGCCACCGGCAAATCGGCGTACCGCGTCGTATAGGCCGGTGACAGCATCTCACGCTTCATCGCCCAGGATTTCTCAATACCCTGCCCGGCAAACCATATCTTCCCTTTGCCGGAATGATTTACGCTGTCCATCATCTCCATCAGCGCCGCGCTGTTGGCGCGCAGACGATTATCGTCAAACAAATTAAGCTGGGCGACGCCGCTGCTGAAAAAGTCCGCCAGCATGACCCCGGCTTTCATATAGCGATATCCGTCAAGCCATATACGCCCCAGCGCCTCCGTGGCGGCGCGGATGATATCCCGCGAATCATTGGTGGGCGTCATCAGGGTGACGGAAGCCTGATTGCCGTAATAAATTTCGTTGTCCGCGTGCGGGCTGGTGCGCACAAATACGCTGATAAAACGACAGTATTGATGCTCGCCGCGCAGTTTTTCCGCAGCGCGTTCCGCGTAGGCGCAAATGGCCTGGTGCATCTCCTCGTACTGCGTAATACGGTGTCCAAACGAACGACTACAGATGATTTGCTGCTTCGTGGGGGTGAACTCCTCCAGATCAAGGCAGGGCTCACCGCGCAGCTCGCGGGCCGTACGTTCCAGCACTACGTTGAAATGTTTGCGGATGACCCAGGATGAGGCTTCTGCCAGCTCCAGCGCCGTGGTGATGCCCATAGCGTTGAGCTTTTTCGTGATGCGCCGCCCTACTCCCCACACCTCCTCTACCGGAACCTTTTCCAGCAGCTTACGCTGCCGCTCGCGGCCTGAGAGATCGACCACGCCGCCTGTGCTGGCCCAGCGTTTCGCCGCATAGTTGGCCAGCTTCGCCAGCGTTTTGGTCGGGGCAATACCGACGCCAACGGTTAGGCCCGTATTTTTAAAGACCTGCGTGCGCATCTGGTGACCGAACGCTTCCAGCGACAGGCAGTGGCTGACCCCTGAAACGTTCACGAACGCCTCATCGATGGAGTAAATCTCTATTGCCGGGGCGAGATCGGTCAGCGTCTGCATCACCCGGCTGCTGAGGTCGGCATACAGCGCATAGTTCGAGCTAAAGACGTAAACTTTTGACGAGTATAGCTTTTCTTTGAATTTAAAATACGGCTCACCCATTTTTATGCCGAACTGCTTTGCCTCCCGCGACAGCGAAATAATGCAGCCGTCGTTATTGGACACCACCACGATGGGCTTCCCCTCCAGATCGGGGCGGAATACCCGCTCGCAGGAGGCGTAAAAGCTATTCACATCAACCAACGCGAACATGTTTATGCGTTTTGAGCGTGTGGGTGACGACGCCGAAGATCTGCAGCTCCTCTTCGGACTGAAAGGTAATCGGCTGATAGCGGGCATTATGCGGCAGAAGTCTCAGAACCGGACGGGTCTGTAGCTCTTTCACCGTAAACTCACCGGCGACCGACGCCACGACGATATCCCCATGGTCGGCATTTACCGAACGATCGACCACCAGCAGATCGCCGTCGCCGATCCCCGCCCCAATCATGGAGTCTCCACTCACCTTGATAAAATAGGTCGCACTGGGGTGTCTTACTGCCAGCCGGTTAAGATCGAGACGATCTTCCACATAATCCTGCGCCGGGCTGGGGAAACCACAGGCAACACGCTCTAAAAACAAAGGTAATTCAATGACTTGCTTTGGGTGATAAGAAAAGAGAGTGTCCATAATGCCTTTCTCGCCAAATACTGTATATAAATACAGTATTACGAATTATGGCCAGGGATCAAGGTCATTTCCGAAGGCGAACCCAAACGCCTTGAAGTGTCAGAAGATTTAAAACGCGCAAAGCCCGGAAGCACACTTACGGCTTTGCGCCTGTGACGATCAGTCCATCAACGTATTCAATGTTTCCAGCGCGTCAGGCGGCAGCTGCAGCTCCCCCGCCGCGAGGTTTTGCCGCAGATGCGCCACGGAAGAGGTGCCAGGGATCAGCAGGATATTCGGTGAACGCTGCAGCAGCCATGCCAGCGCGACCTGCATTGGCGTTGCGCCCAGTGAATCCGCGACGGCCTGCAGCCCGGAAGATTGCAGTGGCGTAAAGCCTCCCAGTGGGAAGAACGGCACATACGCGATCCCCTGCTGCGCCAGCAGATCCACCAGCGCGTCATCCCCCCGGTTCACAATATTGTACATGTTCTGCACGCACACCACCGGGACCATCTTCTGGGCTTCCGCAACCTGGGTGGCCGTGACGTTGCTCAGGCCAATATGACGCACCAGCCCCTGCTGCTGTAATTCGGCCAGGGTGGAGAGTGGTTCAGCAATCGACCCTTCCGCCGGCCCGTGTGCGCTGAACATGATCCTGAGATTCACCACGTCCAGCACGTCCAGCTGTAGATTACGCAGGTTGTCATGCACCGCCTGCGTCAGTTCCTGCGCGGAAAAGGCCGGTAGCCAGGCGCCTTTGTCGTTGCGACGGGCGCCAATCTTGGTGACGATCGTCAGATCGTCCCGGTAAGGGTGAAGCGCCTCGCGGATCAGCTGGTTAGTGACATGAGGACCATAAAAATCACTGGTATCAATGTGGTTCACCCCCGCCGCCACCGCTTCGCGCAGCACGTCCAGCGCGGCCTGTTTATCCTTCGGTGGGCCAAAAACGCCCGGTCCGGCGAGCTGCATCGCACCGTAGCCCAGTCGTTTAACCGTCCGCGTCCCGAGCGCGTACGTCCCGCTTTTATCAATGCTGCTCATGTTAACCTTCCTCATAAAAATGATCCGGATTTACAACAGGTTCCTCACCGGAGCCCTTAGTTAAGCGCGAGTTAAATTAAAGTTTAAATTCTATACGACGATAGTATTGGTGTACCTCTGCATCCTTTCTAACGGACGACCGCTATGCTGAAAAATTTGCACGTGATTACCGGTATTATCTTTGCCCTCACCATATTCTGTCTGCTGCAAGTTGTCACGGGAGGGTTGTTCTACTCTGCCGTCAGCAACGATCGCCATAACTTCCAGAATTCCGGCGTGCTCAATGCCCAGCAGGAAAGCCTGAGCGACAGCGTAAACACGCTGGTGAAAACGCGCGTCACCGTCACCCGCGTGGCGATCCGCTATCTGAAAAACCAGCGTGACCCGGCTTCCCTTGCGGCGATCAACAAACTGCTTGGCACCGCGGGCGACTCGCTGGCAAAAGCCGAAGCCTATAACAAAGAGTGGCAGAAACTGCCGCAGGTTAACGGCCAGCAGGCGGCATTGACCGACGAGATGCAGAAATCCTGGAACCAGATGCACGAAGTGATGCGCTTATCGATTGAGTATCTGCGCGCCGACAACTACCAGGCCTATGGCGATCTGGACGCGCAGCAGGCGCAGGACGATATGGAAGCGGTCTATAACCGCTGGCGCGCCGAAAACAACACCCTGCTGAAGGCCGCAACCGAAGAGAACCAGAGCAGCTTCACGCAGATGCAGTGGACGCTGGCGGCTATTCTGCTGGCCGTTATCGCGGTTCTGGTGGTCATCTGGCAGGGTTTACAGCACCTGCTGTTAAAACCACTCCACTCCATTATGAACCATATTCGCGCTATTGCAGGGGGCGACCTGACGCAGGAGATCGCTATCTCCGGTCGCAATGAGATGGGTCAGTTGGCCGCCGGTCTGCATGAGATGCAGCAGTCGCTGGTGACCACCGTCAGCGCCGTACGTGGAAGTACCGATTCCATCTACACCGGCGCAGGCGAAATTGCCGCGGGGAGCAACGATCTTTCCGCCCGCACCGAGCAGCAGGCCGCCTCGCTCGAAGAGACCGCCGCCAGCATGGAAGAGCTGACCGCGACGGTTAAACAGAACTCCGATAACGCCCGTCAGGCCACGCTGCTGGCGAAAAACGCCTCTGAAACGGCCGCGCGCGGCGGTCACGTCGTGGATAACGTGGTTCGCACCATGAACGAAATCGCCGACAGTTCGCAGCAAATTGCGCATATTACCGGCGTGATCGACAGCATTGCGTTCCAGACCAACATTCTGGCGCTTAACGCCGCGGTGGAAGCGGCACGCGCCGGGGAACAGGGCCGTGGTTTTGCGGTTGTTGCAGGCGAAGTCCGTACGCTGGCGAGCCGCAGCGCGCAGGCGGCGAAAGAGATCAAAGGGCTTATCGAGAACTCTGTCAGCCGCGTGAATACAGGCTCTGAGCAGGTCAGCGAGGCTGGCACCACCATGAAGGAAATTGTCGCCGCCGTCACCCGCGTGACCGATATCATGGGTGAGATTTCATCTGCCTCTGACGAGCAGAGCCGTGGTATTGAGCAGGTGAGCCTGGCCGTTTCGCAGATGGACAGCGTGACGCAGCAAAACGCCGCGCTGGTGCAGGAGTCCGCCACGGCGGCTGCGGCACTGGAAGATCAGTCCGAGCAGCTGCGCCAGGCGGTAGCGGCGTTTCGCCTGAACGGCAAAGAAAAAGCGGTCGCCCCACGCCAGGTCAATCTGAAAACGCCACAGCTGCTGCGCCCGGCGACGACTACCGCCTCTACCGACAGCAACTGGGAAACGTTCTGATTCACCGGCGGGCGAGGATATCGCCCGCTAGCGGCTGCGCTTGGCGTGCCGCTCCCAGTTTTCCTGTTTTGCTTCATCCGATTTTCGCAGTGAAACATAACATGCCCCGCTGCCGCCGTGATGCGGCAGCGCCACGCAGAAGGCTTGCACTTCCTCAAACTCGGTTAACCAGCGCGCCAGATAGCTGCGCACCACATTGGGATGCGAGTTCTGCTCGCGCCCTTTCCCGTGAATGATAATCAGATTGCGTAACCCGTCGCGTCCGGCCTGACGAATAAAAGAATAGAGCATCTGACGGCAGCGTTCGGCGGGCTGGCGCAGGAGGTTTAAGCTGGCCTGGCGGGCATATTTACCCGCGCGCAGCTTATCAATAACGCCCTGCTGTACCCCTTCGCGCTGGAACGCCAGCGGTTCTTCCAGGGGAAGCACGTCAAGAAAATCCAGCGTCAGGAAGTTATCCAGCTGTTCGCTATCCACCTCCTCGCGCGCCCGCGTATTGCGGCTGGGCTGCCAGTGAATATCCGCGCAGCGCTTCAGGGGCTGGACATCTTCCATGGCGTCAAGAAAAAATGATTTGTCGTCAGGGTTCATGGACATCCTCCGGCTACATCTGAGGACTGTACTATACCTGCGCCAGAGACCGGCCTCAATCACCGTTACAGGGCGATACGTGGCAATAATATTAACCTGATGAATATATATAGTCATTATTAAAGAAAGTTAAACCAGACTTAACTAAAATTTCAGTAAAGTTAAAATACGTGATTTATGTTAAAAATTCATTAAATCAATCACTCGCCTGCCTTTCATTTTTCGGAAAAGGTGTTATACCTAAATATACCTGCCTCATGGATATAATACTCAGGATTGGCGAAAGGACGCACTGCTGTGTGTACTATAGGGTCTGTTTGATGTCGGACAGATCCTGTTTTTTTATATGCATTTCAGGCGATGACTATTTTCCTCACCTCCCTTCTGAACTGCGTAATTAATGACTCAGCAAGGGGAGTCTGACGTGAATCACGGCGCTGAATTAAATAATAGGTTGCTTTAGGAAGCGATTCGACAACCGGCAGCATGACCAGCCGGTGCGCCAGCAGCGGGTCACACCCTAGCTCCTGCGGCAATATGCTTAAAAAATCACTTTGCGCAACCAGGCTAATACAGGAAGAAAATGTTTCGCAAACCACACCAATTCGCGGTATTTGCGAACGATCGCTAAATACCTCCTCTAATTGCTTATAATAACTTCCCCGCGGCGTCGGCATTGTCCAGTTATAATGCAGGAGTTCATTAATTGACGTTGCTCCCATTGCCGGGTGACCTTCACGACAAAATACCGCAAACGGTTTTTCGAAGAGCTTTTCAAACGTAAACTCCTGGTCGTAAGGCCCCTGATAATAGGTGTTGATGGTGAAGTCCAGCTCGCCCTGGCGTAATTCATTGATCATCGACACCAGCTGCCCCTCCATAATCCGCACCTTGACCTGCGGATGCTGCGCATGGAAGCGGGTGATAACGGCGGGCATAAGCGTGCGTGAAACGCTGGCCCCCATCCCGATGTTGATCTGCCCGGCCAGCTCCCCCTGCCGCTGACGGATATCATCCTGCGCCGCGCGCAGCTCTTCCAGAATCAACCTGGCGCGCTGGTAAAAGCCCTCACCGCATTCGGTCAACGCGACGCCCTTACTCCTGCGCACGAAAAGCTGCGCCGCCATGCCCTCCTCCAGCTCTTTAATGGATTTGGTCAGCGCCGGCTGCGAAAGATTCAGCGTCCTGCTGGCACCGCGAATGCTGCCCTGACGCGCAACCTCAACAAACGCCCGGATTTGATGAAATTTAATCTGGAATGTCATAGCCCGACCGATAACCGTTGTTTATCAGAGTAAAGAAACTGTCATCTACTTTAATGGAAAGGGATGTGCGAGGGTAATTCCTGAACGGTTAAAACTGTGAAAAATCGGTTAGTGATAAGTAAAAACTATCACAGCGTGAAGCAGTTCACATATTTTAATGATGACAGGAACAGATATGGACACACTGGCGCAGTACATCCAGACGTTATCCCCGCAGCTGAGCGCATGGCGTCGCGATTTTCACCATTTCGCGGAATCCGGCTGGGTAGAGTTTCGAACGGCCGCGAAAGTCGCGGAAATCCTCGACTCGCTGGGTTATGAACTGGCGATGGGTCGCGACGTCGTGGATGCCGAAAGCCGAATGGGGCTGCCCGATGCCGCTACTCTGGCGCAAGAGTTTGCCCGCGCGCGGGCGCAGGGCGCGCCAGAGAAATGGCTGGCGCCGTTTGAAGGCGGGTTTACCGGCATTGTGGCGACCCTCAATACCGGCCGCCCTGGACCGACGCTGGCGTTTCGCGTCGACATGGATGCCCTTGATTTAAGCGAAGCGCTGGATGAAAGCCATCGCCCGTTCCGCGACGGGTTTGCTTCCTGCAATCCGGGAATGATGCACGCCTGCGCGCACGACGGCCACACCGCTATTGGCCTGGGGCTGGCGCAGGTGCTTAAGCAGAATGACGCCCAGCTCAGCGGCACTATCAAGCTGATCTTCCAGCCTGCAGAAGAAGGCACCCGCGGCGCGCGCGCCATGGTTGCCGCCGGGGCGCTGGACGACGTGGACTATTTCACGGCCATTCATATTGGTACCGGCGTGCCTGCCGGGACGGTCATTTGCGGCAGCGATAACTTTATGGCCACCACCAAGTTTGACGTGAGCTTTACCGGCGTGGCCGCACACGCGGGCGGTAAACCCGAGGACGGGCGTAACGCCCTGCTCGCCGCCGCGCAGGCCGCCCTCGCCCTGCACAGCATCGCCCCCCACAGCGACGGCGCATCCCGGGTGAACGTCGGGGTGATGCAGGCGGGCTGCGGACGCAACGTGGTGCCCGCGAATGCCCTGATAAAGGTTGAAACGCGCGGCGAAAGCGAAGCGATTAATCAGTACGTCTTTGAACGCGCGCAGGCGGTGATAACCGGCGCAGCGGCGCTCTACGGCGTGCGCGCCGAGATGCGCCTGATGGGTGCAGCCACCTCCAGCGCGCCGACGCCGGCCTGGGTTGATTACCTGCGCGAACAGGCGAGCCAGGTTTCCGGGGTTATTCACGCCATCGATAAGGTGAAAGCGCCAGCAGGCTCCGAAGACGCCACGCTGATGATGGCCCGCGTGCAGGAGAACGGCGGCATGGCGTCCTATATGGTGTTCGGCACGGATTTGAGCGCCGGACATCACAATGAAAAATTCGACTTCGATGAGCAGGTTATGGCCATCGCCATTGAAACGCTGGCGCGAACTGCGCTCAACTTCCCGTGGACGCGAGGTGTGTAATGCAGGAGAACTACGCTTTTATTGCCGATGCGATCGACACGCGATGTCGGACGTTAACCGATATTGCCGACGCGATCTGGGATCGTCCTGAAACCCGCTTTGAAGAGTTCTGGTCCGCCGAACGGCTGGCCAGCGAGCTGGAGGCCGAGGGCTTTACGCTGACGCGCGAGGCCGGCGGTATTCCAAATGCCTTTATTGCCAGCTTCGGCAGCGGGAAACCGGTCATCGCCCTGCTGGGCGAATACGACGCGCTGGCCGGGCTAAGCCAGCAGGCGCACTGCGCGACGGCGCAATCCGCCACGCCGGGAGCCAACGGCCACGGCTGCGGGCATAACCTCTTAGGCACCGCGGCGCTTGCGGGCGCGGTGGCGGTGAAAAGCTGGCTGGAGCAGCACGGCGGCAGCGGAACGGTGCGTTTTTATGGCTGTCCCGGCGAGGAAGGTGGCTCCGGGAAAACCTTTATGGTGCGCGAAGGCCTGTTTGATGACGTTGATGCCGCCGTCACCTGGCACCCGGAAGCCTTCGCCGGGATGTTTAACGTCAGCACGCTGGCGAATATTCAGGCCGCCTGGCGTTTTCACGGCGTGGCGGCACACGCGGCCAACTCCCCCCATCTGGGGCGCAGCGCGCTCGACGCCGTGACGCTGATGACCACCGGCACCAACTTCCTCAACGAACACATCATTGAGAAAGCGCGTGTCCATTACGCCATCACCGATACCGGCGGGATTTCACCCAACGTGGTGCAGGCGCAGGCGGAGGTGCTGTACCTTATCCGCGCCCCGGAGATGGCCGATGCGCAGCAGATCTACGAGCGCATCGAAAAAATCGCCCAGGGCGCGGCGATGATGACCGAAACCACCGTCGAGTGCCGCTTTGATAAAGCCTGCTCAAGCTACCTGCCGAACCGCACGCTTGAAGCGGCGATGTATCGCGCGTTGCGACACTACGGCACGCCAGAATGGACCGCCGAGGAACTCGACTTTGCCCGCGAGATCCGCGCCACCCTGACGCCCAACGATCTGCAAAACAGCCTGAAAAATATTGCCGCGACGGGGGGCGACGCGGGTAAAGCCTTTGCCCGTCGTCATCAGGCGACGCTGCTGGTAGATGAAGTCGCGCCCTATGCCGTCACCGACAACGTGCTGGCGGGTTCAACCGACGTGGGCGACGTCAGTTGGAAAATGCCGGTCGCCCAGTGCTTCAGCCCCTGCTTTACCGTCGGCACGCCGCTGCATACCTGGCAACTGGTGGCGCAGGGGCGTACCTCCATTGCTCACAAAGGCATGCTGCTGGCCGGGAAAGTGATGGGCGCGACCGCGCTCAATCTTCTGCAGGACGCGGCGCTGCTGAAAAAATGCCGTGAAGAGTTCGAACAACAATTACAAGAAAAACCGTACGTGTGTCCGATCCCGCAAGACGTGACACCGTCACCTTTAAAATAAAAAACACAACACAACAACACAACACTCCCGAGGAACGCCCATGAGTATGTCATCCATACCTTCGCATTCCCCATCCGGTAAGCTCTATGGCTGGGTTGAAAGGATCGGCAATAAAGTGCCGCACCCTTTCCTGCTGTTTATCTATCTGATTGTGATTTTAATGGTCGCCACCGCCGTGCTCTCCGCCTTTGACGTGAGCGTGCGCAGCCCGGCTGACGGTAGCCTGGTGGCGGTGAAAAACCTGCTCAGCGTTGACGGGCTGCACTGGTTTTTACCCAACGTGATTAAGAACTTCAGCGGTTTCGCCCCGCTGGGGGCCATTCTGGCGCTGGTGCTGGGCGCCGGGCTGGCTGAACGCGTGGGCTTGCTGCCCGCATTAATGGTGAAGATGGCTTCTCACGTCAGCGCGCGTTACGCCAGCTATATGGTGCTGTTTATCGCCTTCTTCAGCCATATCTCCTCCGACGCCGCGCTGGTGATCATGCCGCCGATGGGCGCGCTGATTTTCCTCGCCGTCGGGCGTCATCCCGTGGCGGGCCTGCTGTCGGCGATTGCGGGCGTGGGCTGTGGCTTTACCGCCAACCTGCTGATCGTCACCACCGACGTGCTGCTCTCTGGCATCAGCACGGAGGCGGCGAAGACCATTGATGCGGCAATGCACGTCAGCGTGATCGACAACTGGTACTTTATGGCCAGCTCGGTGATTGTCCTGACGATTGTTGGCGGGCTGATTACCGATAAAATCATCGAGCCGCGCCTGGGTAAATGGGAAGGCCGTAGCGATGAAAAGCTGGAAACCCTGAGCAAAGAGCAGCGCTTCGGCCTGCGCGTGGCTGGCGTCGTTTCGCTGGCCTTTATCGCGCTGGTGGCGCTGATGGTGGTGCCGGAAAACGGCATCTTGCGCGATCCGGTTAAACATACCGTTCTGCCCTCGCCGTTTATTCAGGGCATTGTGCCGCTGATTATCCTCTTCTTCTTTGTCGTTTCGCTCGCATACGGTATCGCGACCGGCAAAATCCGCCGTCAGGGCGATCTGCCGCAGCTGATGATCGAGCCGATGAAGGAGATGGCGGGCTTCATCGTGATGGTGTTCCCGCTGGCGCAGTTTGTGGCGATGTTTAACTGGAGCAACATGGGCAAGTTTATGGCCGTGGGCCTGACCGACGCGCTGGAGGCTGCCGGGCTAAGCGGCGTACCGGCGTTTGTCGGCCTGGCGCTGCTGTCATCCCTGCTGTGCATGTTTATCGCCAGCGGCTCCGCCATCTGGTCAATTCTGGCCCCGATCTTCGTGCCGATGTTTATGATGCTGGGGTTCCACCCGGCGTTTGCCCAGATCCTGTTCCGCATAGCGGACTCCTCGGTAATTCCGCTGGCGCCGGTTTCGCCGTTTGTTCCGCTGTTTTTAGGCTTCCTGCAGCGCTATAAACCGGAGGCCAAACTGGGTACCTACTATTCGCTGGTTTTACCCTACCCGCTTATCTTTTTAGGGGTATGGCTGGTGATGCTGGTGGCATGGTATCTTGTCGGCCTGCCGATTGGGCCGGGGATCTACCCGAGGCTGAACTAAAGGAATGAGGATGCTGAGATTACTCGAAGATAAGATTGCGACGCCGCTCGGGCCGCTGTGGGTGATCGCGGACGAGCAGTTCTGCCTGCGCGCCGTCGAATGGGAAGAGCACAGCGACCGCATGGAAGAACTGCTTGCGATTCACTACCGCTTGCAGGGTTATGAACGTATTCGCGCCACCAACCCGGGCGGACTGAGCGACAAGCTTGCGGCCTACTTCGAAGGCGATCTCAGCATCATCGACACTCTGCCGACCGCCACGGCAGGCACGCCTTTTCAGCGCGAAGTGTGGCAGGCGCTGCGGTCCATTCCCTGCGGGCAGGTCATGCATTACGGCCAGCTCGCGGAACAGCTAGGCCGCGCAGGCGCCGCACGCGCGGTGGGTGCCGCTAACGGCTCTAACCCGGTCAGCATCGTGGTGCCGTGCCATCGCGTCATTGGCCGCAACGGCACCATGACAGGCTATGCCGGCGGCGTGCAGCGAAAAGAGTGGTTGCTGCGTCACGAAGGGTATCTCCTGCTGTAGCGCCCAGGCTTTTTGTGCTTAATTTTCTTCCGGTTAGGCTAAAAATCCATAATCAAGCTGTGGAATTTCAAGAAGATGGCGACACGTTGCCGTCTCTTGTCCTTATTGAGGGTTTGTCAGGCTTACGTACTTACCAAAAAGATGTTAAAATTGACCAATATCAATTAAGGCTTGAGCAAACCTATGATCCCGGAAAAGCGAATTATACGACGCATTCAGTCTGGCGGTTGTGCTATCCATTGCCAGGATTGCAGCATCAGCCAGCTCTGTATCCCGTTTACCCTGAATGAGCATGAACTCGATCAGCTTGATAATATCATCGAGCGCAAAAAGCCTATTCAGAAAGGGCAGACGCTGTTTAAAGCGGGAGACGAACTGAAATCGCTCTATGCTATCCGTTCTGGCACCATCAAAAGCTACACCATCACCGAACAGGGTGATGAGCAGATCACCGGCTTCCATCTGGCGGGCGACCTGGTGGGCTTTGATGCCATCGGCACGGGGCATCACCCGAGCTTTGCTCAGGCACTCGAAACCTCGATGGTTTGCGAAATCCCGTTTGAAACCCTGGACGATCTGTCCGGCAAGATGCCTAACCTGCGTCAGCAGATGATGCGTCTGATGAGCGGTGAGATCAAAGGCGATCAGGACATGATTCTGCTGCTTTCTAAAAAGAACGCAGAAGAGCGCCTGGCCGCGTTTATCTACAACCTCTCCCGCCGCTTCGCCGAGCGTGGCTTCTCGCCGCGTGAATTCCGTCTGACGATGACGCGTGGCGATATCGGTAACTACCTGGGTCTGACCGTGGAAACCATCAGCCGTCTGCTGGGCCGTTTCCAGAAAAGCGGGATGCTGGCCGTTAAAGGTAAATACATCACTATCGAAAACGGTGAAGCGCTTGCCGTTCTTGCCGGGCACGCCCGCAACGTGGCGTAACTCTCCGCATGTTGATGACCAGACTGATAAATTCTTGTGATTTATTGGTCTGGTGTAATCACTTCCGTTTCAAGATATTTTCACCGCAGCACGCCCCCACACAGCGCCCGAAAGGTTCTCGTTGAGGTTATGATTTGAGAGAAAGTTTGTTTTTCGTTTCTGTCGTGATTGCCTCTGTAACCTTTATCTTCATCTGGATCATGCTTGTCGGCCCGATGAAGGGGGAGGAAAAAACCTACGTCCAGGACTCCACGACCTTTGCGATAGCGGTGATGGTGCTGCTGTTTATTGCGTTTATCGCGGTGACGACGACGGTACTTTTCCTCTGATAAATTTTCATGAATTATTGATCTGGCAAAACCTCCCCTCTGTTTCATTCAGGATATATAGGTTACTCTTTTAATTACAGACTGTGGTGACAGTAGTAAGGAGACCTGTATGGCCAAGTATCAAAACATGCTGGTAGCTATCGATCCGAATCAGGACGATCAGCCGGCATTACGACGTGCTGTGTATTTACATCAACGGATTGGTGGCAAAATCAAAGCGTTTTTGCCGATCTATGACTTCTCGTATGAGATGACCACCCTTCTGTCGCCTGACGAGCGCACCGCTATGCGCCAGGGCGTCATCAGCCAGCGTACCGCGTGGATCCGTGAACAGGCGAAGTATTACCTGGAAGCGGGCGTGCCCATTGATATTAAAGTGGTCTGGCACAACCGACCTTTTGAAGCCATCATCCAGGAAATTGTCGCCGGTGGGCACGACCTGCTGCTGAAGATGGCGCACCAGCACGACAAGCTGGAATCCGTGATCTTCACCCCGACCGACTGGCACCTGCTGCGTAAATGCCCTTGCCCGGTCTGGATGGTGAAAGACCAGCCGTGGCCTGAAGGCGGGAAAGCCGTTGTGGCGGTAAACCTCGCGAGCGAAGAGGATTACCACAACTCCCTGAACGAGAAGCTGGTGAAGGAGACCATCCAGCTTGCCGACCAGGTGAATCATACCGAAGTGCATCTGGTTGGCGCCTATCCGGTCACCCCGATTAACATTGCCATTGAGCTGCCTGAATTTGACCCGAGCGTGTACAACGACGCGATCCGCGGTCAGCATCTGCTGGCCATGAAAGCGCTGCGCCAGAAATTCAGCATCGATGAGAAAATGACCCACGTGGAAAAAGGGCTGCCTGAAGAGGTTATCCCGGATCTGGCGGAACACCTGCAGGCGGGGATTGTGGTGCTGGGCACCATCGGCCGGACCGGCATTTCTGCCGCCTTCCTCGGCAACACCGCCGAACAGGTGATCGATCATCTGCGCTGCGACCTGCTGGTCATTAAGCCAGATGATTACCAGACGCCGGTTGAGCTGGACGATCCGGAAGACGATTAATGCCAGCGCCACCCGGTAATAAAAAAACCGCCGAATTCGGCGGTTTTTTCGTATCAACGCAACTTACAGCGCTTTCAGAATCGCATCCACGCTGGCTTTGGCGTCGCCAAACAGCATGTGGGTGTTCTCTTTGAAGAACAGCGGGTTCTGAACCCCGGCATAGCCGGTATTCATGGAGCGTTTGAAGACGATTACGTTCTGCGCCTTCCACACTTCCAGAACAGGCATACCAGCGATTGGGCTACCCGGATCGTCCTGTGCAGCAGGGTTAACGGTATCGTTAGCGCCAATGACCAGCACGGTGTCGGTATCAGAGAAATCATCGTTGATCTCGTCCATCTCCAGCACGATGTCGTAAGGCACTTTCGCCTCCGCCAGCAGCACGTTCATGTGGCCAGGCAGACGCCCTGCCACCGGGTGAATACCAAAGCGAACCTTGATGCCCCGCGCGCGCAGCTTCTCGGTGATTTCCGCAACCGGATACTGCGCCTGCGCCACCGCCATGCCGTAGCCCGGGGTGATGATCACGGAATGCGAGTTTTTCAGCATGTCTGCGGTATCTTCCGCAGAAATTTCACGGTGCTCACCCACTTCTTCATCCGCACTGGAAGAAGAGCCATCGGTCCCGAAACCACCGGCGATAACGCTGATGAACGAGCGGTTCATCGCCTTACACATGATGTAAGACAGGATCGCACCGGAAGAACCCACCAGCGCACCGGTGACGATCAGCAGGTCGTTGCTCAGCATAAAGCCTGCCGCCGCCGCCGCCCAACCGGAGTAGGAGTTCAGCATCGAGACAACCACCGGCATATCCGCACCGCCGATGGACGCCACCAGGTGCCAGCCAAACGCCAGTGCAATAATGGTCATTACCAGCAACGCCAGCACCTGCAGGCCCACGCTTTCGGTACGCACGAAGACCACCAGCAGTACAAACGACACCACCAGCGCCGCCAGGTTCAGCTTATGACGGTTTGGCAGCATCAGCGGCTTAGAGGAGATCTTCCCGCGCAGCTTGCCGAACGCCACAATAGAGCCGGTGAAGGTCACCGCACCGATGAAGATACCGAGGAACACTTCCGTCAGGTGGATGTTCACCAGAATCGGTTCCAGGCCCGGTTCGTGGTACAGGTAGCTATTGAAGCCCACCAGCACCGCCGCCAGACCCACGAAGCTGTGCAGAATAGCAACCAGCTCCGGCATCTCTGTCATTTCAACGCGTTTTGCCAGGCGAATACCAATCGCGCCGCCGATGATCATCGCCACCAGGATCCACGCCACGTTGCCGGTATCCGGCCCGAAGATGGTGGCAATCAGCGCAATCGCCATCCCGGCGATACCAAAGTTATTTCCCTGCTGAGACGTTTCGTGTTTGGAAAGCCCCGCCAGACTGAAAATAAACAGGATTGCAGCAACAATGTATGCGGCTGTCACTAATCCTCCAGACATATGCTACCCCTTAGCCTTTACGAAACATTTTCAGCATGCGCTGAGTCACGGTGAAACCACCGAAAATATTGATACTGGCGATCAGCACCGCGATAAAGCTCAGGAAGCTGATCCAGCCGCCGTGACCAATCTGCAGTAACGCCCCCACCACGATGATCCCGGAGATGGCGTTGGTTACCGACATCAGCGGCGTATGCAGCGCATGAGAGACGTTCCACACCACGTAGTAGCCCACGACGCAGGAGAGCGCGAAGACGGTAAAGTGGCCGAGGAACTCTTTTGGCGCGACGTCAGCCAGCCAGCCGAACAGAATAATCACCAGCGCCATAATCGCGTATTTGCGCCACGGAGAAGCCGGTTTGGCGGGTTCTTTTGGCTCAGGTGCCGCTTTCGGTGCCGCCTGAGGCTGAGCAGAAACCTGAATAGGCGGCGCAGGCCAGGTAATTTCACCTTCACGGACAACGGTGACGCCGCGCACAACAACATCGTCGAAATCAACGGTGACGTTGCCGTCCTTCTCTTTGCAAAGCAGCTTCAGCAGGTTGACGAGGTTGGTGCCGTAGAGCTGAGAAGACTGCGTTGGCAGACGGCCCGGCAGATCGGTATAGCCGATCACCTTCACGCCGTTAGCGGTCGTGGTTACCTGATTTGGAACGGTATATTCACAGTTACCGCCGTTTTGGGCGGCCAGGTCGACAATCACGCTGCCCGGCTTCATGGAGTCAACCATCTCACGGGTGATCAGCTTCGGCGCCGGCTTGCCCGGGATAAGCGCGGTGGTGACAATAATGTCGACATCTTTCGCCTGGGCAGCGAAGAGTTCCATTTCGGCTTTGATAAAGGCTTCGGACATTACCTTCGCGTAACCATCGCCGCTGCCTGCTTCTTCCTTGAAGTCCAGCTCAAGGAATTCGGCGCCCATACTCTGGACCTGTTCTTTTACTTCAGGACGGGTGTCAAAGGCGCGTACGATAGCGCCGAGACTGTTTGCCGCACCGATTGCGGCAAGACCCGCCACGCCTGCGCCAATCACCATCACTTTCGCGGGAGGGACTTTACCTGCGGCGGTGATTTGACCGGTAAAGAAGCGACCAAATTCGTGGGCTGCTTCAACAATGGCGCGGTAGCCGGCAATGTTTGCCATGGAGCTTAAGGCATCCAGCGACTGCGCGCGCGAAATGCGCGGCACGGAGTCCATCGCCATCACGGTCACACCACGGGCCGCCAGCTTCTCCATCAGCTCCGGATTTTGCGCAGGCCAGATGAAGCTCACCAGGGTCGTTCCCGGATTCAGCAGCGCAATCTCACTCTCTTCCGGTGCGTTGACCTTCAGAATCACCGGCGACTGCCAGACGTCAGCACCGTCGACCACTTCCGCGCCGGCCTGGATAAAGGCCTCGTCATCGAAACTCGCCAGTTTGCCTGCGCCGCTTTCAACCGCGACCGTAAAACCCAGTTTAAGCAGTTGCTCCACCGTTTTCGGTGTTGCCGCTACGCGGGTCTCATTGGCTAACCGTTCTTTTGGTACCCCAATACGCATAGTTTTCCCTTCCATCGGTTTTTGATGATGGTTTATCGATAAATGCCCGCGGTTTGTATCAATTTTCGCCATCGCGCGAGCGATGAGAGATGATTAACCCCGGAAAATAAAACAGTAACAAACTGTCTATAACCTACTGAAAATAGCGCCCGCGATCTACCGCCAGAAAACACTATTTCTTACTTTATCTGTGAAAAATAAGCGATCGGCGTCACTGACAGTGATATTTACCTTAAATTCACTGCCAGAACCGATAAATCGCGCAAGCGAAGCGGCAAAAACATGATATAGCGCCATAAGAGAACAACTTATTAACATTAAATTAACTTGTAAAAGTCATATGCTTTATCAGTTTTACTTGTCAAACGCGTGTTTTTTCAACATATCACTAAATGTTATCGAATTCGGTGATTCAGTAAGCACAGGCAGTGAAAAATGGCGCAGACAGCGACGGGTTTTAAATGCAATAATCGGGACCGTCTCAAATTAACAACAATACCAGTACATGGTTTGCGCAAGGCGAAGGATCATTTTTATGAAGCTTAAGAACACACTCCTGGCGTCCGCACTTCTCTCCGCGACCGCCCTGTCTGCGAATGCCGCAACAGAGTTAACGCCGGAGCAAGCGGCAGCGTTAAAACCTTTTGACCATACGGTCATTGTGGGTCGTTATAATTCTATTGGCGACGCCGTCGCCGCTGCATCAAAAGCCGCTGATAAAAACGGGGCGGCCTCGTTTTATGTCGTTGACCAGTCCGATTACGGCAACAGCGGTAACCTGCGCGTGACCATCGCGCTGTTCAAAGACAATGCGCCAAAAGCTGACGCACCTAAGAACCGCGTCATCAACGGTGTTGTTGAACTGCCGAAAGATCAGGCGATTGAGCTGGAACCTTACGACACCGTCACCGTACAGGGCTTCTATCGCAGCCAGCCTGAAGTGAACGATGCCATCACCAAAGCCGCGAAAGAGAAAGGGGCCTACTCTTTCTACATCGTGCGTCAGGTCGATGCTAACCAGGGTGGCAACCAGCGTATTACCGCGTTCATCTATAAAAAAGATGCGAAAAAACGTGTTCTGCAGAGCCCGGATGCCATCCCGGCGAATTCAGAAGCAGGCCGTGCGGCAATCGCTAAAGGCGGCGAAGCAGCGAAGAAAGTTGAAATTCCTGGCGTAGCAACCACCGCTGCCCCAAGCGCTGAAGTGGGCCGTTTCTTCGAAACGCAGTCCACGAAGGGTGGCCGATATTCCGTTACGCTGCCGGACGGTACCAAAATTGAAGAGCTGAACAACGCCACTGCAGCGCAGATGGTGCCGTTCGACAGCATCAAGTTTACCGGCAACTACGGCAACATGACGGAAGTCTCTTACCAGGTCGCGAAGCGTGCGGCGAAGAAAGGGGCGAAGTACTACCACATCACCCGCCAGTGGCAGGAACGTGGTAACAACGTGACCATCAGCGCCGATCTGTACAAGTAACAACATCGTTGACGAAAGGCGGCGCAATGCCGCCTTTTTTTGTTACTTTTTTTGAATTTCTGCCTCACGTCATTGCATGCATTCGTTACACTCCGTAAAATCCCGCGCCTTAGTGTGATCCACCATTTTTATGCGCCTGAGCGAAATAATTATTCTGGATTTTGACCTTTCATAACAGGAAGCCAATGGAAAAGAAACTTGGCCTGAGTGCTCTGACTGCACTCGTTTTAAGCTCAATGCTGGGTGCAGGCGTATTCAGTTTGCCGCAAAATATGGCGGCCGTCGCCAGCCCTTCCGCGCTCATCATTGGCTGGGGCATTACGGGTGTCGGCATACTGCTGCTGGCCTTCGCCATGCTGCTGCTCACCCGCATTCGCCCGGATCTTGACGGCGGCATTTTCACCTATGCGCGCGAAGGTTTCGGCGAGCTGATTGGCTTCTGTTCCGCGTGGGGATACTGGCTGTGTGCCGTTATCGCCAACGTCTCTTACCTGGTGATCGTCTTCTCGGCGCTCAGTTTCTTTACCGATACGCCTGAGCTGCGCCTCTTTGGCGACGGAAATACCTGGCAGTCTATTGTGGGCGCCTCGGTGCTGCTCTGGTTCGTCCACTGGCTGGTGTTGCGTGGCGTACAAACGGCCGCCAGCATCAACCTGGTGGCGACGCTGGCGAAACTGGTTCCGCTCGGCCTGTTTATCGTTCTGGCCTTTATTGCGTTCCGTATGGACGTTTTCAGGCTTGATTTCAGCGGCGTTGCGCTGGGCGTTCCCGTCTGGGAGCAGGTGAAAAACACGATGCTGATTACCCTGTGGGTATTTATCGGCGTTGAAGGCGCGGTCGTGGTTTCTGCCAGGGCCAGGAATAAACGCGATGTGGGCCGCGCCACGCTGCTGGCCGTACTGGCCGCGCTCGGGGTCTATCTGCTGGTGACGCTGCTGTCGCTGGGCGTGGTGGCGCGGCCTGAGCTGGCTGAAATGCGTAACCCGTCAATGGCAGGCCTGATGGTGAAAATGCTCGGCCCCTGGGGCGACGTGGTGATTGCCGCAGGGCTGATCGTCTCCGTCTGCGGCGCTTACCTGAGCTGGACCATCATGGCGGCTGAAGTGCCGTTCCTGGCCGCGACGCACAAGGCGTTTCCACGCCTGTTTGCCCGTCAAAACCAAAACAGCGCGCCGTCGGCATCGCTTTGGCTGACCAACATCAGCGTTCAGGTTTGTCTGGTGCTGATCTGGCTCACAGGTTCAGACTATAACACCCTGCTGACCATCGCCTCGGAGATGATTCTGGTACCCTATTTCTTAGTGGGTGCGTATCTGTTAAAAATTGCCTCACGCCCGGCGCATTATGTCGTGGGTGTCGGAGCCTGTATTTACGGCCTGTGGTTATTGTATGCTTCCGGGCCTATGCATCTGCTGCTGTCGGTGGTGCTGTACGCGCCGGGTCTGCTGGTGTTTATCTATGCCCGCCGCACGCATCAGCTGGAGAACGCGCTGAAACGCCGTGAGATGGCATTAATTGGACTGTTACTGGTTGCGGCCCTGCCGGCAACCTGGATGTTAATGGGATAGCATCGCCTTTCCCATTGTTGAACTGTAAAGGAGAATACGATGGGAAATGCACCGCTTCGCCCAATACTGATTACCGGTGGAGGCCGCCGTATCGGCCTCGCCCTCGCCCATCACTTTCTCAACCTTCGCCATCCGGTCATTGTCAGCTACCGTACGGAATACCCGTCGATTGAAGGGTTACGCAAAGCCGGGGCGGTCTGCATTGAGGCAGATTTTTCGACCGATGAAGGCATTCTGGACTTTGCCGACAAGGTAAAAGCCACCACGACGGGACTGCGCGCGGTGATCCATAACGCCAGCGCATGGCGTGCCGAAAAACCCGGTACGTCACTCAGCGAGACGCTCTCCGCCATGCTGCAGATCCACGTCAATGCCCCTTATCTGCTTAACCACGCGCTGCAGGATCTGCTGCGCGGCCATGGGCACGCGGCGGGCGATATTATTCACTTCACCGATTATGTGGTGGAGCGCGGCAGCGACAAGCACATCGCCTACGCGGCCAGTAAAGCCGCTCTGGATAATATGACGCGCTCGTTTGCCCGCAAGCTCGCGCCCGAGGTGAAGGTGAACGCCATCGCCCCGGCGATGATTTTGTTTAACGAAAACGATGATGCGGAGTATCGCCAGCAGGCCCTGAATAAGTCGCTGATGAAAATTGCCCCAGGCGAAAAAGAGGTGATTGACCTTGTGGATTACCTGCTCACCAGCTGCTATGTCACCGGCAGAACCTTTGCCGTGGACGGCGGCCGCCCGCTGCGCTAGTGAAAGCGGCTCCAGAAGAAAATTAACACCCAGGCGCTGAGTGCCCAGCAGACCACCGCCCCGCTCAGCGCCAGGGGAAGACGCAGAAAACCGGTGAAATACCACAGCGAAAGTAGGTAGAGAAAATACGGAATGATAGACCACATGCCAAACACGATGGTTGTGCGTAACGCTTCCGTGCCCCGCTCAGACGCCACGATATAGTGAGCGATCAGCGCAAAGGTCGGAAACAGCGGGATTAGCCCGGCAATGTAGTAGTTTTTCGTTTTTGCCAGAATGCCAATCAGTAATACCACCAGCGCGCCCAGCGCGGCTTTAATCACCAGCCCCATATTTTCCCTATAACAATCAAGTAACAATAAGAGCCAGAATAACGGAACCGGCGTTAATTTTGAAAGATTAATGGAAGGTTAAGGTTCCGCGGTGTATGTTGGCTTTTTTCACGAAAACAGACGCTGTATGAATAAGATTGTTTATGTTGAAGACGAACCTGAAGTCGGGCAGCTGATCGCCGCCTATCTGGGTAAACATGATATGGACGTCATTGTTGAACCTCGCGGCGATCGCGCCGAAGAGGTGGTCGTCCGTGAAAACCCGGATCTGGTGCTACTGGATATCATGCTGCCAGGCAAAGACGGCATGACGCTTTGCCGCGACCTGCGCGCCCGGTGGGAAGGCCCTATCGTCCTGCTCACCTCTCTGGACAGCGATATGAACCACATTTTGTCGCTGGAGATGGGTGCCAATGACTACATTCTGAAAACCACGCCGCCTGCCGTCCTGCTTGCCCGCCTGCGCCTGCATTTGCGCCAGCACGCCAGCGTCGAACGTGAAGCGCCCGCGCCGTCACTGACGCCGCACAAAGCGATGCGCTTCGGTACGCTGTCTATTGACCCCATTAACCGCCAGGTGCTGCTCTCCGGCGAGCTTATCGCCCTCTCCACCGCAGACTTTGACCTGCTGTGGGAGCTGGCAACGCACGCCGGGCAAATCATGGACCGCGACGCGCTGCTGAAAAACCTGCGTGGCGTGAGCTATGACGGCATGGACCGCAGCGTTGACGTAGCGATTTCGCGTCTGCGCAAAAAGCTGCAGGATAACGCTACCGAGCCCTACCGCATTAAAACCGTGCGTAACAAGGGTTATCTGTTTGCCCCGCACGCCTGGGAAACCTGATTCCGTTATCTGGCTAGCATAACGTGCGCGAAATGAAGGTATTACGTAGCAATGCCCTCTCTTTCGCGCATTTATTTTTACGTTTGCGCAACAATTAACTTGCTAAGCACGCGAACTATCCCATAATTAAATCTTCATCCATCCTTTCTACAGCCAGCACTGCCCCGGCGACATGCAGACTCTTTTTTCACCGTGAAGCTCTCACGATAGCTCTCCCATAAAATCTTGAAATGAGGATTTAAGCCCATGAAATATGTATAGCTACAGTCAGGTAGAAGCCATCAAAACCAATCTGGAATGGATTGTTAATCAGGCAGCGCTTAGCCATTCCTCCCCCTCACGCGCCGATCAAAAAGCGCTCTTTGATCTCCTTGAGCTCATCCAGACTTACGAAATACTTCTGGATTTGATTAACGAATTCGGTACCGATGTGATTGATATGCACATTGCGGAAGGACTGGCCATAACGGAAACACTCATCGCCAAGGTAAAAAACAGCGCAATTGCCATGTAACACGCTTCACAGACATGAAAATATCGACGGGTTTTCACGTATATTCTGCACAAAGCGTTTTTTCGGTGAGACCCATTGAAAAAGCTGTTTGTGCAGTTATAGTGTGCAGAAAATTTGCAACTCATTGAAGTGCTTTTGTTTGTCATGATATCAGTGAGTTAGTCAGAAACGTTTAACGGACATCTACGGACGTGCAAGGTCTTTTTTATGCCCCAATCGGCGTCCCTTCTTTCATAATCCCCCAGTTCCAAAATCATATCTTTCCGGTGCGCACCTCTTTTTCTCACTGCCCTATACTTTCAGTCTGACATTTGTCTCGAAGTTTCTATGTGTGGACGTTTTGCACAAGCTCAAACGCGTGCAGCATGGTCGCACTATTTGCTTCGTGGATGGATGGTTCGAATGGAAGAAGGAAGGCGACAGGAAACAGCTCTACTTCATTCATCGGGCCGATCGACCCTTTCTTGTCTTCAAGGTAATGTCTCAAAATCACATTTGCTATGATTTTGCATTAGTCTAATCTACCCATAGCAAATTGTTGTTAACTGTTCTATTACCATCACTGTAAAAGCAATGTTTTTCATATGGTTAATAAATACAGTGAATCATATTACTAAGCCAATAGGATAGGAAAATGAAATTTCCCGGCATTCCTGATAATGAAGAAAACAGACTGAAATCGCTTTATCAGGCCGATCTTCTTGATATGAGGGACGAAGAACGTTTCGATCGTTTAACGAGACTCGCAAAGAAGGTCTTCCAGGTTCCAGTTGTTCTGATTAGCCTATTGGATCGCAAGCGGCAATGGCTTCTTGCATGCGAAGGGTTAGGAATTAGAGAAACGCCACGCGACATCTCGTTCTGTGGTCATGCCATTTTGCAGGAAGGTCCTTTCATCGTTAACGATGCGATGAACGATGACCGTTTTCACGATAATCCACTTGTTACTGGCGAGCCTCATATCCGATTCTACGCTGGTTATCCCGTGCATTTGCCGGATGGAGAAGTTGCAGGGACACTATGTCTAATCCATACCTCACCACGTCATTTCAACGCCGAAGATATTTCCTCGCTCAAAGATTTAGCATGCATCGTTGAGGATGAATTTAAGGTTATTGGTATGGCCATGACCGATAGTTTGACGAGCATACCCAATCGTCGGGGATTTTACAGTAAAGGTGAAAAGCGATTCCGAGTCCTCAATCAAACCAATGCATCGTTCAGTCTTATATTTTTTGATCTCGATAAATTCAAGCCTATCAATGATCTCTGGGGACATGCAGAAGGTGACGAAGTGTTAAAAGTGTTTGCCGATATGCTGACCCAACATCTTGATCCTGGTGATATCGCAGGTCGTCTTGGCGGAGATGAGTTTTCTGTGCTTATTGCTGATCAGAGTCGCACTGATATCTTTTTGCAAGATTTACGTAAATGTGTAGATGGTTACAATGCACATTCGGGTAAGCCATATAATATTAATTATTCTTTCGGAATGTTGCATAATGACCCGATAAAATATCCGTTGCTGGGGGAAATGCTTAAAGAATGTGATGAGGTGATGTACTCAGCTAAACGCCGGAAACATTTGTAGCTCGCTGAAGAAAAGGCCTGCCCTGACCCGTGGCAGACCTAATCAAATCTTGTATTGCCGAGCATTTAAAATTGATAACTGTAGTTCAAGCTGGCAAACCAAAGATAAGGATTATCATAGCTACCTTTGAATTGCTCCGGTGACTGGACCCGAGAAGACTGCATATTTAGGTATGATACTGCAAAACCAATATTACTTTGCGGCGTAATTTGATACTGCGCGCCTGTTGCAAAGCGCCATTCATCACCGGTTGGTAAGGAAAGGGCCACATCGTTCTGAGTTTTGCAGACTGTGTCGCTGGAGAAAGAAACGCCACCAGAGATAACAACGTCGTTTTTTTCATATGCCGTCTGCCTGATTTTAATTGTTGATATTATCTGTCCTGTTCTGGTGCCACTGCAGGGGCGGGATACCAGTTATCTTTGGCTACCACAACGCTTCCTTCAGGCTGCATAACAAAGTTAGGCGACATTATCTGCACGCTGAATTCGTTGAAGACATCCTGAATGTTGCTAAAGAGCTCGTTGCGCGCGATAGCCAGAGATTGCTCAGGCATCAACCTGACCTGAAGCTCATAGGCTACATACCAATCCATAAGCGCCAACTGACGTACCTGCGGCGCGGTTGTATGATCCACGCAATTTGTCCGCGTAGCGGCAAGTTCAAGCATGGCATGCACCTGCCGCCAGGGGGTGTCGTAACCGATGGTGACGCTAGCGGTCAAATTGACGCTGCCATCATTGTTTTGGGCGCTGAGGTTCGTAATCTTGCCGCTCACAACGACGGCATTAGGTACGGTAACCACATAGTTCTCTCGAGTGATAATCTTCGTTGCGAGCATGCCAATTTCGCTCACCTTTCCTTCATTATCTGCGACCCTGATGACGTCTCCTTTTCGCAGCGCGCGCGAGTAAATGAGCACAAGGCCACTCATGGCGTGATTCATTACTCCAGCTGAACCCAGCGTCAGCATTAAGCCAAAGAAGACGCTTATGCCTTTAAAAGCCAGCGAATTGGCGCCGGGAAAAAACGGGTAGGCTGCAGAAAGAGCAAATAACCACACAACAACAGAGAGCAGTTTTCTGGTCGCTCCGACGGTTTCCGGATGCAGCCCCGGAAAATGTAAACGCTCCGCTTCTACCTGCTTAAGTACCATCTTCAACAATTTAAGTATGATGGCCGTGATTATGAAAATAATGAGAACGATCAGCAAACCAGGTAAAGCTGAGACGATGGATAGGAAAATCTGACGAATGACGCGCAGAGACCAGTCGCCAAGCGATGTGGACCAAACCCGGGTCCAGGGAAATAGACTAAACGCCCAGCTAAGCCATACATAGAAAGCTACTATGCCCAGCAATATCATTAGCAATGCATACAAGCGGGCTTCTACAGGGCCGAGATAACGTCGCCAGTTTTTGGGGATCCATCCTCGATTCTCAGCGATCAGACGGCGACAATATCGCTTCACCCTACGCCAGGAACGCCAGGCGCCCCAAGCAAGCAATACAAAGGCCGCCAGCCCCACCGCCGTTTTCACTGTGGAAAGCACAAGCCATCCGGTGTCATATTGATCGTGAAGCGCTTTACGTTGCGCCTCCATTCGCGCCAGCACGCGTTGAGCGGCTTGATCCAGAGTCAGGTCGTCACCTTCATCAAGATCCGCCTGCGTCAACAACATTAGCGGCTTGCCATTCATCACGAAAAGTTTGCCCTGCTGGTTATAACGTGTGACGGCGACAATTTTTATCGGTTCGCGGACATCTGCCTGAGTAAAATTACGCAGCGTATTGCGGATGCGTAAAACGCGTTCTTCTGGCGTTGTCAGGCCGAACTTAGCCTGAAGCATGACGATGGGGGTATGGAAGATATAGAGCGTGCGTGCTTTCTCCTGCTCCGTCGGTTCCTGTCGGGGTTCAGCAGCAAAGGTACTAAACGCTAAGAGGGATATGGCACATGTTAAAAAAGCAAGCACTCTCTTATTCATATCCGGCACCGAGTAGCGTGTAATTATCATTTTTACTCTGCCACCCGAGCGGCAGACGCGCGATTTTCTGAGCATAGACCAGCGGTTCAGATCTGCAATATTCCTGTCAGCACCACTTCTTTCATTCAGAAAGAAGAATAATTTCATTTCGCAAATTTATTAATAAATAAATATAAAGATTACAAATTTGCAACGTTAACTATCCTTAAATGGCATTCGACATTTTCAACGGGTTTTTCTGCTTATCAATTCAGGAATGTGTCATGAAAGTTCACGTAATAACATCTGCTGTATTACTGGCACTGGCGTTATCTCAGCCGGTATTCGCGGCCGATGCGCCTTTGTCGCCTTTGATGAAACAGCTCAACAACGGCAACTGGCTGGCACAAGATGAGGCGCAGACTCTTAGTGACGAGCTCTACTATCAGGATGCTATTCAGGCTTACATTCAAACACTCCCCCTTTTGAACACTATCGGTTTGCGTGACGGTTCTGAGGCCGCATTTGGCAAAGGATATAATGTCCTGCCAATCTGGAAAGAGCGCATGGATAGCCGCGCGGTAGTGCCGACGCCAAACGGAGATGTCATTTATTCCATGAGTTACCTGGATCTGAAAGAAACGGGTCCGCTGGTGATTAAAGCGCCGGCAAACGTCATCGGCATGTTCACCGATTTCTTCCAGAAAACCATCACCGATGTGGGTGCTATCGGTCCGGACCGGGCTCGGGGTGGTTTGTATTTACTATTACCGCCTGATTATGATGGCCCCGTTCCGCAGGGTTACTACGCCTTTAAATCATCGACCTATAACGTATTCCTCTTCTTTAGAACCATCATGGGAAAAGGTGACGGTAAGCCTGACCCGGTTCCGGCAGTAAAAAATGCCGAAACCACGCGTATTTATCCGCTCTGGGATATCGAAAAAGAGGTCAAGCAGATGCAGTTCCCGGATGCCAGCGGCAAGCGCGTCAACATGATGTATCCCACCGACGCCAGCTACTGGCAGAAACTCAAAACCTTCGTGGATTACGAGCCTTTGACGGCGATTCCGGAGGAGACGCGAAGCGCATTGTTAAGTATCGGGATGATTAAAGGGAAACCTTTCTCGCCGACAGCGAAGCAGCAGGAAATGCTCAACAAAGCGGTCGTCACAGCACCTCGCATGATTCTGGCTCGCCGACAGGTTGGACGCGATGACCAGCGGCAGCTTTACTACAAAGACAGGCAGTGGGAAACCTCATGGGCGGGTGCAACCGCAGAATGGATGCAATACGGCACGCTTGATGCTAACCAACGTGCAGCCTTTTTCCAGATAGCCTATTCCAGCGCGGCCGCAATGGTAATGCATACCACGGGAGCAGGATCGAAATATCCCTTCGCGACTAAAGACAACACCGGTAAATTCCTGAACGGCAGCAACACCTACAAGCTGCATCTGCCACCAAATCCACCAGCTGCGCTGTTCTGGGCGGTAACGGCCTACAACATCACCGATGGCACCATGCCTGAAACCGATCAGTTACTCCCTTCCACTAACGGTTACTACAACATCCCGAAAAACAATGACGGCTCAATCGATCTCTGGTTTGGCCCAAACAAACCTGACGGCGTAGAGGACAGTGCGTTTATTAAAACGGTTCCTGACCGTAATTTCCTCGTTGCCCTTCGCCTATATGGTACAGAAGACGGTTTCTACGATCAGACCTGGGTACCTGACGACCTGGTTCAGACCAACAAATAATTGAGAGAAAACATGAATAAACGTTACCTCCCCCTCTTTGTTGCGCTGACACTCAGCGCAGGCGTATATGCACAAAGTGCACCGTTGACCATCCCGCATCCAACCAAGTTTGATCAGCTAACTCAACCGTCTGCTGATGTAACGATGCCTGAAAGTTATGTTAAGGCAATTGCACAGCAGGCCTACATATGGGGCTGGCCAATGGTGAACCAGTTCAACCGTCGGGAAACCATCACCAAAGCGCCTTATCCCGCACTTAATGGTGGAATGGTCCCCGTCGCGCCAATGGGTCAACTCAGCATGCTGACAGACTACATTAAGCCTGAAGAAACCTTCGTTACCTGCCCCAACCAGGATGTCGCATATGGTCTGGGTTTCTTCGAGTTAGATAAAGAGCCCATCGTCATCCAGGTACCTGATTTTGGCGAGCGTTTCTGGGTTTACGCTATCTATGATGCCCGCACCAACCAGATTGGTAATGTCGGTAAGCCTTACGGCACGAAGTCAGGATTTTATTTATTAGTCGGGCCGAACTGGAAAGGCGAAACACCGAAGGGTATTGAAGGGGTCATTCGTTCGTCTACAGAGATGGCCAACGTCATTCCACGCGTTCAGATGGACGATACACCGGAAGATCGAAAAGCGATTCAGGCTCCGATTAAAGAAATCATGACATACCCGTTAAGCCAGTTTGACGGAAAAATGAAATCCTTTGAGTACTCAAAAATCCCGGCAATTGGTGATAAACCTGATGCCAGTGCGGGCGAGACGCGATGGGTGGTGCCTGAGAAATTCTTCGACCAGTTCGCTAACGTGCTGGATAAAGTGCCACCGTTGCCTGGTGAAGAGGCAATGTACGCTCAGTACCGCCACCTGGTTGAAGCCGGGAAGAAAAATCCTGACGTTCGCAAATGGATGGATGAAGCAGCGATCGAAACGGATAAAACGGTTATTGCAGATTTCTTTAAATGGAAAAATAACGGGGTCCCGGCGGGCAACGGCTGGAACCGCTCTAAAAATAACGCCGAGTTCGGCGTGGATTACTACAACCGTACCGGAACATCGAAATCGAACATGTTCGATAACAAACCGAACGAAACCCAGTATTTCTACACCGACAATGATGCCGCCGGAGGACAGTTATCTGGCGACCATGACTACACCGTAACTTTCGCCAAAGGCGAACTTCCTCCTGTAAAAGGTTTCTGGTCATTAACGCTTTACAACAGCAAACATCTGTTTAGCCCAAATGAACTGAACCGTTACTCGCTGGGGACGAAAAATAAAAACTTGAAGTACAACGATGACGGCTCGCTGACACTGTACGTCAGCAAAACACGCCCAACAGACGATAAAGTGAATAACTGGCTTCCGGCACCAGACGGTAACCTGTCACTCTATATCCGAGCTTATTGGGGAGAGCAGCCGATTCTGGATGGCACATGGCAACCACCGAAAATTGAAACAGTGAAATGAGCCATTCTGCTGGCACCTTGTCTTGAATGAGGTGCCATGTCGATTACCATATTTAACCTGCCAGCCTTAAGGCAGGTTTTTAGGAACTTCCCCTGAAGGAGGCAGGAATTATGGCTCTCGGTTGGCGGAGGTGCTCCACCTTCAAAACGCAGAGGATAAACTGATTGTAGCTCTCGCGTAAAATCACTTATTCTTTGCTGTTCAAACATGCAGGAGATGAGTCATGACCAGCGAAACTCGCGGACGGGGAAGGCCACGAAAAACAGAAAGCACCTATGCAGATACCCGTAATGATCTGATCCGCAGCGGACTTGAATTACTTACGCAGAATGGATTTCTTTCAACGGGAGTCGATGCCATTGTCAAAAATGCCGGTGTTCCTAAAGGCTCATTTTATTATTACTTCAAGAGCAAAGAGGAGTATGCGCAGGCCGTCCTCCATGCCTATGACAGTTTCTTCGAGCATAAACTTAAAAAACACCTTCATGAACCTTTATGCGCACCAATGTTACGTCTGGAAAATTTTATCCACGATGCCTGCGATGGGATTAAAAAGTACAATTTTACCCGAGGCTGCCTTGTTGGAAATATGATGCAGGAAAGTCCGGGACTGCCACAGTCCTTTATCAAGCAGCTACAGGATGTACTTGAGAGCTGGCAAGAACTCGTTGCTTCCTGTCTGTCCGATGCACTAACTTCAGGCGAAATTTGCTCGGATATGAACGACAAACAACTGGCAGCAATTTTCTGGAGTGGCTGGGAGGGTGCCGTTATGCGTGCCAAACTTTATAGTTCTACCCAACCTGTGTACGATTTCTGGAACTATTTCAAAACATCTGTCCGTTACCAGTCGTTGCAGGAAGCAACTGAAGTACAGTAAAAGAGGAGCCGGTAGCGGCCCCTCGTTCGATCTGCAGTCCCGTATCTATTAGCTACATTTAATTACCGCACGGCCGCGAATTCCGCCATTCAGAAGTTTTTCGGCTACAGTGATGGCCTCACTCAGCGGATATACAGTCGTCAGGCTATCCAGTCTGGACTCTGGTAAATGCTTTAACGCCTGCTGCCAGATCGCCGCTCTTTTCTCTTTCGCGAACATGACGCTGTCAATCCCTTTCAGCGTAACACCACGCAGAATAAACGGAGCCACATTGCCCATCAACTCCATACCCTGAGCCATGCCACAGGCTGCAACAATACTGCCATAGCGTACCCCTGCACAGGCATTGCAGAGCGTGTGGCTGCCGACTGTATCAATGGCAGCAGCCCAGCGTTCTTTTTGTAACGGTTTACCCGGGCTTGAAAGCTCAGCACGGTTAATGATGTCGTTCACCCCGACAGTTTTATATAGCCACGAGGATTCTTCCGGCCGACCGGTAGAGGCGGTCACATGGTAGCCCATAGACGAAAGGATCATGGCCGCTATACTACCAACACCTCCGCTGGCACCGGTAACAAGTACGGATCCATCTTCAGGCTTAACACCATGATTGAGCAGCGCGTCGACACACAGCATCGCAGTAAACCCAGCTGTTCCGATAGCCATGACGTGTTTGCTATTTGCGCCTGCCGGAAGCGGCGTCAGCCACTCGCCTTTCACTCGCGCTTTTTCTGACAGTCCGCCCCAGTGCTTTTCCCCTACCCCCCAGCCAGTCAGCAGGACTTTATCACCGATTCGAAAATCAGGATGTGCGCTGTCAGACACGGTACCGGCAAAATCGATGCCTGGAACCATCGGGAAATGACGGACGATGGGGCCGCGTCCGGTAATGGCCAGGGCATCTTTGTAATTGATTGAAGAGTGATCAATGTCGACCGTAACATCTCCTTCAGGGAGTTCACTCTCGGCGATTTCAGCAATCTGAGCAGTGTATCGATCTTCGGTGCGGTTGATGACTAGCGATTTAAACACTTTTACCTCGTCTTTCTGGTTGAATGATGACTCATTTTCAGGAGTCTGGAATAATATTGACCGATCGTCTAATAATCAGCGACACTACCCCTAAGCTTCAGTAAAAATCAATTATTTTTATGTTTTTCAGAAAGAAACAGAGCACGGGATTGATACAAATCAAGAAGTGCACGACCTGGTTACATGAGTAAAAGGGTCACATTGAATCAGACAGAGTTGCTGCCACCTGGAGATTGCATAACTTGTACAAAATGAGCCTTACCTCAGCCCTTGTGAATGATGAGGTTGAATCCTGGCCAGGTATGCTTGCGCGGCCATAAAGGTTGATTTGTGCTGTTGAATACTCCTTTCAGCCCGATGATAGTTTGTGAAAAGGATGAACTTGTTTACACTGTTACCTCCTCCTCTGATGTGCTGACTTTCATGCGAAAAAAACAATTTCGTTTCAGGACTTTGATGTTGATTCTCTCTGTAGGAGGGATATTACTGACCTCTTTATTGTTGTTGAGCGCTTTGACTGTCTTCCAAAATGCAAATATTGAAGAAAGTCTGCTTAAGAGCAATGTGGCCTATGCACGAAAACTGGCCGATACGACCGATCAATATTTGAGCACCGCTCAGCAGGAGCTTTCTTATAGTGCTGGATTGATTAAAGATCTTCATGACCGAGCCCGGTTACAGGGAGAAGCCGATCGTCTGCGTCTTCAGTCTGGTTTTTTCAATTCTGTTGTCATAGTGACAGCCAATGCAGTAGTTGCCGCAACCTCTCCAGAAAGCCTGAAATTACTTGGCGTAAAACTGCAATCAGAGGCCAGTCGTCAAGCCATCACTACCCAAAAAGCATTTATATCCCAGCCATTTATTTCAGCAGCAGGTAACTATGTTGTTTTTCTTTCACAACCGATTATTTCAACTGATGGAAAATACCTCGGTTATCTGGGTGGTACCATTTATTTGAAAAAAAAGAGTATGCTTAGCGATCTTCTCGGCCAACACTTTTATGGAAATCAAGCCGATGTAAGTATAGTCACTAAAGACGGCCTCGTTATTTTTAACAAAGATCCTAAATTGATTGGTAAAGTTATTGACTTTGAACCTTTATCCCAGGTTCGTTTGAACCAGGAAGATAATGGTTATTTCACAGAGAGTCAAAAAGGAAAACAAAATCTAATTGGCTACGCAAGCATGCAGAAAGCCGAATGGAAAGTCTTCATCTCAGGAACTTCGGATAATGTGTCCCGCATTCTACTGGAAACCATTATAAATGCATTCTGGTTTACTCTTTTCATCCTTATACTGACGACCGGAACTGTAATTTTCTTTTCCGGTGTAATATCCCGCCCCCTTGAAAAACTGGCCAGTTATACACGAACTAATGACAGTGAAAAAGCGCTGATGAATCTTGCTCGCCTTAATACTGGTTATCAAGAAGCCGAACAAATCAGGGAAGCTTTCAGTCAACATTTAATAATGATGACCAAACAGGTGAGTCTCTTGAGTGATGAGGCGATGACCGATCAATTGACAGGACTATATAACAGAAAAGGTTTCTATTCCCGAATTAAAAGGCATGAACTAACGGATGAACATGCGGTGATTGCCATTGATATCGATCACTTTAAAAGAATCAACGATCGCTATGGTCATGAGGGTGGCGATTCAGTCCTGGTGAATCTGAGTAAAATGCTCCGACTGTTAACAAGTCAAGATGACATCCTCTGTAGATTCGGTGGTGAAGAGTTTATCATTTTTCTGCCTAATGTGACTCTGGAGGAAGCCTCGACTGCGGCAGAACGTATCAGAGGACTCGTAGAGAATACAACCTTCCCGGGCTCTATAAAAATCACACTATCCGCAGGAGTTGCCGAGTTATCACAGTGTGGTGGTGACATTAAAAGAGCCCTTCATTGTGCTGATTTAGCTATGTATGCCGCTAAAATGGCAGGACGTAATCTGGTGTTCTACAGTGACCCTGATGGCACCCATATTTACGATAAACCTGGTAATGATGATTAGGCAACATTGACTAAAGACAACGCCAAAGAATAGTATTTAATTACTTGATTTCCCGGTGATATTTAATGAAAAAGCTGTTCGTGCAGTTTTATCTTTTGCTTTTTGTCTGCTTCCTGGTCATGACCATGCTGGTCGGGCTGGTTTATAAATTTACCGCCGAACGTGCGGGCAGACAGTCTCTGGACGACCTGATGAAAAGCTCGCTCTATCTGATGCGCAGCGAGCTGAGAGAGATCCCGCCGCACGACTGGGCGAAAACCCTGAAAGAGCTGGACCTGAATCTGTCGTTCGATTTACGCATCGAGCCGTTAAAAGATTTTGAGCTGGATCCGCCCGCCATGCAGCGTCTGCGCGACGGGGATATCGTCGCGCTGGATGAGAAATACACTTTTATCCAGCGTATTCCGCGCAGCCATTACGTGCTGGCCGTCGGGCCGGTGCCCTATCTCTATTATCTGCACCAGATGCGCCTGCTGGACATGGCGCTGATGGCCTTTATCGCCATTTCGCTCGCGTTTCCGGTCTTTATCTGGATGCGCCCGCACTGGCAGGACATGCTGAAGCTGGAATCCGCCGCGCAACGTTTTGGCGAGGGGCACTTTACCGAACGCATTCACTTCGACAGCGGTTCCAGTTTTGAACGTCTGGGCGTGGCCTTTAACCAGATGGCCGATAACATCAATGCCCTGATCGCCAGTAAAAAGCAGCTGATCGACGGGATTGCACACGAGCTGCGCACGCCGCTGGTTCGCCTGCGCTATCGTCTGGAGATGAGCGAAAATCTGACTGAAGCGGAGTCGCAGGCCCTTAACCGCGATATCGGCCAGCTTGAGGCGCTGATTGAGGAGCTGCTGACCTACGCGCGCCTCGATCGTCCGCAAAACGAGCTGAACCTCAGCACGCCGGACCTGCCCGCCTGGCTGCAAACCCACATCGATGACGTTCAGAGCGTGAACCCTCAGCGCACGCTGTTAACGCGGGTCACGCCGGGTGATTACGGCGCGCTCGATATGCGCCTGATGGAGCGCGTGCTGGACAATCTGATGAACAACGCCATGCGCTACAGCGAAAGCACGCTACAGATTGGGCTGGATTTGCAGGGCAATCAGGCCAGCCTGACGGTGGAGGATGACGGTCCGGGTATTGCTCCGGAAGCGCGAGAAACCGTGTTTGAACCGTTTGTCCGCCTTGACCCGAGCCGCGATCGCGCCACCGGAGGATGTGGTCTGGGGCTGGCAATTGTCTACTCTATCGCGCAGGCGATGGGCGGCACGGTGCATTGCGAAGAGAGCGAGCTAGGCGGCGCGCGCTTCTGCTTTAGCTGGCCGGTGTACCATAACATCGCCCTTCCCGTCCCTGCCTGACCTCAACCGCACGCTGGCCTGACCCGGCGTGCTGTGCTATATGATAAGTATGTTGTAACTAACGAGAGTGTTTATGGCGACCTACGATCTCCTCGAACGGCTGAACAGCACGTTTCGGGAAATAGAACACGAGCTCCTGACCCTGACCGAACGTTTGCAGACCTGCCGTCTGCTGGCCGCGCGCGTCTTTACCCTGCCCGAGGTGGCCAAAGGGGCCGAGCACGACCCGCTGGACACCATCGCGGTTGAACAGCACATCGGCAGCGCCGCCCTTGAGCTGGCGCTGAAGCACTATCGTCGCCTGTTTATCCAGCAGCAGTCAGAAAACCGCAGCAGTAAGGCCGCCGTGCGTCTGCCCGGCGTGATCTGCCTGCAAACTGATGCGACAATGCGCGACGCGCTGGAAAGCCAGATTACCCATATCAACACCCTGAAAGCGGCCTTTGAAAAGATCATCACCGAAGAGTCCGGCCTCGCCCCTGCAGCCCGGTTTGAATGGGTGCACCGTCAGCTTCCGGGACTGATTACCCTGAACGCCTATCGCACGCTGACGGTACTGCGTCACCCCGCCACGCTGCGCTTCGGCTGGGCGAATAAGCACATTATTAAAAACTTCACCCGGGATGAGATTCTGGCGCAGCTGGAAAAAAGCCTGAAGACGCCGCGCACCGTCGCGCCGTGGTCGCGCGAGCAGTGGATTGAGCGCCTGGAGCAGGAGTACCACAGCATCGCCTCGCTCCCGGCGGACGCGCGCCTCAAAATTAAGCGCCCGGTGAAAGTTCAGCCTATCGCCCGCGTCTGGTATTCCGGCCAGCAAAAACAGGTTCAGTATGCCTGCCCTACGCCGCTGATTGCGCTCTATGATGCCGACCAGGGGGCCATCGTGCCGGATATTGGTGAGCTTTTGAATTACGATGCGGACAATGTCCAACACCGTTACAGACCTCAGGCGCAGCCGCTACAGCTGATTATTCCGCGGCTGCACCTGTACGTGGCGGGATGACTATTTCAGGCTGCCGACCATCGCTTCCGGGCGCACCCAGGCGTCGAACTCCGCCTCCGTCAGATAGCCCAGCGCCAGGGCTGAGGCTTTCAGCGTCAGCCCCTCTTTGTGCGCTTTTTTAGCGATCTCGGCGGCTTTGTCGTAGCCGATATGGGTATTCAGCGCCGTCACCAGCATCAGGGATTCATTGAGCAGCTGGCTGATACGCTCGCGATTCGGCTCAATCCCTACCGCGCAGTGCTCGTTAAAGCTCTCCATGCCATCCGCCAGCAGACGAATCGATTGCAGAACGTTGTGGATCACCATCGGACGATAAACATTCAGCTCGAAGTTGCCGGACGCACCGCCCAGGTTGACGGCCACGTCGTTGCCCATCACCTGACAGCAGAGCATGGTCATGGCTTCGCACTGGGTCGGGTTGACTTTACCCGGCATGATGGAGCTGCCCGGCTCGTTTTCCGGAATGCTGATTTCACCGATGCCGCATCGCGGACCCGAGGCCAGCCAGCGCACATCGTTGGCGATTTTCATCAGCGAGGCCGCCAGCCCTTTCAGCGCGCCGTGGGTGTGGACCAGTGCATCGCAGGTCGCCAGCGCTTCGAACTTGTTGGGCGCCGTGACGAACGGCTGCCCGGTGATGTTTGCCAATTCCTCCGCCACGCGCACCGCGTATTCAGGATGGGTATTTAACCCGGTCCCGACCGCCGTCCCGCCGAGCGCCAGCTCCGCCAGGTGCGGCAGGCTGTACTCAATATGCTTCAGGTTATGTTCCAGCATCGCCACCCAGCCGGAAATCTCCTGGCCGAGCGTCAGCGGCGTGGCGTCCTGCAGGTGCGTACGGCCAATTTTGACGATGTCGCGGAAGGCCTGCGCTTTCTCGTTGAGCGTGGATTTCAGGACGTTAAGCTGCGGGATAAGCTGGTCGCGGATAGCAATCACCGCCGCCACGTGCATCGCCGTCGGGAAGACGTCGTTGGAACTCTGGCTTTTATTGACGTCATCGTTCGGATGAACCTTACGCTCCATGCCGCGCACGCCGCCCAGCAGTTCGCTTGCCCGGTTCGCCAGCACTTCGTTCATGTTCATGTTGCTTTGGGTGCCGGAACCGGTCTGCCAGATGGCGAGGGGGAATTCGTCGGGATGCTTGCCCGCCAGCACTTCGTCGGCGGCGTTGATGATGGCGGTGGCTTTGTCTGCCGCCAGCAGGCCTAAATCCTGGTTTACTTTCGCGGCGGCGCGTTTGGTGAGCGCCAGCGCCTGAATCAGCGAGACGGGCATTTTTTCAGTCGAGATACGGAAATGCTCCAGCGAACGCTGGGTTTGCGCGCCCCAAAGCTTGTCGGCCGGGACGTCGATGGCGCCCATCGAGTCTTTCTCATGGCGTACCGTGGTCATTACTTTCTCCTTGATAACAAAAGAGGGATTGCTCACATGCTTAAGGGATAAGTATTGATGACTTCTGAGAAACGTTATGGCGCTTTGTGCGCTCTTTAATGTGTCGGGTGGCGACTGCGCCACCCGACTATTTACTGCACTACTTCACGCACGCCGAACACTGGGACGACTGGATCTGCTTGAAGAAGTCGTTGCCTTTGTCATCCACGAGGATAAACGCCGGGAAGTCTTCCACTTCAATTTTCCAGATCGCTTCCATACCCAGTTCCGGGTATTCCACGCACTCCAGGCTCTTAATGCTGCCCTGCGCCAGCACCGCTGCCGGGCCGCCGATGCTGCCGAGGTAGAAGCCGCCGTGCTTGTGGCAGGCATCCGTGACCTGCTGGCTGCGGTTGCCTTTCGCCAGCATGATCATGCTGCCGCCGTTGGCCTGCAGCTGGTCAACGTACGAGTCCATACGCCCTGCGGTGGTTGGGCCTAACGAGCCGGATGCATAGCCTTCAGGCGTTTTCGCCGGGCCTGCGTAGTAGATCGGGTGATCTCTGATGTACTGCGGCAGCCCTTCGCCGTTGTCCAGACGCTCTTTCAGCTTCGCGTGCGCAATGTCGCGGCCCACGATGATCGTGCCGTTCAGGGAGAGACGGGTCGAGACCGGATACTGAGAAAGCTGCGCCAGAATCTCTTTCATCGGACGGTTCAGGTCGACGCGAACCGCTTCACCCTCACCCGCTTTGCGCAGCGCTTCCGGAATGTATTTGCCCGGGTTGTTTTCCAGTTTTTCGATCCACACGCCTTCGCGGTTGATCTTCGCCTTGATGTTGCGATCCGCAGAGCAGGACACGCCCATCCCGACCGGACAGGAGGCACCGTGACGCGGCAGACGGATCACGCGCACGTCGTGGGCAAAGTATTTGCCGCCAAACTGCGCGCCGAGGCCCAGATTGCGAGCTTCTTCCAGCAGTTCCTGCTCAAGCTGCACGTCGCGGAACGCCTGTCCGTGCTCGTTACCTTCGGTAGGCAGGCCGTCGTAGTATTTGGTTGAGGCCAGCTTGACGGTTTTCAGCGTGCTTTCCGCCGACGTACCGCCAATCACAAACGCGATATGGTACGGCGGGCACGCCGCGGTGCCGAGGGTGCGCATCTTCTCAACCAGGTAGTTCTTCAGCTTGCCCGGGGTGAGCAGCGCCTTGGTTTCCTGGTAAAGATAGGTTTTGTTGGCTGAACCGCCGCCTTTGGCGATACAGAGGAATTTGTACTCGTCACCGTCGACGCTGTAGAGATCGATCTGTGCAGGCAGGTTAGTGCCAGTGTTGACCTCTTTGTACATATCCAGCGCCGCGTTTTGCGAGTAGCGCAGGTTATCTTCGGTGTAGGTGTTGTAGACGCCGTGCGCCAGGGCCGCTTCGTCACCGCCGCCGGTCCAGACGCGCTGGCCTTTTTTACCGACGATGATCGCCGTGCCGGTATCCTGACAGGTTGGCAGAACACCTTTCGCCGCGATGTCTGAGTTACGCAGGAACTGCAGGGCTACGTATTTATCGTTCTCACTGGCCTGCGGGTCGCTCAGGATATCGGCAACCTGCTGCTGGTGCGCTGGGCGGAGCATAAACGAGGCGTCGTGGAAAGCGTGCTGCGCCAGCAGCGTCAGCGCCTGCGGATCCACCTTGAGGATCTCTTGTCCTTCAAACTCAGAGACGGAGACGTGATCGCGGGTTAACAGGTAATACTCGGTCCGATCCTTACTGAGGGGGAAAGGATCCTGATAATGGAAGGGTTTATTCGACATTGGTCTCTCACTTACTGCTTCGGTCTGTTTATTCAGGGCAGATGTTCCGCTGCCCGGCTTAAAAGCGAGTCAGCTTATCCTACACAATTTTTTAACAAAAACTGAGACTAGTACGACTTTTTACATCCACAGGTTACTTCCATGAGGTTTATTGCTTTAATACCCGGAGTTAATTCCATAATTGAATCAGGGCTTGATAATGCAAAAACTCATTAACTCAGTGCAAAACTACGCCTGGGGAAGTAAAACTGCGTTAACGGATCTCTACGGTATCGCGAACCCGAACAACCTGCCGATGGCAGAACTGTGGATGGGGGCGCACCCGAAGAGCAGCTCAAAAATTGAAGACGCCAGCGGCCAGGTCCGCAGCCTGCGTGACGTGATCGATGCCGATACAACCGCGCTGCTGGGCGATAAGGTGGCTCAGCGCTTCGGCGAACTGCCGTTCCTGTTCAAGGTGCTGTGCGCCGACCAGCCGCTCTCCATCCAGGTTCATCCGAACAAGAAAGCGTCTGAAATCGGCTTTGCGAAAGAGAACGCGGCGGGTATTCCGTTAGACGCCGCCGAGCGTAACTACAAAGATCCTAACCACAAGCCGGAGCTGGTCTTTGCGCTGACCCCGTTCCTGGCGATGAACGCGTTCCGCGAATTTTCAGAGATCGTTTCTCTGCTGCAACCGGTCGCGGGGGCCCATAAAGCTATCGCGCATTTCCTTGAAAACCCGAACGCAGACGCGCTCAGCCAGCTGTTTGCCAGCCTGCTGAATATGCAGGATGAAGAGAAATCTCACGCGCTGGCGGTGCTGAAAGCGGCTCTGGGCAGCCAGCAGGGTGAACCCTGGGAGACTATCCGCCTGATCTCCAAATTCTACCCGGACGACAGCGGCCTGTTCTCCCCTCTGCTGCTGAACGTGGTGAAGCTGAACCCGGGCGAAGCGATGTTCCTGTTCGCTGAAACCCCGCACGCCTACCTTCAGGGCGTGGCGCTGGAGGTGATGGCCAACTCCGATAACGTGCTTCGCGCGGGCCTGACGCCGAAATACATCGATATTCCTGAGCTGGTTGCCAACGTGAAGTTCGTGGCGAAACCTGCCGCGGAACTGCTGACTCAGCCGGTGAAAAACGGCGCAGAGTTGGACTTCCCGATTCCGGTTGAGGATTTTGCCTTCTCCCTGCACGACCTGAGCCAGGCCGAAACCGCCATCGCGCAGGAGAGCGCGGCGATCCTGTTCTGCGTGGAAGGCGAAGCGACGCTGCACAAAGGCGAACAGCGTCTGGTGCTTAAGCCCGGTGAATCAGCATTCGTTGCAGCCAGTGAGTCTCCGGTCAGCGTAAGCGGCACCGGTCGCCTGGCGCGCGTTTTCAATAAGCTTTAACCACTTACTGAATTTTTTAACAACTCTTGCTAAGCTAGTTGCAGGCTTAATATCTCCGGGCGGTTCTTACCGCCTGGTTTCATTTTAGGGATAGTCGCAATGAAAAAATCGGTCGTAGCGGTTGGAGTGATTGTAGCGTTAGGCGTGGTCTGGACGGGTGCTTCCTGGTTTACCGGGAAACAGCTGGAAGGCCGTCTGGCTGAGATGGTGGCGCAGGCTAACGGAGAGATTAAGCGCAGCGCGCCGGAGGCGGGCCTTGAGCTGAGCTACCAGAACTATCATCGCGGCGTCTTTACCAGCCGTATGCAGCTGGTAGTGAAGCCGGTTGCCGGTGCTGAAAATGGCTGGCTGAAACCGGGCCAGAGCGTGGTGCTGGACGAGGTAGTGAGCCACGGTCCGCTGCCGCTGGCGCAGCTGAAGTCCTTTAACCTGATCCCGTCGATGGCGTCCGTTCATACCGTGCTGGTGAATAACGACGTCACCAAACCGCTGTTTGACCTGGCAAAGAATGAATCGCCTTTCGACATTAATACCCGCATCAGCTATGCCGGTGACACAAGTTCAGATATCGCTCTGAAAGCGCTGAACTACGAGAAAGAGAATGAGAAAGTCGCCTTCAGCGGCGGTCACTTCAAACTTGACGCTGACCGCGACGGAAACGTGTTCTCCCTGACGGGTGAAGCGGAAAGCGGCCTGGTCAATGCCGTGAACGAATATAACCAAAAGGTTCAGCTCACCTTCAACAACCTGAAGGCCGACGGCAACAGCCGAATGACCGATTTCCAGGAGCGTATCGGCGATCAAAAACTGTCTCTGGACAAGGTTGCCATTGCGGTTGAAGGCAAAGAGATGGCCGTGCTGGAAGGCATGGACATCAACGGCAAATCCGACGTTTCCAAAGACGGTAAGAGCATCAACACCCAGCTGGATTACACGCTGAAGAGCCTGAAGGTGCAGAATCAGGATCTGGGCACCGGCAAACTGTCGCTGAAGATCGGCAATATCGACGGCCAGGCGTGGCACGAGTTTAGCCAGAAATACAGCAAAGAGAGCCAGTCGCTGCTGACCGATGCCGCACTTCAGCAGAACCCTGAAGTGTACCAGCAGCAGGCGATGGCGGTGCTGTTCAACAACCTGCCGATCCTGCTGAAAGGCGAGCCGGTGGTCACCGTTGCGCCTCTGAGCTGGAAAAACAGCAAAGGCGAAACCAGCTTCAACCTGTCGCTGTTCCTGAAAGATCCGGCAACCGCAACGGGTGAACCGCAGACGCTGGCGCAGGAAGTGGATCGCAGCGTGAAGTCGCTCGACAGCAAGCTGACCATCCCGATGGATATGGCGACCGAGTTTATGACCCAGATTGCGAAGCTGGAAGGCTACGGCGATGAAGACGCCGGCAAGCTGGCGAACCAGCAGGTGAAAGGTCTGGCGGCCATGGGCCAGATGTTCCGCATCACCAAAGTGGAAAACAACACGATCTCCACCAGCCTGCAGTACGCCAACGGCCAGGTCACGCTCAACGGCGACAAGATGCCGCTGGAAGACTTCGTCGGCATGTTTGGTATGCCGACGCTGGGGATGCCGGAACCGGCTGAACCCGCAGCGCCAGCCGCTCCCGCGGCACCGCAGCAGTAAACGGCAAAACCCCTCGCATGAGGGGTTTTTTATTGCCGGGTGGCGCTGGCGCTTACCCGGCCTGTGATCCCGAGCCGCTGTAGGCCCGTGCAAGCGAAGCGCCGCCGGGCATTGCGCAGCGGAGATTATTTCACCGTCACCAGCCGCGCCGCCACAATCTGGTGTCCGGCCTGAACGTCCGTATTGTCGATGCGCTGCATGATCCTGTCAGCCAGCGTGTAGCCCATCTCCCGCGCGGGGGTGGTAGCCCAGACGATCGGCAGATCGTCGAGCGCGTTTTCACCGACGTCGGCGAACGCCCCGAGCGCCACCTGGTGGCCGAAGAAGGTTTCCACCCCGCCCTCGCCGCTCTGACGTCCGGCGCGGATCAGGCCAAACCAGGCGCCCATGGCAATCACGTCGTTGTAACAAATCACGGCGCTGATCGTCGGGCTGCTGCGCAGCAGCGCGCCTATCGCTTCCGCCGCTTTCTTCTGGCTGGATTCACACTCTACGACCCATTCGCTGTGGAACGGCAGGCCGTATTTAATCAGCGTCGCGCAGTAGCCGCCGACCCGCTCGGCGCGCGTCAGGGACGAGCTTTTCCCGCCCAGCCAGGCGATGCGCTGATGCCCGCGACGAATTAGATGCTCGGTCAGCATTTGCGCGGCCTGCATGTTATCCGGGCGCAGCGTATCGGCCTCGTCCAGGTAGCTGGCGCGCGAAGCAAACACCAGCGGCACGCCCTTTTCAGCGGCGCGCTCGCACAGCTCGCTGCCCACGCCCGACGCGCCGGCGACGATCACCCCGTCAACACCCTGGTTCAGCAGCATATCGAGCCGGGAGAGAAGCTGATCGGCCTCGCGACCGCCGTGCAGAAGAAAGACCATCCGCCCCTGCGCTTCAAGCGCTTCGGTTAACCCGGCGGTCAGCTCCGCATAGAAAGGTGACGTCAGGTCGCGGACAATCAGGCCAATCACCCCGCTCTGCCCGCCGCGCAGGGCCGACGCCTGACGGTTACGCACAAAGCCCAGCTGCTCAACCGCCTCGTTAACCCGCTGACCGGTCGCAGGAGAGATGCGCCCTTTTCCGCTCAGCACCAGAGAAACGGTGCTGACGGAAACGCCCGCCGCCAGCGCGACATCGTTGATGGTGATTTTTTTCGCTACAGCCATGTGTTGGCGTGACTCCCTGAAATGAGATCGGTAAAACGTTTTATCAATACGTTATCTTTATACTACCAGTCAAAGCCTGAGAATGTGATTTAGCGCGCACTAAACTTTGATAAAACGTTTTATCTTTTCGCAGCATTGAAGCAGGCAAACTGATTTTAACAATAAAGGAGTCGTTTTATGACGGCGAAAGCAGCACAAAAAATATCGCTGTGGGAGTTTTTCCAGCAACTGGGTAAAACCTTTATGCTGCCCGTGGCACTCCTCTCGTTCTGCGGGATCATGCTCGGGATCGGCAGCTCGCTGAGCAGTAAAGACGTCATCACGCTGATCCCGTTCCTCGGTACCCCGGTGCTGCAGGCGATCTTCATCTGGATGAGTAAAGTCGGCTCCTTTGCGTTTAGCTTCCTGCCCGTCATGTTCTGTATCGCTATCCCGCTGGGCCTGGCGCGCGAGAACAAAGGCGTCGCGGCGTTTGCCGGATTTGTGGGCTACGCGGTGATGAACCTGGCGGTTAACTTCTGGCTGACCGCGAAAGGCATTTTGCCGACCACCGACGCTGCCGTGCTGAAGGCCAACAACATTCAGAGCGTGATCGGCATCCAGTCTATTGATACCGGGATCCTCGGGGCGGTGATCGCGGGTGTGATTATCTGGATGCTGCACGAGCGCTTCCACAATATCCGCCTGCCGGATGCCCTGGCGTTCTTCGGCGGTACTCGCTTTGTGCCGATTGTTACCCTGGTCGTGATGGGTCTGTTCGGTTTAATCATTCCGCTGATCTGGCCGGTCTTTGCGATGGGCATCAACGGTATTGGCCGCATCATCAACGGCGCGGGAGATTTTGGTCCGATGATCTTCGGCACCGGCGAGCGTCTGCTGCTGCCGTTTGGCCTGCAGCATATCCTGGTGGCCCTGATTCGCTTCACCGAAGCGGGCGGTACCATGGAGGTGTGCGGTCACGACGTGAGCGGCGCGCTGACCATCTTCCAGGCGCAGCTGAGCTGTCCGACCACCCACGGCTTCTCCGAAAGCGCCACCCGCTTCCTGTCTCAGGGTAAAATGCCGGCCTTCCTCGGCGGCCTGCCGGGTGCCGCGCTGGCGATGTACCACTGCGCGCGCCCGGAAAACCGTCATAAAATTAAAGGCCTGCTGATTTCCGGCGTGATCGCCTGCGTCGTGGGCGGTACCACCGAGCCAATCGAATTCCTGTTCCTGTTCGTCGCACCGGTGCTGTACCTCATCCACGCCGTGCTGACCGGTCTGGGCTTTACCGTGATGGCGGTGCTGGGCGTGACCATCGGCAACACCGACGGCAACGTGATCGACTTCGTGGTGTTCGGGATCCTGCACGGCCTGTCCACCAAGTGGTACCTGGTGCCGGTCGTGGCGGCTATCTGGTTTGCGGTGTACTACGGCATCTTCCGCTTCGCCATCACCCGCTTTAACCTGAAAACGCCGGGCCGCGATACCGATACGGCGAGCAGCGTTGAACAGGCGGTTGCCGGGACCGTGGGCAAATCCGGCTACAACACACCGGCCATTCTGGCGGCGCTGGGCGGCGCGGATAACATTACCTCGCTGGATAACTGCATCACCCGCCTGCGTCTGTCGGTGGCGGATATGTCAAAAGTGGATACCAACGCCCTGAAAGCCAACCGGGCCATCGGCGTGGTACAGTTAAATCAGCACAATTTGCAGGTGGTTATCGGCCCGCAGGTCCAGTCGGTGAAGGATGAGCTGGCAACCCTGATGCGAACAGTTGAAGCCTGATGCCTCAGCCCCCTCTCATGAGGGGGTTTTACTTTAAGGACTCACGTCATGTTTGATTTTTCTACCGTCGTGGATCGACACGGCACCTGGTGTACGCAGTGGGACTACGTCGCCGACCGCTTTGGCGCGGCCGACCTGCTGCCCTTCACCATCTCGGATATGGATTTCGCCACCGCGCCCTGCATTACCGACGCGCTGCATCAGCGCATCAATCACGGCGTGCTGGGCTACAGCCGCTGGAAGAACGATGAGTTTCTCGCCGCCGTCGCGCACTGGTTCCAGCAGCGCTTTAACAGCCAGATTGATACGGAAACCGTCGTTTATGGTCCTTCCGTTATCTACATGGTGTCAGAGCTGATTCGTCTCTGGTCAAACCCCGGCGACGGCGTGGTGGTTCACACCCCGGCATACGACGCGTTTTACAAAGCTATTGAAGGGAATGCGCGTCATGTGGTGCCCGTGGAGATGGAAAAGCACGCCGCAGGCTGGCAGGGAAATATGGCGGCGCTGGAAGCGGCCCTGGCGAAACCGGAAAATAAAATTTTACTTCTTTGCAGCCCGCAAAACCCAACCGGCAAGGTCTGGAAGCGGGACGAGCTGACGCAGATGGCTGAACTGTGCGCACGCTATAACGTGGCGGTTATCAGCGATGAAATTCATATGGATATGGTGTGGGGAGAGCATCGTCACACGCCGTGGAGCGCGGTGGCGCGCGGCAAATGGGCGCTTCTCAGTTCCGGCTCGAAAAGCTTTAATATTCCGGCGCTGACGGGCGCTTACGGCCTGATCGGCGATGAAGCGAGCCGTAACGGTTATCTCAGCGCGCTAAAAGGCCGGGACGGCCTCTCTTCTCCTTCCGTGCTGGCGCTGACGGCGCATATCGCCGCCTATCAGCAGGGAGCGCCCTGGCTGGATGCCCTGCGACACTATCTCGAAGAAAATCTGTCCTTTATCGCGCAGGAAGTAAACCGCGCGTTTCCGAAGCTGAACTGGCAGCCGCCCGAAGCGACCTACCTGGCCTGGATTGACCTGCGCCCGCTGAACATTGACGATCGGGCGCTGCAAAAAGTGCTGATCGAGCAGCAAAAAGTCGCCATCATGCCGGGATATACCTACGGCAAAGAGGGAAACGGCTTTGTTCGCCTGAACGCCGGGTGTCCGCGCAGCAAGCTTGAACAAGGGGTGCAACGCCTGATTGCCGGGATTAACACCCTCCTCTAATCAGTTTGCGCAACGGAATATTCCCTTGCGCAAATAGCTTTTTACCCCGTTTTGTTTTTATAATATGGCGCACTTTAACCAGAAAAGAGTGCGACCATGATTGATACACGCCTGCCTTTAACTGATATTCATCGTCACCTTGACGGTAACATTCGTGCCCAAACCATCCTCGATCTTGGCCGCCAGTTCAATTTAACGCTTCCTGCTCAGACGCTTGAGTCGCTGATCCCTCACGTACAGGTAACCTCAAATGAACCGGACCTGGTCAGCTTCCTGAGCAAACTCGACTGGGGCGTGAAGATGCTGGCCTCGCTTGATGCCTGTCGCCGCGTGGCGTTTGAAAACATTGAAGATGCGGCCCGTAACGGCCTGCATTACGTCGAGCTGCGCTTCTCGCCGGGCTATATGGCGATGACCCACGCCCTGCCCGTTGCAGGCGTGGTGGAAGCCGTGATTGAAGGCGTGCGCGAAGGATGTAAAACCTTCGACGTTCAGGCCCGTCTGATTGGCATTATGAGCCGTACGTTCGGCGAAGCCGCCTGCCTGCAGGAGCTGGAAGCGCTGCTGGCCCATCGCGATGCCATTACCGCCGTCGATCTGGCCGGTGACGAGCTGGGCTTCCCGGGCAGTCTGTTCCTCTCCCACTTCAACCGCGCGCGCGATGCCGGCTGGCACATTACCGTGCATGCGGGTGAAGCGGCTGGCCCGGAAAGCATCTGGCAGGCCATCCGCGAGCTGGGCGCCGAGCGTATCGGTCACGGCGTGAAGGCCGTAGAAGATCGCGCCCTGATGGATTTCCTGGCGGAGCAGCGTATCGGGATTGAGTCGTGCCTGACGTCTAACATTCAGACCAGCACCGTCGCAACGCTGGCGCATCATCCGCTGAAAACGTTCCTCGAGCACGGCGTGCTGGCCTCACTGAACACCGACGACCCGGCAGTACAGGGCGTGGATATCATCCACGAATACAACATCGCCGCACCGCAGGCGGGTCTGAGCCGCGAGCAGATCCGTCAGGCGCAGATCAACGGGCTGGAGATCGCCTTCCTGACGCCTGAAGAGAAGCAGGCGCTTAAAGATAAAGTGGCTCACGGTTGAGCATTTGCCGGGTGACGGCTACGCCTTACCCGGCCTACAACAGCATTTAAGTCTTATGCCAGACAGAGCGTGGCGCGATGTTTGGCAGATTCGATGCCCAGCTCAATCAGCTCCATAATCTGAATCGCCTGGCTGGCCGGAACCGGATTCTCCCCCGTGCCGTTCAGCGCATCGCGGATGCTCGCGTAATAGGCAGGATAGTTGCCCGGGATCGTCAGCAAGGTCTCCTCTACCAGCTCCTCACCCTCCACCCGCGTTACCACGCCGTCGCGCATATCATAGCCCCAGTCTTCCTGCGGTAAACGTTCACCGCTTTTCAGCCGGTCCTCCTGCGGATCGAGGCCAAACTTCACGTAGCTCCCGCGCGTGCCGTGAATAATATAGCGGGCCGATTCCGCCGCCGCGACCATCGTGCCGTGCAGCACAATCCGGCGCTGCGGATAGCTGAGCACCGCGTGGAAGTAATCGGTTGTCTGCGCGCCGGGCCTGAGCTGGGCCAGATCGACCGTCATGCTCACCGGCAGACCAAAAAGATTGACGGCCTGATCCAGCAGATGCGGGGCTAAATCGTACCAGATGCCGCTGCCCGGACCGGCCTGCTCGCGCCAGCGGTTTCGTACCTGCGGACGGAAGCGGTCAAAGTGCGATTCAAAAAAGAGGATCTCCCCTAGCGTGCCTTCACTGAGAAGCCTTTTTACCGTCAGAAAGTCGCTATCCCAGCGGCGGTTATGGAACACCGACAGCAGCCTGCCCAGACTCTTTGCCAGCGCATCCAGTTCGCGAGCCTGAGACAGGGTGACGGTAAAGGGCTTATCGACCACCACGTGCTTACCGGCTTCAAGCGCGGCCTTGGCCAGCGGAAAGTGGGTGTCGTTCGGGGTGGGGATAACGATTAAATCAATATTCGGATCGTTGAAAAGGTGTTTTGGCTCAGAGACAACCGGCACGGAAGGCCAGTCGGCATGGACTTTAGCGGCATCGCTGCTGGATACCGCAGCCAGGGTCATCCCCGGCGTCCCGGCTATCAGAGGCGCATGAAACGTTTTGCTTGCATACCCGTAGCCGATAAGCCCAACGCGGATATTATCACTCATAGTGCCGTCCTCTTTTATGACGTTCTTATTTCACACTGGCTAGCCTGGCATTACCACAGATTAATAATGTGCCATATGACTTAAAATAGCAGGTTGTAGGGGTTGTTTTTGTTACATAGTATTAACCCACTGATTTTATTTAAGGGAACCGTTCCCAAAGCGCTTGCCGTCGGGGAAACGTCGCTGTAACATTTGCGACCTGTATTTATGGATAAAGTACAACTACGAATCATGACGTCAATTATTAATCGAATCATTGAATTAGCGGGATGGATTGTCCTTGGGGTTTCGGTCATTTTGCTGGGCGTTGCCAGCCATATCGATAACTACCAGCCGCCGGAGCCTGTCACAGTCGCCCAACCTAAGTAACCGGTTACTGCAATAAAGAGTGACATAATATGTCAGTTACTTATTGCCAGCCCTGGTGAACACGGTTAACCTTCTCTTCCAGGCATCGTCTGATGCCTGAATTTCAGCAAAGAAAACTCCTAATTTCGTCGCGTTACCTGAGTGGGCTGTTTACGTCTTTATTAATCCGTTTATTATTCGAACGAATTACCTTAACTGGTATTACTCACTTTTATATGGAAACTTATTAATATGACAGTTCAGGACTATTTATTAAAATTTCGCAAGATCAATTCGCTTGAGAGCCTGGAAAAACTGTTTGACCATCTGAACTACACCCTGTCGGATAATCAGGACATCATTAATATGTATCGCGCCGCTGACCATCGCCGTGCGGAGCTGGTTTCCGGAGGTCGTTTGTTCAACGTGGGTGAAGTGCCTAAGTCCGTATGGCGTTACGTTTTATAAGAAAGTAGCCATCCGCGCGAAATGTTATATACTCTCCGCCCTGCAAACTGGCTGTACAACATTTCGCGCAGATTATGGGAGAGTTCATGACCGCAACGCCTGGAGATCGCATTGGAGGCTGGTTAATCGCCCCACTGGCATGGCTGCTGGTTGCCTTATTAAGCGCATCACTTGCGCTGCTGCTGTATACCACCGCGCTGATTACTCCTCACGCTATCCAGACCCTGATGTCGCAAAGCGTGCTGAATATCGCGATGTGGTTTGTGTCGTTCGTTTTCGCGATTGGTATGTGGTACTACACCCTGTGGTTGACCATTGCCTTCTTTAAGCGCCGCAAAAGTGTACCTAAACACTACATTATCTGGCTGCTGATTTCGGTTCTGCTGGCGGTTAAAGCGTTTGCTTTTTCGCCCGTATCAGATGCTCTGGCCGTTCGTCAGCTGCTTTTCCCGTTACTGGCCGCCGCGCTGCTGGTCCCCTATTTCAAGCGTTCGACGCGGGTAAAAAACACCTTCGTGAACCCGTAATAACCTTACAGATAACCTGTTGTCGCCTGCGTAAGTTTGTCCGATAATAGGCGGCTTTTTTATTTCAGGCTAAATAATGACCGATTACTTACTGCTCTTTGTCGGCACCGTGCTGGTTAACAACTTCGTTCTGGTGAAGTTCCTTGGCCTGTGCCCGTTTATGGGGGTGTCCAAAAAGCTGGAAACGGCGATGGGCATGGGGCTGGCGACGACCTTCGTCATGACGATGGCGTCCATCTGCGCGTGGTTGATTGATACCTGGATCCTCATCCCGCTGGGGTTAATCTATCTTCGTACGCTGGCTTTTATTCTGGTCATTGCGGTTGTTGTGCAATTTACTGAGATGGTGGTGCGTAAAACCAGCCCGGCCCTCTATCGCCTGCTGGGTATCTTCCTGCCGCTGATCACCACCAACTGCGCCGTTCTCGGCGTTGCGCTGCTGAACATCAACCTTGGCCATAACTTTATGCAGTCGGCGATGTACGGTTTTTCCGCCGCCGTCGGTTTCTCATTTGTTATGGTCCTGTTCGCGTCGATTCGCGAGCGTCTGGCGGCAGCGGATATCCCCGCGCCCTTCCGCGGTAACGCGATTGCGCTGGTGACCGCAGGTTTAATGTCTCTGGCCTTTATGGGCTTTAGTGGTCTGGTGAAGTTGTAATGAATGCTATCTGGATTGCCATCGCCTCTATCAGCGTCCTGGGGTTGGTGTTTGGCCTTATCCTGGGTTATGCCTCCCGCCGTTTCGCGGTAGAGGACGATCCTGTTGTTGAGAAAATTGATGAGCTCCTGCCGCAAAGCCAGTGCGGGCAGTGCGGCTACCCGGGCTGCCGTCCCTACGCGGAAGCGGTAGGCATTCAGGGTGAAAAAATTAACCGCTGCGCCCCCGGCGGCGAAGCGGTGATGCTGAAAATTGCGGCCCTGCTTAACGTCGATCCGCAGCCCGTTGATGGCGATGCGGAGGTGCAGGAGCCGGTTCGCGCCCTCGCCGTGATCGACGAGGCCAACTGCATCGGCTGCACCAAATGTATTCAGGCCTGCCCGGTTGACGCCATTGTTGGCGCCACCCGCGCCATGCACACCGTCGTGGCGGATCTGTGCACCGGCTGTAACCTCTGCGTGGCCCCCTGCCCGACGCAATGTATTGAGCTGCGCCCGGTTGAAACGACTACCGAAAGCTGGAAGTGGGATCTTCAAACCATTCCGGTTCGCAATATTCCTGTGGAACAACATGCTTAAGTTATTTTCTGCTTTCAGAAAAGATAAGATTTGGGACTTTGACGGCGGTATCCATCCGCCAGAGATGAAAACCCAGTCCAACGGCACACCGCTGCGTCAAATTCCGCTGGCGACGCGTTACGTCATGCCGCTCAAGCAGCATATTGGCGCTGAGGGCGAGCTGTGCGTAAAAGAAGGCGATACGGTTCTTCGCGGTCAGCCGCTGACCTTTGGCCGCGGACGCATGCTGCCGGTGCACGCCCCTACCTCCGGTAAAGTGGTGGCGATTGCCCCGCATACGGTGGCTCATCCGTCCGCGCTTTCAGAGCTGAGCGTGATCATTGAAGCCGACGGCGAAGACCGCTGGATCGATCGTGACGGCTGGAGCGACTACCGCAGCCAGAGCCGCGAAGCGCTTATCGAGAGAATTCATCAGTTCGGCGTCGCCGGGCTGGGCGGCGCGGGCTTCCCGACCGGCGTCAAGCTGCGCGGCGGTGGCGATAACATCCAGACGTTGATTATCAACGCCGCAGAGTGCGAGCCGTATATCACCGCCGACGATCGCCTGATGCAGGACTGTGCTGCCCAGGTGGTGGAAGGCATCCGCATTCTGGCGCACATTCTGCAGCCGCGGGAAGTCCTGATTGGTATCGAAGACAATAAACCGCAGGCCATCTCGATGCTGCGCGCCGTGCTGGCGGGCAGTCACGATATTAGCCTGCGCGTTATTCCGACCAAGTACCCTTCTGGCGGCGCAAAACAGCTGACGCAAATTCTCACCGGCAAGCAGGTCCCACACGGCGGACGCTCTTCGGATATCGGCGTGCTGATGCAAAACGTCGGCACCGCCTATGCGGTGAAACGCGCGGTGATTGACGGCGAGCCGTTGACCGAGCGCGTGGTGACGCTGACCGGCGAGTCGATTTCTCGTCCGGGCAACGTCTGGGCGCGTCTGGGTACGCCGGTGCGCCATCTGCTGGAACAGGCTGAGTTTTGCCCGGCCAGCGACCAGATGGTGATCATGGGCGGCCCGCTGATGGGCTTTACGCTGCCGTGGCTGGACGTTCCGGTAGTGAAAATCACGAACTGTCTGCTCGCCCCTTCCCCAACCGAAATGGGTGAAGAGCAGGAAGAGAAAGGTTGCATCCGCTGCAGCGCCTGTGCCGATGCCTGCCCGGCGGATCTCCTCCCGCAGCAGCTGTACTGGTACAGCAAAGGCCAGCTGCACGATAAGGCGAAAGCCCATAACCTGGCCGACTGCATTGAATGCGGCGCCTGCGCCTGGGTCTGCCCGAGCAACATTCCGCTGGTGCAATATTTCCGCCAGGAGAAGGCCGAGATTTATGCCATCTCCATGGAAGAAAAACGCGCTGCGGAAGCCAAGGCGCGCTTCGAAGCGCGTCAGGCGCGACTGGAGCGCGAAAAAGTCGCGCGTCAGGAACGCCATAAGCAGGCCGCCGTTCAGCCTGCAGGGAAAGATCAGGATGCGATCAACGCCGCACTGGCGCGCGTTCGCGAGAAAAAAGCCGATGCCGCCCAGACGGTGGTGATCCAGGCCGGGGAAAAACCGGATAACAGCGAAGCGATTGCCGCCCGCGAAGCGCGAAAGGCTGCGGCTCGCGCGCGTCAGGCGGAAAAAGCGCAAACGGTTCAGGCAGATACTGAGATCGACCCACGTAAAGCGGCCGTTGAAGCGGCGATTGCTCGCGCCAAAGCCCGCAAATCTGGAGAACAGCAGGTAGTCGTCGAGCAAGAAGCGGTCGACCCACGCAAAGCCGCCGTCGAAGCGGCGATTGCTCGCGCCAAAGCCCGTAAGGCTGCGCAGCAGGCGCCAGAGGCAGTATCAGAAGCAGAAGCACCACCGGTCGACCCGCGTAAAGCCGCCGTCGAAGCAGCGATTGCCCGCGCCAAAGCCCGTAAGGCTGCGCAGCAGGAAGAGCAGCCGCAGGCCGCCAACGATGACCCGCGTAAGGCCGCCGTCGCCGCCGCCATTGCGCGCGTTCAGGCGAAGAAAGCCGCACAGCAAGCCGTAAACGAGGATTAAATGGTTTTCAGAATCGCAAGCTCCCCTTACACCCACAATCAGCGCCAGACATCGCGCATTATGATGCTGGTCTGCCTGGCCGCGCTGCCGGGCATTGCCGTTCAGTGCTGGTTTTTCGGCTGGGGAACCCTGTTCCAGATAATCCTGGGCTGCGCCAGCGCCGTCGCGGCGGAAGCACTCGTCCTGAAGCTGCGTAAGATGACGGTGTCACGCATTCTGGCTGACAACTCCGCGCTGCTGACCGGCCTGCTGCTCGCCATTAGTATTCCACCGTTTGCCCCGTGGTGGATGGTGGTGCTCGGCACCGTGTTTGCCGTGATCATTGCCAAACAGCTGTATGGCGGGCTCGGCCATAACCCGTTTAACCCGGCGATGATTGGCTACGTGGTGCTGCTGATCTCCTTCCCGGTGCAGATGACCAGCTGGCTGCCACCGCACGAGATTGCGGCCACGGTTCCCGGCTTTATGGATGCCCTGCACGTTATCTTTACCGGCCATACGGCGCTCGGCGCTGATATGAACGCGCTGCGCATGGGCGTGGACGGCATCAGCCAGGCGACGCCTCTCGATACCTTTAAAACGTCCCTGCATGCCGGGCACAGCGTTGAGCAGATTATGAAATCCGCGATTTACAGCGGCATGCTTGCAGGCGCAGGCTGGCAGTGGGTCAACCTGGCGTATCTGCTGGGCGGCCTGTTTCTGCTGCAGCAGAAAGCCATTCGCTGGCATATTCCGGTCAGCTTCCTCGTGACGCTGACGGTTTGCGCGACCCTGGGATGGGTCTTCTCACCTGAATCACTCGCCAGCCCGCAGATGCACCTGCTCTCCGGTGCGACCATGCTAGGTGCTTTCTTTATCCTGACGGATCCGGTGACGGCGTCAACGACTAACCGCGGCCGCCTGATCTTCGGCGCGCTGGCGGGCCTGCTGGTATGGCTCATCCGCAGCTTTGGCGGGTACCCGGACGGCGTCGCGTTTGCCGTCCTGCTTGCCAACATTACCGTTCCGCTCATCGACTATTACACGCGCCCGCGCGTGTACGGCCATCGCTAAGGGTTCCGCCATGTTAAAAACGATGCAAAAACACGGCGTCACGCTGGCTGTCTTCGCCGCGGTCCTGACCGGGCTGACGGCCCTGGTTAACTCGTTAACTAAAACGACCATCGAAGAGCAGGCTTCAAAGCAGCAAAAGGCGCTGTTCGATCAGGTGATCCCGTCCGATTTCTACGATAATGACCTGCAAAAGAGCTGCTTTGTGGTAGATGCGCCGCAGCTTGGGAAAGGCCCGCACCGCCTCTTTATTGCCCGCAAAGGGGATAAACCGGTAGGCGCGGTGATGGAAGCGACGGCGCCCGACGGCTATTCCGGCGCCATTCAGCTGCTTGTCGGCAGCGATTTCTCCGGCACTATTCTGGGTACTCGCGTGACGGAACATCATGAAACGCCGGGCCTGGGCGATAAAATTGAAACCCGGCTGAGCGACTGGATTTTGCACTTCGCCGGTAAAGTTATCCATGGCGAAGGGGATACCGCGTTTGCGGTGAAGAAAGATGGCGGCGAGTTCGACCAGTTCACCGGCGCGACCATCACGCCGCGCGCCGTGGTGAACGCCGTAAAACGAGCCGGGCTGTATGCCGAAACGCTGCCCGCGCAACTCAACAATCTTCCGGCCTGTGAGGAGTAATCATGAGCCAGGTTAAAGAGGTTATTGTCCAGGGATTGTGGAAGAACAACTCCGCACTGGTGCAGCTTCTGGGGATGTGTCCCCTGCTGGCGGTAACGTCCACCGCCACCAACGCGCTCGGTCTGGGTCTGGCAACCACGCTGGTGCTGACCCTGACCAACCTCTCCATCTCCGCCCTGCGACGCTGGACGCCGTCGGAAATTCGTATTCCGATTTACGTCATGATCATTGCGTCGGTGGTCAGTATCGTCCAGATGCTGATTAACGCCTACGCGTTCGGCCTGTACCAGTCGCTCGGGATCTTTATTCCCCTTATCGTCACCAACTGTATCGTCGTTGGCCGTGCGGAAGCGTTCGCGGTGAAAAACAGCCCCGCCATGTCGGCGCTGGATGGTTTTTCCATTGGAATGGGTGCCACCTGCGCCATGTTCGTGCTGGGCTCGCTGCGCGAGATCCTCGGTAACGGTACGCTGTTTGACGGCGCAGATGCGCTGCTGGGCGGCTGGGCCAAGGCGCTGCGCGTTGAAGTGTTCCACACCGATACGCCATTCCTGCTGGCAATGCTGCCCCCTGGCGCGTTTATTGGCCTTGGCATGATGCTGGCGATAAAATACCTTATTGATGAGAAACGTAAGCGCCGCGCGGCTGAGCGTAGCGTTCTGGAAGGGACACCCGAGAAGGCTTCATGAATAAAGAAAAGCGCATTGCGATCCTGACCCGTCTGCGGGACGAGAACCCGCACCCGACGACGGAGCTGAATTTTACCTCCCCGTTTGAGCTGCTGATCGCGGTGTTGCTCTCTGCGCAGGCGACCGATGTGAGCGTCAATAAAGCCACTGCCCTGCTTTATCCGGTCGCCAATACGCCAAAAGCCATGCTGGAGCTGGGCGTGGAAGGCGTGAAGTCCTATATCAAAACCATCGGCCTGTTTAACAGCAAAGCCGAGAACGTCATTAAGACCTGCCGGATCCTGCTGGAACAGCACGGAGGCGAAGTACCGGAAGATCGCGCCGCGCTGGAAGCCTTACCGGGCGTGGGGCGTAAGACCGCAAACGTGGTGCTCAACACCGCGTTTGGCTGGCCGACCATCGCCGTGGATACGCATATTTTCCGCGTCTCTAACCGGACTAACTTCGCGCCGGGGAAAAATGTTGAGCAGGTCGAAGAGAAGCTGTTAAAGGTGGTTCCGGCCGAATTTAAGGTTGACTGCCATCACTGGCTGATTCTGCACGGCCGCTATACCTGTATTGCCCGTAAGCCTCGCTGCGGCTCCTGCATTATTGAAGATCTCTGCGAATACAAAGAAAAAGTGTATCCCTGATCGTCACAACCCCTTACTAAAAGAAGGGTTACCAGGCACCCTTCTTTTGGCCGTTATTTGTCCGTCTTTCATTCCCCCTGACCTGTCACTTGTTCGGTTGTTTAACGCTCAAACAGGTTAATAGTTTTTTCATAGCCAAAAATTTCTATACATCTGTGATCGCGATCACCCTGATAACTTCATGTTGAATTTTTGTTGTCAAAATCCGCCTAAACCCTTTGTCTGACAAGATACTCTCCTTCCATCACCGAAGATAAGACCAGCTATTTTTCAGAATATGGCCCATATCACTGCATTAAGCGGCAAATAGCAGAACATATCGCCAAAAGCCAGCCCTGACGGGCCAGTACCAGTAGAAAAAACTACCTTTACTCATCGTATGAAATTTAACGCTGAATAACATTTGCATGACCCGATGATTATACCACTCCAGATATATGTAACAGATTATTACAAACGTATTGCCAGATGGGGCAGGATAGTGAACATTACCCGCCGTTTCTCCTCCCAATATAACTATAAGGCGTATGGACGACGGCCATCACGCTATGAACACCCCCGTTAATATGGGATGTAAAAAAAGAGGTATATGTGTCTACTGCAAACAATAAACCAACAGATGAAAGCGTGAGTCTTAACGCTTTTAAACAGCCTAAAGCGTTCTATCTCATCTTCTCTATCGAGTTATGGGAGCGTTTTGGTTATTACGGCCTGCAAGGGATCATGGCCGTTTACCTGGTAAAACAGCTGGGTATGTCCGAAGCCGATTCCATCACGCTGTTCTCTTCCTTCAGTGCTCTGGTGTACGGTCTGGTCGCTATTGGCGGCTGGCTGGGTGATAAAGTCCTCGGGACTAAACGTGTCATCATGCTGGGCGCCATCGTCCTGGCGATTGGCTATGGTCTGGTTGCATGGTCAGGGCATGATGCCGCTGTCGTGTATATGGGTATGGCGACGATTGCCGTCGGTAACGGTCTGTTCAAAGCGAACCCGTCCTCCCTGCTTTCTACCTGCTATAACAAAGACGATCCGCGCCTGGACGGTGCATTTACCATGTACTACATGTCCATCAACATCGGTTCGTTCTTCTCGATGCTGGCAACTCCATGGCTCGCGGCGAAGTTCGGCTGGAGCGTAGCGTTTGCGCTGAGCTTCGTGGGCATGCTGATCACCGTGGTGAACTTCCTGTTCTGCCGCAGCTGGGTTAAAGACTACGGTTCAAAACCTGACTTCGAGCCTGTGCATATGGGCAAACTGCTGGCCACCATCGTGGGCGTTGTTGTCCTCGCGGCAATTGCCACCTGGCTGCTGCACAACCAGGGTATCGCCCGTGCCGTTCTGGGCGTGGTTGCTCTTGGTATCGTGGTTATCTTTGCGAAAGAAGCGTTCGCCATGCAGGGTGCTGCCCGTCGCAAGATGATTGTGGCGTTCATTCTGATGCTGGAAGCGATTATCTTCTTCGTGCTGTACAGCCAGATGCCAACCTCACTGAACTTCTTCGCCATTCGTAACGTTGAGCACTCAATTCTGGGCATCGCGTTCGAGCCGGAACAGTATCAGGCGCTGAACCCGTTCTGGATCATGATTGGTAGCCCGATTCTGGCCGCTATCTATAACAAGATGGGTGACCGCCTGCCAATGCCGCACAAGTTTGCTATCGGTATGGTGCTGTGCTCCGGCGCGTTCCTGGTGCTGCCGCTGGGTACCAAATTTGCCACCGACGCGGGTATCGTCTCCGTTAACTGGCTAATCCTGAGCTACGCGCTGCAGTCTATCGGTGAACTGATGATCTCCGGTCTGGGTCTAGCGATGGTTGCACAGCTGGTGCCACAGCGTCTGATGGGCTTCATTATGGGTAGCTGGTTCCTGACCACTGCCGGTGCGGCAATCATTGCGGGTAAAATTGCGAACCTGATGGCTGTGCCGGAAAACGTCACTGACCCACTGGTCTCCCTGAACGTCTACGGTACCGTGTTCATGCAGATTGGTATCGCGACTGCCGTTATTGCAGTTCTGATGCTGCTGACCGCGCCGAAACTGAATCGTATGACTCAGGACGACGACAAGACGGCTGAAGCGACCAAAACCGCTACCGCATAAGATTATTGAGAAACGACGAGCCGCTAATGCATATTAGCGGCTTTTTTTTTATCCTTTCGCGCACTAACATAGCTGAAACCTCAGCAAAAAGGAGTTACCGATGAAACTGTTCTACAAACCGGGCGCGTGCTCTCTTGCTTCCCATATCACCCTGCGCGAGAGCGGCAAAGATTTCACGCTGGACGGCGTTGATCTGATGAAAAAGCGTCTGGAAAATGGCGATGATTTTCTTGCCATTAACCCTAAGGGACAAGTTCCGGCACTCTTGCTGGATGACGGTACTCTGCTGACAGAAGGCGTCGCGATTATGCAGTTCCTGGCCGATAGCGTGCCCGATCGCCAGCTGCTGGCGCCGGTCAGTACTATCTCTCGTTATAAAACGCTGGAATGGCTGAACTACATTGCCACCGAGCTGCACAAAGGCTTTACCCCCCTCTTCCGTCCGGATACACCGGAAGAGTTTAAGCCGACCGTGCGTGCGCTCCTTGAGAAAAAGCTGCAGTACGTTAACGAATCGCTGAAAGACGAACAGTGGATTTGTGGTTCACGCTTCACGATTGCCGATGCGTATCTGTTTACCGTGCTGCGCTGGGCGCGCGCGGTTAAGCTGAACCTGGAAGGGTTAGACCACATTGCATCGTATATGAAACGCGTGGCGGAGCGTCCTGCGGTGGCTGCGGCGCTGAAAGCGGAAGGGTTGAACTAACCGAGCGGCCTGTGTTGCCGGGTGGCGCTAACGCTTACCCGGCCTACACGTTTTGGACAGTTATAACCGGGTTGCGCTGAAATAGTGCTCCGGCTTCGCGATACGATCCTGTGCCGCAACCACCTGCAGTTCATATTCCTGCATCTCTTTCGTCGCAATCATGATCTCGTACACCGCCGCGGTAACGTGCTCCAGCGCGTCGCGTATTGTCGCCCCCTGCAGTAATTTCACCAGCAGCAGACCGCTGGTGACATCCCCAACCCCAACCGGCTGGCGCAGGCCGAAATCCACCAGCGGACGGCTAATATGCCAGGCGTCATCTTTCGTCACCAGAAGCATCTCAAAACGGTCCTGACTCAGCCCTGCGCGGGCGAGATGTTTTACCAGCACCACCTCAGGCCCCTGGGCTATCAGTTCGCGAGACGCGCTTACCGCCTCTTCTACGCTGTTAACCGGACGCTCGCAGAGGATCTGCAGTTCAATGAGGTTTGGCGCAATGATATCGCTGGCGGGCAGCGCGTGGCGGACGTGAAACTCTGCAACGCCCGGCGCCACGATGCAGCCTTTCTCCGGATGGCCCATGACGGGGTCGCAGAAGTATTTTGCCGACGGGTTTGCGGCTTTCACCTGTCGCACGATGCCGAGGATATGCTCCCCCTGCTCCGCTGAGCCGAGGTAGCCGCTCAGCACGGCGTCACAGCGTTTGAGCTGGTCGATATCGGCAATCCCCTGCACAACCTCGGTGAGGTGCGAAGGCGGCATTACGCAGCCGGTCCATTTGCCGTATTGCGTGTGGTTAGAGAACTGCACGGTATTAAGGGGCCAGACGTTGACGCCGAGGCGACGCATCGGGAATTCCGCGGCGCTATTGCCAGCGTGTCCAAAAACAACGTGGGACTGAATGGCGAGGATGTTCTTCATTTTTTGCTTACCAAACCCTGAAAAAACAAAAGGGGCGTGGTTTCCCACGCCCCTGGAGACTGTTACTTATTTCCAGCAGACAAGGCAGTAGTTTTTCTTACCGCGACGCAGCAGCGTGTAGCGTCCATACAGACGGTCGCCGTCAACGAAGGTGTATTCCGGGTCGGCCTGTTTCTCACCGTTGATGGTGATAGCGTTGGACGCGATGGTTTTACGCGCCTGACCGCGCGAAGGCTGGAGCTCAGAGTCCACCAGTGCCTGCATCAGGTCAGCCCCTTTTTCCATCTCAACCATCGGCACGCCGTCCTGCGCCAGCTGTTCGAAGTCCGCTTCGCTCAGATCGCTCAGGGTACCGTTGAACAGGCTTGCGGTAATACGTTTTGCCGCGGCCAGACCTTCTTCACCGTGAACCAGTTTGGTGACTTCGTCCGCCAGCACGTACTGGGCGCGCGGGGCTTTACCGCTGTTCTTGTCTTCTTCTTCCAGCGCGTTGATCTCTTCAATGTCCATAAAGGTGAAGAACTTCAGGAAGCGGTAAACATCGGCATCCGCCGTGTTGATCCAGAACTGGTAGAACTTGTACGGGCTGGTTTTCTTCGGATCGAGCCATACCGCGCCACCTTCGGTTTTACCAAATTTGGTGCCGTCTGCTTTGGTGATCAGCGGAACGGTCAGACCGAAGACCTGGTTCTGGTGCAGACGACGGGTCAGGTCGATACCGGAGGTGATGTTACCCCACTGATCGGAACCGCCAATCTGCAGGGAAACACCGTGCAGCTTGTTCAGGCAGGCAAAGTCATAGCCCTGCAGCAGGTTGTAGGAGAACTCGGTAAAGGAGATACCCTGGTCGTCACGGTTCAGACGCTGCTTCACGGCCTCTTTGTTAATCATCTGGTTAACAGAGAAGTGCTTGCCAATGTCGCGCAGGAAGGTCAGCACGTTCATGCTGCCAAACCAGTCGTAGTTGTTCGCGGCAATGGCAGAGTTATCACCACAGTTGAAGTCGAGGAACGGTGCAACCTGTTTGCGGATCTTATCCACCCACTCCTGCACGGTATCTTCGGTATTCAGTTTACGCTCAGCGGCTTTAAAGCTTGGGTCACCAATCAGGCCGGTCGCGCCGCCCACCAGCGCAACAGGCTTATGGCCCGCCATCTGGAAGCGTTTCAGGCATAACAATGGAACAAGATGCCCCAAATGCAAGCTGTCAGCGGTGGGATCGAAGCCGCAATAGAGCGCGATCGGGCCTTGCGCCAGTCGCTCTGCTAACGCTTCCTCGTCCGTCACCTGGGCCACGAGGCCCCGCTCTTGCAATTGTTTAATCAAGTTACTGCTTGCCATCAAATTCTCCATGTATAAACGACTGCACCTTTGCCGGTACACGACTTTTCGCCTGATGCGAAAGGACCATAGAATAAAGCGCAAGCGCGGTGTGCGCTAGCGCTTAAATCAACAAATTTCGGGGATTACGGTGCCAGTCTGTCGATTTTCCAGCCGCCATTCTCGCGCTGGTATAAAAAGCGGTCATGCAGACGATGTTCGCCCCCCTGCCAGAACTCCATCTGCTCAATCGGGATGCGGAACCCGCCCCAGAAGCTTGGCAGAGGAATTTCACCCTGCTGGAACTTCTGTTTCAGCTCCAGGAATTTACTTTCCAGCACGCCGCGGGCAGAAATGCGGCTGGACTGTTTTGATACCCAGGCGCCAATCTGGCTGTCACGCGGGCGACTGTGGAAATACTTCACCACTTCCAGCGTCGAGAGACGTTCCGCCTTGCCGGTGACCATGACCTGACGTTCCAGCATGTGCCAGGGGAACAGCAGGCTGATACGCGGATTGTTTTCTAAATGGTGCGCCTTGCGGCTGCCGAGGTTGGTATAGAACACCAGCCCTTTCTCGTCATAATGCTTGAGCAATACGATGCGCTGATACGGTTGGCCGTTTTCATCCACCGTCGCGACAACCATGGCCGTTGGGTCGGCGAGTTTCGCTTCGCAGGCCTGTTTCAGCCAGCGTTCAAAAAGCACGAGGGGTTCAGCGGGAAGATCCTGGCGACGCAGGCCGCCTTTAGTGTATTCACGGCGCAGATGCGCAATTTGCTGCAGTTCGTCGTTATCTGACATGGCGTTAGCTGACATTGAGAGTGGGTGGCGCTATTGTGCGCCGCCCCTGTAAAAATCTCAACGCTTCGGATTTTCGAGCTGGCAATTGTTCAGCACAATGCGGTCGCGTTTGTAGACCGTGGCACCGTCGCCTTTCGACCAGAAGACGTAGATACCATCGGTGTAGCGGGCGCCTGAGGCTGAAATGCCCTGCTTCAGCGTCAGCAATTTATTGTCGTAAACAAAACTGGCTTCCTGGCGTGGATTGTTGAGCTTCACAGTCAGCGGTTTTTCGTCGCAGCGATACTCCAGCGTATCGGTCTGCATGCGCTCAAGGAGCTGGTTATAGACGCTGCATCCTGACAGCAATAAAGGGGCGGCAATAAGAAGAAGTTTTTTCATGGGCGTATTCCGAAGACTTTCCTGGTCCTGAAGGGCATGGCTGCCCTCCTGTTTCGTTCCATTCTAACGACGACGCGCCGCGCTGAATTTCAGTTAACTCTGATTATGACGAGGATTTGCCGGGAAAATCGCCCCAAGGACGCTCGCCTCACGTGCACCGGTTACCGACGGCAAGTTGCCCGGCAGTCCGGCAATGGTGCGCCAGGCGAGCCAGGCGAAAGCCAGCGCCTCCATATCATCCCCGCTGATGCCGGCCTCATCGGTCGTGGTCACTTCTGTACCCGGCAGTAGACCCGCAAGACGCGCCATCACCAGCGGGTTACGGCTTCCCCCGCCGCACACCAGCAGGCGCTCACAGCCGCCGCTGAGCAGAACCTGTTCGGAGATCGACACGGCCGTGAGTTCGGCAAGCGTCGCCTGGACATCCTGCGGCGCAAGCGCCGGGAATGACGCCAGCTGGCGCTCAAGCCAGCTAAAGTTGAAATATTCACGCCCGGTACTTTTCGGTGCCGGTAAAGCAAAATACGGATCGCTCAGCATGGACTGCAGCAGCGGGATAATCACTTTCCCCCCGCTCGCCCACTCCGCGTTTTTATCATACGGTTGACCGCACTGACGCCAGATCCAGGCGTCCATTAACATATTGCCCGGGCCGGTATCGTAGCCGCGGACGGGCTGCCCAGGGATGAGCATCGAAAGATTGGCAATCCCACCAATGTTGAGCACCATGCGCCGTTCTGAAGGGTGCGCCAGTAACGCCTGATGGAACGCGGGCACCAGCGGCGCGCCCTGCCCGCCAAGGGCGATATCGCGCCGACGGAAATCGCCAACCACCGTCACGCCCGTCTTCGCTACAATCTGGTTGTTATCACCGATTTGCAGGGTATGTGGGGCATCTCCGCCGGGTTCATGCCAGACCGTTTGTCCGTGACACCCGATGGCCACCACATCCTGCGGGCGAAGATGTTCTTTTTCCATCAAAGCCTGCACCGCATCCGCAAACAGCGCCCCCAGGCGGACATCAAGTTGTCCAAGCTGGGAGAGAGTCAGCTGCTGCCCCTGACAGATGCTCAGAATATCCTCTTTCAGTGAAATGGGGATTGGCCAGGTCAGGCTCGCCTGCTGCGCCACCATGTTTTCGTCAATGGCGGCCAGAACGACATCTACCCCATCCAGACTGGTGCCTGACATCACACCAATGTAGCGACCCGATTTCATGCGCTTTCCTTACGTTGCGTGGGCTAAGGATATCCACTCAACCATAAACGGCGCAGCTTTGCCATCCGGCGATAATATTTTTTAACAATGTCAGACGGGTTACGCGGGCGGATCCTGTTTATGTCTCGTTAAGTCAAATTCAAGTACAATTTTCTTATTGTTAGTGCAAAGATATGAACTATGGTCGCTTATGCCATATAATTTAGCCATAACGGATGCCCCCAATCGGGCGTTTTTGGTGAACAGGAGATTCAAATGATTTTACGTGTACTGGGCGTTTCGCTGATTGGTTTAACTCTGGCTGGCTGTGTGAATGACAGTTCACTTTCTGGCGACGTTTACAGCGCTTCTGAAGCGAAACAGGTTCAGAACGTGACTTACGGTACCGTTGTTAATGCACGCCCTGTACAGATCCAGGGTGGTGATGAAAACAACGTGATGGGCGCGATCGGCGGTGCCGTGCTGGGTGGTTTCCTGGGTAATACCGTTGGCGGCGGCACTGGCCGCTCTCTGGCGACGGCCGCAGGCGCCGTTGCGGGTGGTGTAGCTGGCCAGGGCGTTCAGGGTGCGATGAACAAAACCCAGGGCGTAGAGCTGGAAATTCGTAAAGACGACGGCAGCACGATCATGGTTGTCCAGAAACAAGGCAGCACCCGCTTCTCTGCAGGCCAGCGCGTTGTTCTGGCAAGCAACGGAAGCCAGGTGACCGTTTCTCCACGTTAATTAAAAATGGATGTGGTCATCAGGCCACATCCATTTACATTATTTATCACTCCCACAAATATATTTACAAAATACATTCACCATATCCATTATTAACCTCGCCATATATTGTTTCTGCGCAAAGTATTTAGCGCGCTAATTGATTAAACTCTTCGCAATACCCTCACCTTAATTCATTATAAAGTCATTAAAGCCATATATGTTTGCGAATCATCGTTCTGTAAAAGGTCGTTATATCTCGTTCTGCCTGGGTTGCATTGCTGTTATCAGCATATTACACGCCCTGTTTTCAAAAATTGCCGAATGGGTTCCAACCTTTTCGTCTCACTTGTTCCCTACGCTCACCATATTTTTACTGGTGTTTGATCTGTTTATTGCCTGCTTTATGGCAATGAAATACTGGTGTGACCGAAAAAGGTTGTATCTGGTATCGCTTGCTTTTGCCTTTGCCGGGTCGGCATCGCTGATGGTCGGAACGCTGTGCAGCTTTCCCGCCTGGCTGGACCTCTATCAGTTCAATGCGGTGAACTACAACGATGCGATGATCTTCTATATGTTCCGCCATCTTATAATGGCGGTGTTAATAATCGTTTCGGCAATACTTTATACCACGCGCAATTGTCCCCTTTCACGGCCGGCGCATATCGCTATTGTGAGCGGCGGGTTTCTCTTTACCGTTTTTGCAGTAGGATTGGCCTGGATGTATTCCAGTCATTCTTCTTTTTTATCCATTGATCTTGTTGATAATGAAACCCGTGAGTTTATGGTTCTCTGGAGCCACTTCATTAATATTGCATTAATTGCACTCTGGGTGGTCACATTAGCCACGCTGATGTTTATTACGCGCATACGTAACTTATTCTGGGTGGGCGGTAATTTTCTGTGCGTCTGCTATATCGTCACGCTCTCAATGCTGTTAGTGGGTGGACATGTAGAAGATATCTCCTGGTATCGCGCCCGCTTATTTGAAACTGTCGCCACGCTGATAATCATTTTTGTTCTGCTCTACGATGTTTTCAGGCTGTATCGCGACTCACACGTTAAGTATCAGCAGTCCTACCAGAACTCCATTCGCGACCCGCTCACGCGCCTGTATAACCGCAGCTATTTTTATGAATCATTAAAGCAGGCGCTGGATATCGCCAAACCCAGCCGCCCGGTTTCCGTCATCGTCAGCGATCTCGATCGCTTCAAGCGTATCAACGACACCTACGGGCATCTTCAGGGCGACAAGGTCCTGCAGTTTGTCGCTAATCTGCTGATGGATTCAGTACGCCCGCAGGACATCGCGGCGCGTATCGGTGGTGAGGAGTTTGTTCTGATGCTGGCCAACACCTCATCAGACGCGGCGTACCAGGTAGCGGAACGCATACGGTTAAATCTGAGCAGCTTCGATAACGCCAGCAGCGGCGGTCAACTACCGGAGCCAATCACCATCAGCATGGGGGTGTATACGGCGACGTCTCCCGCGATAGCCGCAGAAACGTGCGTGGAAAATGCCGACAAAGCGATGTATGAAGCGAAGGAGACAGGCCGTAACCGCGTGGTCGTCTTTAAGTAAAAAAAAGGCCTTGCTGCTGCAAGGCCTTGTTGTTTGTCAGTCGCGCGACTGTAGCTCATGGATGTTTTGCTCAAGGCGCCCAATGAGGCTGATGAGCATTTCCAGCTCCGCCGGTGAAACGCCTGAGAGGATTTCACCGCGCGTCTTCGTAATCACGGCTTCCATTTCCGTGATGATAGGCGCCGCTTTCTCGGTGAGTTTAATCCGCTTGGCGCGACGATCGCTGGCGCAGGTTTGCCGCGAGATCAACCCCTTCTCTTCCAGCTGGTCAAGCGTGCGCACCAGCGACGGTTGCTCAATCCCTATCGCTTTTGCCAGTTGAATTTGCGACTGATCGGGCGGCAGCTGATGAATGTTGTGCAGCGTGACCCAATGCGTCTGTGTGAGTTCCAGAGGTTTCAGGCGATGGTCAATCAGAGCACGCCAGACGCGTACCAACCTTGCCAGATCAGAACCTAATGGCGATTCCAATTTCATCTCCTTATAATTAGCTTGCTAAGTTATTATACTGATTTTAGAATAGTGTGCAGCATTTGTATTGCCAAAACAAATGCAATACTGCATTCATCGAACTTAAAAGTATGACTTACACTGAATTGTGATGCTTCATCATACTAAGACAAGCCAACGCGGCATTCTGTTCACTGCAAAGGATTTCTGCCCGTGACGTTTTTTCATCGCTCGGAGGGTTTACCCCTTCAGGACCTGATCTTCGGTGCGTCAGTCTACTTTCCTCCCCTGTTTAAGGCCGTTCTGGTGGGCTTTATCCTCTGGCTCATCGCGCATCGTCTGCTTCGCGACTGGATGTACTCCGGCGAAATCTGGCATCCCATGCTGATGGATCTTTCCCTGTTTGCCCTTTCCGTATGCCTGGGCCTTGCCGTTTTGACTGCGTGGTGAATATGTCCCTGAAAACGCTAAAGTACTTTTCCACCCTGTTTGTCCTTGCCCTCGCGCTGGTTGCGGGATGGTGGATGTGGAATTTTTATATGCAGTCGCCCTGGACGCGTGACGGCAAAGTGCGCGCCGAGCAGGTCAGCATTACCCCTCAGGTATCAGGAAGTATTACGACGCTGTTGGTTAAGGATAACCAGTTCGTCAAAAAGGGAGACATTTTATTCCGCATCGACGACACTCCGTACCACATTGCGATCCTGAACGCCCAGGCGCAGTTGGCGAAAGCCCAGTCGGATCTGGCAAAGGCTAACAACGAGGCCAACCGCCGCCGCCACCTGTCGCAAAACTACATCTCAGCGGAAGATTTAGACACCGCCAACATCAACGTGAAGGCCATGCAGGCGAGCGTCAACGTGGCCGAAGCCACGCTGAAGCAGGCCCAGTGGGAGTTGACCCAAACGGTGATTACCGCGCCGGTTGACGGGTGGGTAACCAACCTTTCCGCTCGCGTTGGGAATTATGCAACCACGGGACAACCCGTTTTTGCCCTCGTCGACAGCCACTCCTTCTTCGTGGTGGGCTATTTTGAAGAGACCAAACTTCGCCATATTCGCGAGGGATCGCCTGCAGTTATTACGCTTTACAGCGGCTCTCAGAAGTTACAGGGTCACGTATCCAGCATTGGCCGCGCCATTTACGATCAAAGCGTCGAAACGGATTCAGGACTGGTGCCGGACATAAAGCCGAACGTTCCCTGGGTGCGTCTGGCCCAGCGCGTTCCGGTTCGCGTGGAGTTTGACCGTTTACCGCAGGACATTACCCTGGTGTCCGGCACTACCTGCACTGTCTCCATCGGAAACCAGTGATGAAGCTGCAGGGTCTCTCCTGGCAAAACACGCCGTGGATGAAAGCGACGCGTCCCCAGTGGCGGTACGCGCTACGTAACGGCATTGCCATGTGTCTTGCGCTGACTGTGGCTTATTACCTGAACCTGGATGAACCCTACTGGGCGATGACGTCTGCGGCGGTGGTCAGTTTTCCAACGGTCGGCGGGGTGATCAGTAAAAGCCTTGGCCGTATCGCAGGCAGCCTGCTGGGCGCCACCGCGGCGTTAATTATCGCCGGCCATACGCTGAACGATCCGTGGCTGTTCCTGCTGAGCATGGCCGCATGGCTGGGGTGCTGTACCTGGGCCTGCGCCCATTTTACCAATAACGTCGCCTACGCTTTCCAGCTGGCGGGCTATACCGCCGCCATTATCGCCTTTCCGGTGGTTAACGTGCTCGACACCACCGAGCTGTGGGATATTGCACAGGCGCGCGTCTGTGAAGTGATTGTCGGGATCCTCAGCGGCGGCTTCATGATGATGATCCTCCCCAGCACATCCGACGGCACCGCGCTCATCACCGCGCTAAAAACCATGCATACCCGGTTACTGGAGCACGCGAGCCTGCTGTGGCAACCGGATACCAGCGACGATATCCGCCTCGCGCATGAAAAGGTTATCGGGCAGATCCTGACCATGAATCTGTTGCGCATTCAGGCGTTCTGGAGCCACTACCGCTTTCGCCGCCAGAACACCCTGCTTAACTATCTGCTGCATCAGCAGCTGCGCATGACCAGCGCCATCTCCAGCCTGCGCCGGATGCTGCTCAACTGGCCGACGCCGCCTGAAAATACCCGAGCCGTGATTGAAACGCTGCTCGCGGCCCTTGCGCGCCCGGATGCGGACATCTATACCGTGGCGCGGATTATCGCTCCGCTCGCGCCGGCTGACGAGTACGACTACCGCCATCGCGCCTTCTGGCAGCGTCTGAACTACTTTTGCCGCCTGTACCTGCGCAGCAGCCGCTGGATTAGGGCCGTCGAAAACGCGACCCCATTAACGGAGTTCAACGTCCCCGGCAGCCCGGCTCTTGCGCGCCATACCGACTATCTGGAAGCGCTGTGGAGCGGTTTTCGCACCTTCTGTGCGCTGATGCTGGTGGGGGCGTGGAGCATTACCACCCAGTGGGAGTCCGGTACGGCGGCCCTGACGCTTGCCGCCATCAGCTGCGTGCTTTACTCCGTCTCGGCCTCGCCGTTTAACTCGCTTACGCTGCTGCTGCGCACGCTGGTGCTGCTGTCGCTGTTCAGCTTCGTGGTGAAGTTTGGCCTGATGGTGCAGATAAGCGATCTGTGGCAGTTCCTGCTGTTCCTGTTTCCCCTGTTGACCACCATGCAGCTTCTGAAGCTGCAAATGCCTAAGCTGGCGGGCCTCTGGGGACAGCTGATTGTCTTTATGGGCTCGTTTATCTCCGTGACGAATCCACCGGTTTATGATTACGCCGATTTTCTCAATGATAACCTTGCGAAGATCCTTGGCGTGGGGCTGGCGTGGCTGGCTTTTGCGGTGTTGCGTCCCGGATCCGATGCACGCAAGAGCCGCAGGCATATTCGGGAGTTACGCAGAGGGTTTGTCGATCAGCTCAGCCGTAAACCGCATCTGAGTGAAAACGAGTATGAATCGCTGGTTTATCATCACGTCAGCCAGCTGAATAACAGTCAGGACGCGCTGTCCCGGCGCTGGCTGCTGCGCTGGGGCGTGGTGCTGTTGAACTGCTCGCACGTGGTCTGGCAGCTTCGCGCGTGGGAAACGCGTTCCGATCCGCTGTCGCAGGTTCGTGATGTTTGCATCTCCCTGCTGCGCGACGTAATGAGCGAGCGAGGTGTCCAGCAGCGGCCGCTGGAAGCCACGCTGAATGAACTGCAGCGGATCTGCGATACGCTTGCACAGCATCATCTGCCCGCAGCCCGAGATTTGGCCTCGATAATCTGGCGCCTGCACTGCTCGCTCTCGCAGCTGGAACAGGCACCGCCGCCGGGAACGATTGGGGATCAGATCACGCCGCACGCATAGCGTGCCCCGCCGCCGCCGAGCGGTTTAGGCCGATCGGACATATTGTCGCCGCCGACATGGATCATCAGCGCCTTGCCTTTCACCTCATCCAGCTTTTTCAGTCGCGGCGCGACAACGGGCTCGGTGGCTTTACCGTCGTTATTGACCACCAGCACGGGCAGATCGCCTAAATGCCCCATTCCCTCCGGGCCTTCATGCTTGCCGGAATGCTGCGGATCGAGGTGCCCTCCTGCCGCTTCCGCCGCCGACGGTTTACCTTCTTTTAAAGCGGGCTGACAGCTGCCTTTGGCATGAACATGGAAACCATGTTCACCGGGAGGGAGGGCTTTGAGGTTGGGGGCAAACTCCAGCCCTTTATCGGTTTCAGTGATTTTCACCGTTCCGATGGACTGACCCACACCCTGTGGGGTGACGAGATTCATTTCCACTTCGTCGCTGGCTGCCTGCGCCCCTGCGCAAACAACCAGCGTGACCAGTGCCAGAGCAAAACGCTTCATATGACCTCCGCGGGTTATTTTTTGCCCCTTAAGTGTATACCAGGGGCAAAGATTTCACCGGAAAGTCACCTTCAGGCGGTTTATGGTACGTCGTAACCCAGCGCGGCCTTACGGATGCGGAACCACTGCTGACGGGTCATCTGCAGCTCCTCAGCGGCCAACGCGGAACGCACGCGTTCAATTTTACCGGAACCGATAATGGGCAGCGGTTTTGACGGCAGGCGCAGGATCCACGCGTAAACCACCTGTTCGATGCTTTCCGCGTTCAGTTCACGGGCGATGGTTTCAAGCTCATTGCGCAGCGGCTGGAATTCCTCATCATTAAACAGGCGTCCGCCCCCCAGGCATGACCACGCCATCGGGCGAATGCGCAGCTGCTGCAGCTGATCGAGCGTACCATCCAGCAGCAGCGGCTGGTGTACCGGGGAAATCTCAACCTGGTTGGTGGCCAGGGTAAACGGCAGACGAGACTGAAGCAGCGCAAACTGTGCCGGGGTAAAGTTTGACACGCCGAAGTGACGCACTTTCCCACTCTGGTGCAGGTTCAGGAAGGCTTCCGCCACCTCATCGGCATCCATCAGCGGGTCTGGGCGGTGGATTAACAGCAGGTCGATACGATCGGTCGCCAGATTGACCAGCGACTGCTCGGCGCTCTTGATGATATGCACGCTGTCGGTGATGTAATGACCTAGGGCATGTTCAGGTTTTGCCGTGGTGGCAATCCCGCACTTCGTGACGATCTCCATGCGATCGCGGAGTGCCGGAACCAGCTTGAGCGCCTCGCCGAACGCGGCCTCGCACTGGTAGCCACCGTAAATATCCGCATGATCGACCGTGGTGATGCCTAAATCGAGGTGCTCTTCAATAAAGCTCGCCAGCTGGAGGGGGGACATATTCCAGTCCATCAGGCGCCAGTAGCCCATGACAAAACGGGAGAATTCTGGCCCCTGGGGGGCAAGGGTAATTCGCTGAACCATAACATTTTCCTCAAGGACGTAATGTCATGAGTATACGCAATTACCGTGTTAAAAAAGTGAGGGTTGCTGGGGTTCTTCGGTCTCACCGGCTTTATTCGCGCGTATTTTGCGCAGAAGACGCTGTCGGCAGAGGCGTAACACGTCCTGCTTTTGCGTGTCGCTAAAGTTTTGCCAGTTGAAACGTTCATCGCGGGTACGCATACACCCGCGGCAATATCCGCGTTCATCGACCTGACAAATACCCCGGCACGGGCTCTGGATGGGGAAAAACTCCAGCTGCTCTGCCACACTCACCTCCCGATAGCTCTTCTCACCTACAGTGAAGACGTTAATCGCGCCGCGTGCAAGGCCTGTATCACAGATTTGTGGCATTAAGGTTTCACTAATCTTCCCTCTCTATACTCGGCCCATCATGACAATAACGGGTTTACCGATCGATGTGGTTAATCAGAAAGTTACAATGTAACGACATTAAATTTACTCTGGGCTGTGCACTCTTTTTTACTCTGCTGAACGGGCTGTTTATCCAGCGCAGCTGGGCCATTATCGGCCCAGTCCATCTGCACGACTTCCTCTTTGCTGCCTCCGTCCCGCTGGTGCTGTTTTGCGGCTGGGTGATTGTTTTTAGCCTGCTTAACATCCCGTATCTCCGCAAGCCGCTGCTGATTGTATTGACGATCGGATGCGCCGCGGCGACCTATTTCATGTATACCTATGGCGCGGTGATCGATCAGAACATGATTGTGAACGTGTTCGAAACCAACTCTCAGGAAGCGACCGCCCTGGTGACCCCGCAGATGATCCTGTGGATTGTCATAGCCGGCCTCGTTCCCTCCGTGGTGCTGGCGTTGACCCGCATTCGTACCGGAAAATGGTGGTACGCGCTGCTGACGCGCGTTGCCGCGATGCTCGGCGCCCTGCTGGTGATTATCCTGATTGCCGCGCTGTTTTATAAAGATTACGCGTCGCTGTTCCGCAATAACAAAAGCATCGTCAAAATGGTCACCCCGGCGAACTATGTCAGCGCCGTGGTGAAGTACAGTAAAATGCGCTGGTTTGCCGGCGATCAAACGCTGGTGCGCATTGGTGAAGATGCCCATAAAGGGTCACTGATTACCGGTCAACAAAAGAAAACCGTTCTGGTGCTTGTCGTTGGCGAAGCCTCTCGCGCGGCAAACTACTCCCTGAACGGTTACGAACGCGAAACCAACCCGGAGCTGAAAAAGCAGGACGTGATTAACTTCCCGCAGGCCTCCTCGTGTGGCACCGAAACCGCCGCTTCCGTTCCGTGCATGTTCTCCGGCATGACGCGCAGCAAATACGATGCCGACCTGGCTCACCATCGCGAGGGACTGCTCGATGTGCTGAAGCATGCGGGTATCAACCTGCTGTGGCGCGACAACGACGGTGGCTGTAAAGGCGCCTGCGATCGCGTGCCCCATACCGACATGACGCAGTGGAATCTGGATCAGTTCTGCAAAGACAAATCCTGTATTGATGATGTGAACTTCTACCGCCTGGACAACGTTCTGGACGGCGTGAAGCAGGACACGGTGCTGGTTATCCACCTGATGGGGAGTCATGGACCAGCGTACTATCATCGTTACCCGGACAATTTCCGTAAATTCACCCCCACCTGCGACACCAATGAAATTCAGGATTGCGACCATCAGGCGCTGATCAATACCTATGACAACACTGTCCTCTATACCGACAGCATGGTCAGCAAAACCATTGATGCGCTGAAAGCGCGCCAGTCGAGCATGAACACCGCGCTGATCTATCTCTCAGATCACGGTGAATCCTTAGGTGAAAGCGGTATTTATCTGCACGGTACGCCGTACATGCTGGCGCCGGAGCAGCAAACGCATATTCCGTTTATGTTCTGGCTGTCACCGGATTACGCGAAAAACTTTGGCATCAACGAACGGTGTTTGCGTGACCATGCAGCAAAAAATGCGGTTTCCCAGGACAATTTATTCTCAACCGTATTGGGTATGATGGACGTGAAATCAACGGTTTATCAACCGCAGCTGGATATACTGAGCGCATGTCGTCAGTAAACTCGCTTGCATTAGACCGAACGGTCTATTAGAGTGCGGCCATGAGCAGAAATACTGAACACGATACCCGCGAACATTTACTGGCAACCGGCGAGCGACTTTGCATGCATCGCGGGTTTACCGGTATGGGGTTGAGCGAGCTTTTAAAAACCGCTGAGGTACCGAAGGGGTCGTTTTATCACTACTTCCGGTCCAAAGAGGCTTTTGGCGTAGCGATGCTGGAGCGTCATTATGCTGGCTACCACCAGCGTCTGGCGACCCACTTTGCTTCGGGTGAAGGTAACTACCGGGATCGTGTTCTGAACTACTATCAGGAAACGCTGAACCAGTTCTGTCAGCAGGGCATTATCAGCGGATGCCTGACGGTCAAACTGTCTGCCGAAGTGTGCGATCTTTCCGAAGACATGCGCTCGGCGATGGATAAGGGTGCCCGCGGCGTAATCGCCCTGCTGGCACAGGCGCTGGAAAAAGGCCGCGAAGAAAAAACGCTGGCCTTTTCTGGCGACCCCTTAATGCAGTCTCAGGTGCTCTACTCCCTCTGGTTAGGAGCCAACCTGCAGGCAAAAATTTCGCGCAGTGCCCTGCCGCTGGAAAGCGCGCTGGCACATGTGAAAAACAGTATTACTGCGCCAGGCGTATAACGGGCGCTTTTTTATTTACCCTATTACTAGTCGACTGGTCTACTCAGGAGTCTTTATGTCAGCTGAAAAACTGTTTACCCCATTGAAAGTGGGTGCCGTCACGGCGCCAAACCGCGTGTTTATGGCTCCGCTTACCCGTCTGCGCAGCATTGAGCCGGGCGACATCCCAACCCCACTGATGGGTGAATACTATCGTCAGCGCGCAAGCTCTGGCCTGATCATCACGGAAGCCACGCAGATTTCAGCTCAGGCTAAAGGTTATGCCGGTGCACCGGGCCTTCACAGCCCGGAACAGATCGCCGCATGGCAGAAAATCACCGCGGGCGTTCACGCTGAAGAGGGTCGCATTGCGGTCCAGCTGTGGCACACCGGTCGTATCTCTCACAGCAGCATTCAGCCTGGCGGCCAGGCACCGGTCTCCGCGTCGGCCCTGAGCGCAAATACCCGTACGTCCCTGCGTGATGAAAACGGCAATGCGATCCGCGTGGATACCTCTATGCCGCGCGCGCTTGAGCTGGATGAAATTCCGGGTATCGTGAACGATTTCCGCCAGGCCGTAGCCAACGCCCGCGAAGCCGGTTTTGACCTGATTGAGCTGCACTCTGCGCATGGTTACCTGTTGCACCAGTTCCTGTCACCGTCGTCCAACCATCGCACTGACCAGTACGGCGGCAACGTCGAAAACCGCGCTCGCCTGGTGCTGGAAGTGGTTGACGCCGTATGCCAGGAGTGGAGCCCGGATCGTATCGGGATCCGCGTCTCCCCAATCGGTTCTTTCCAGAACGTCGACAACGGTCCGAACGAAGAAGCCGATGCCCTGTACCTGATCGAAGAACTGGCTAAGCGCGGCATCGCCTATCTGCACATGTCCGAGCCGGACTGGGCTGGCGGTAAACCATACACGGACGCTTTCCGTCAGAAAGTGCGCGAGCGTTTCCACGGGGTGATCATCGGTGCGGGGGCTTATACCCCGGAGAAAGCCGAAGATCTGATCGGCAAAGGGCTGATCGATGCCGTCGCGTTTGGCCGCGACTACATCGCCAACCCGGATCTGGTTGCCCGTCTGCAGAAAAAAGCGGCCCTGAATCCGCAGCGCCCGGAAAGCTTCTACGGCGGCGGCGCGGAAGGCTACACCGACTACCCTTCTCTGTAATCTCGCCGTTGTTCATTGATAGCGGCGATACTTCGCCGCTATACTAAAACATCGTTTCTGTTCAAAAAGACAGTCTATTCCATTGGTTAATGAGGAAATTATGCGCCTACTTCACACCATGCTGCGCGTTGGCGACCTGCAACGTTCCATTGATTTCTACACTAACGTCCTGGGCATGAAGCTGCTGCGCACCAGCGAAAACCCGGAATACAAATACTCGCTGGCTTTCGTGGGTTACGGCCCGGAAACGGATGAAGCGGTGATCGAGCTGACCTACAACTGGGGCGTAGACAGCTATGAACTGGGCACCGCCTACGGCCATATCGCGCTGGAAGTGGACAACGCGGCCGAAGCGTGTGAGCGCATTCGCAGCAACGGCGGTAACGTTACGCGCGAAGCGGGCCCTGTAAAAGGCGGCACCACCGTGATTGCGTTCGTGGAAGATCCGGACGGTTACAAAATCGAGCTGATTGAAGCCAAAGACGCGGGTCGCGGTCTGGGCAACTGATCCCTCAGGGCGCAACATGCGCCCGTTGTTTTACTGCATCACCCCGCAAAATTTGCCATAATGCGCTCTGCTTTTTCCCCTTGTAAGAGACCCTGATGTCCGATAACGCTCAATTTAGCGGTCTGTGCGACCGTTTTCGTGGTTTTTATCCCGTTGTCATTGATGTAGAAACAGCCGGATTTAACGCTAAAACCGATGCGCTGCTCGAAATTGCCGCCATCACGCTGAAGATGGATGAACAGGGCTGGCTTACACCGGACACCACGCTGCATTTCCACGTTGAACCTTTCGAAGGGGCAAACTTACAGCCGGAAGCACTGGCGTTTAACGGTATCGACCCGCACAACCCGCTGCGTGGCGCAGTCAGTGAATACGATGCGCTGCACGCCATTTTTAAAATGGTGCGTAAAGGCATGAAAGAGAGCAACTGCAGCCGCGCCATCATGGTGGCCCATAACGCCACCTTCGATCACAGCTTTACCATGGCCGCAGCCGAGCGCGCCGCGCTCAAACGCAACCCCTTCCATCCTTTTGTGACCTTCGACACCGCCGCGCTGAGCGGCCTGGCGCTGGGACAAACGGTGTTATCAAAAGCCTGCATCACGGCGGGTATACCTTTTGACGGAACGCAGGCGCACTCTGCGCTGTATGACACGGAGCGCACTGCAGAGCTGTTCTGTGAGATCGTCAACCGCTGGAAGCGTCTGGGCGGCTGGCCGCTGCCGATGGGCGACAGCGAAGAATAAAAAAAGCGACCTTATCAGGTCGCTTTTTTATTTGCGCAGAAAATTACTCTGCGTCCGGCTCTTCGGTTTTGTACTTCGCCGCCGTCTCTTTGATCAGCTGCTGCAGTTCACCGCGCTGATACATTTCAATCAGAATATCGCAGCCGCCAACCAGCTCACCGTCAACCCACAGCTGTGGGAAAGTCGGCCAGTTAGCATACTTTGGCAGCTCAGCGCGGATGTCCGGGTTCTGCAGGATATCGACGTAAGCAAAACGCTCACCACAGGCTGACAGCGCCTGAACCGCTTGCGCGGAGAAGCCGCAGCTTGGCAGCTTCGGAGAACCTTTCATATACAGCAGAATCGGGTTTTCAGCGATCTGGCGCTGGATTTTTTCAATAGTGGTGCTCATGTCTTGCTTCCTTTAACTTCTGTTACGGCATTCGTCTGACATTGTAGCGGTTCAGACTGGCATCGGAAAATAACATTTTTGTCACGTTTATACATTCTACCCCGAGTCACGAAAAGTTGCATTGCAAATGGTGTTTACCCCTGCGGCAGTCAGGGTTTTGCTTAGGGAGTGGGCAAATGTGCGACAGAACGATGAATTTTTTTGCACTTGCTAACGAAACAGGATCGTAGATTGAAAAATGCTATTAACTTTCTGGGTTTTTATAGATTAGAATCGACGGGCTTTGTAAATCACACGCGGGTATTATTGATGACCTGCATTTATCAGGGGACTGCCCAGTGGCGCGGATAAATAAAATCTCGATCACGCTCTGTGCTTTACTGTTTACTTCACTCACTTTCACGCCAGTGGCAAACGCCTCTCAGCAGGCGCGGCATTCTGCTGTACAAAAAAACCATCTGGTGAAAGCCACAGACCGTAAGAAAAAAACCACCGCTAAGAACGACAAGAAAAAAACACCGGCTCAGACGAAACAGACCGCTTCCAGCAAAACGAAAACAAAACCTTCCCGCACTGCCCACTCCGCTAAAAGTAAAGCTTCGCAAACCGCCGCTAACCTCGTTACTGAAAAATGCATCACGCGTAAAGGCCACAAGGCGAAATGCACGAAGGTCACGAAAATAGCGGAAGTGCATAAAGTGCGTGTACAGAAAGCGCAAAAGACCGCGATGAACAAACTGATGGGGCAGATTGGCAAACCTTATCACTGGGGTGGCAGTTCGCCGCGTACCGGGTTTGACTGCAGCGGCCTCGTCTATTACGCCTATAAAGATCTGGTCAAATTCCGCATTCCTCGCACCGCCAATGAGATGTACCACCTGCGCGATGCCTCACCGGTTGACCGCGGTGAGCTGGAAAACGGCGATCTGGTGTTCTTCCGCACTCAGGGTCGCGGCACGGCTGACCACGTCGGCGTGTATGTCGGCAACGGGAAATTCATCCAGTCTCCACGTAGCGGCCAGGATATTCAGATTACCTCTCTCAGTGAAGACTACTGGGTACGCCACTACGTCGGCGCGCGTCGCGTGATGACGCCGAAAACCATCCGCTAACCCCTGCCCTGCCGCATCCGTGGCAGGGTAAGTTCCTCTTTTGCATACCCTTTCAATTTGCTATCCTGTCCCTGTTGTCTGTGTGGTTATTGGCAACGCAAAATACAATAAGGAGAGAAGCAATGTCGTTCGAATTACCTGCACTACCGTATGCAAAAGACGCCCTGGCACCGCACATTTCTGCGGAAACCCTGGAATATCATTACGGCAAGCATCACCAGACGTACGTCACCAACCTGAACAATCTGATCAAGGGCACCGATTTTGAAGGCAAAACGCTGGAAGAGATCGTCCGCAGCTCAGAGGGTGGCGTATTTAACAACGCCGCTCAGGTGTGGAACCATACCTTCTACTGGCACTGCCTGGCGCCGAATGCCGGCGGTGAACCTGTCGGTGAACTGGCTACCGCTATCAACGCCGCATTTGGCAGCTTCGCGGATTTCAAAGCGAAGTTTACCGATGCAGCCATCAAGAACTTCGGTTCTGGCTGGACGTGGCTGGTTAAAGAGGCGGATGGCAAACTGGCTATCGTGTCCACCTCTAACGCGGGTACCCCGCTGACCACCAGCGCGAAGCCGCTGATGACCGTGGACGTGTGGGAACACGCTTACTACATTGATTACCGCAACGCGCGTCCGAACTACCTGGAGCACTTCTGGGCACTGGTTAACTGGGACTTTGTCGCGAAGAACTTCGCCGCGTAAGAGACACGCAGAAGGGTTCGCCCTTCTGCGTTTTTGGTTTATTCCGCAGCGCAGGCTGCTTCAGGCTGTTTACGTCCCGACATCATCACCAGCAGCAGGCCGAGCGCGGCAATAATCGCCCCCATCACCGGCACAAAGCTGTATCCCAGACCACCTGAAATCACGGCCCCACCGGCCGCGGCGCCCAGGGCATTACCCAGGTTAAACGCACCGATATTCACGGATGATGAAAGTCCCGGCGCCTCGTGCGCGACACGCATCACGCGCATCTGCAGCGGCGGCACCACGGCGAAAGTGGCGGCTCCCCAGACGACCATCGCGATCGCGGCCCCGAACTCATTACGCGCCAGCCACGGAATGGCAACCATGATGACAATCAGCAGGGTTAAGAAGCCCTTAAGCGTCCCGCTCACGGAACGGTCGGCAAATTTCCCGCCGAGATAGTTGCCGATCGAGAAGCCCACGCCAATCAGCACCAGCATCGCGGTCACAAAGAGAGGCGTTGCGTGGGTGATATCGTGCAGCACCGGTGAAATATAGGTGTAGAGGGTAAACATCGCCCCTGCCCCCAGCACGGTGGTGAGCAGCGCGGAGAGCACCTGCGGACGCATCAGCACCGACAGCTCTTTACGCACTTCCGGACGTTCACCGGCGCTGCCTTTCGGCAGGGAGAAGAACAATGCCACCATCGCGACCACGCCCAGCCCGGCCGTCGCCAGGAAGGACATACGCCAGCCGATCGCTTCTCCCATCCAGGTTGCCGCAGGCACCCCGCCGATGTTGGCAATCGTCAGCCCCATAAACATGGTTGCCACGGCGCTCGCCTGCTTGTGTTTAGGCACCACGCTGGCAGCCACGACCGACCCCAGCCCAAAGAACGCGCCGTGGTTAAGGCTGGTCAGAATACGCGACAGCATCAATGTGGTGTAGTCCGGCGAAATGGCCGAAAGCACGTTGCCGAGGGTGAAAATCGCCATCAGGAAAATCAGCGCATTGCGGCGCGCGCGGTGCGAAAGAAGAAGCGTCATCAGCGGCGCCCCGACCATCACGCCGATAGCGTAGGCGCTAATTAACATCCCTGCCGCAGGGATCGAGACATCTACGCCCCGGGCAATAACAGGCAGTAACCCCATCGGGGAGAATTCTGTGGTGCCAATCCCAAAAGCGCCAATCGCCAGGGCCAGCAGGGGAAAATTGATTTTCATGCGTCAACTCCGGATGCCGTGTCATGTGGTGACACAGAACAAAGAAGCGGAAAGCATGACATCAATCACAAAAAATGAGAAGTTAACAAAATGGCAAAAGATTTTTGCCAGAGAAGTAACAATCCGGGGTGTCGGGAGGGAGAAGGCTCTCCCTCCGCGTAAATCAGTGCAGCGCAGCCGTCAGACCGGCCGCAACAATCAGAGCCAGCACAACAACGGTGGTGAACAGCGAAAACTTAAGATCGGAACTCATCAATTTTTCTCCTTTTAATCCCCACACGAAAAGTGAGCTTGCTCATTTTTGCACAGATTACGTCAAAAATCTTCCTGGATTTATACTGATAACCACTTTACCTCTTCCCCTTTTCATCAAGATAGGACAAAATTCCACGCTAAATTTATTAGCGTACCGGCCATTGACCCCCTCCTGACGTCCCGTGTCGTTTTCCCGGCGTGCCGCAATTCAAGATTGCGTGATAAGGGTGAGAGAAGGCAAACGTTTACCTTCAAGTTTTTCAGGAGCTTAGGATATGGTCTGGAGTGACATTTAATGGCAACAATTAAAGACGTAGCAAAACGCGCAAACGTTTCCACTACAACCGTATCACATGTAATTAACAAAACCCGCTTTGTGGCGGAAGAGACGCGCAACGCCGTCTGGGCAGCGATCAAAGAGCTGCACTATTCGCCAAGTGCGGTTGCGCGTAGCCTCAAGGTTAATCACACCAAGTCCATTGGATTGCTGGCGACCAGCAGTGAAGCGGCCTATTTTGCCGAGATCATTGAAGCGGTCGAAAAGAACTGCTTCCAGAAAGGCTATACCCTGATTCTGGGCAACGCGTGGAACAGCATTGAAAAACAGCGTGCCTACCTGTCGATGATGGCGCAAAAGCGCGTTGATGGCCTGCTGGTGATGTGTTCCGAGTATCCGGAATCCGTGCTGTCGATGCTGGAAGAGTATCGCCATATTCCGATGGTGGTGATGGACTGGGGCGAAGCGCGCGCAGACTTCACCGATTCCGTTATCGATAACGCCTTTGAAGGCGGCTATATGGCCGGTCGTTACCTGATCGAACGCGGTCACCGCGAGATTGGCGTGATCCCCGGTCCGCTGGAACGCAACACCGGCGCGGGCCGTCTGGCCGGTTTTATGAAAGCGATGGAAGAAGCGCTGATCAACGTGCCGGAAAACTGGATCGTGCAGGGCGACTTTGAGCCGGAATCGGGCTACCGTGCGATGCAGCAGATCGTCTCCCAGCCGCACCGTCCGACCGCCGTGTTCTGCGGGGGCGACATCATGGCCATGGGCGCGCTCTGCGCTGCCGACGAGCTGGGCCTGCGCGTACCGCAGGATATTTCCGTGATCGGCTATGACAACGTGCGTAACGCGCGCTTCTTCACCCCGGCGCTGACCACCATTCACCAGCCAAAAGACTCGCTGGGCGAAACGGCTTTCAACATGCTGATGGACAGGATCGTCAACAAGCGTGAAGAGTCGCAGTCCATTGAAGTTCACCCGCGTCTTATCGAACGTCGTTCCGTTGCGGACGGTCCGTTCCGCGACTACCGTCGTTAATCGCTTTACGGGGCCAGCTATGCTGGCTCCCGTAACCATTCCCGGTTTAGCGTTTCGCTGTCTCCCAGATAGTCCAGCAGCCACGCCATAGCGGGCGAGACATCATTTTGCTGCCAGGTGAGGCAGCAGGCCGCATCCGGGAACGGATTCTCCAGCGTCAGCTCAACCCACTCTCCGGTATCGATGCGCGGACGCGCAAAATGAACGGGCACCATCGCGACGCACAGCCCGGCGCTGAGGCACGTCGCCGATGATTCCCAGTCCGGAGCCACCACCCGCCGCTGGTTGTCCAGAAGCCAGGTGATACGCTTGGGCAATGAACGGGACGTATCCTCCAGCACCAGCGACGGCCAGTTGCGCAGCGTGTCATCGCTCAGCGGCCCGTCCATCGCCGCCAGCGGATGATCGCTTGCCACCACGCATTTCCAGCTCAGCATCCCCATATCGCGAAAGGCGTAACGTCCCCCGACCGGGATCGCCTGCGTGGCCCCAATCGCCATCTCTGCCCTGCCGTCCGCCAGCGCATCCCAGACGCCGTTAAACACCTCCTGCGAGACCCGCAGCTCGACGTCAGAAAAATGACGATAGAAATCGACGATCATCTGCCGGGTGCGCTCCGGCTTAACGATGTTATCCACCGCGATGGAAAGATGTCCCCGCCAGCCGTTAGCGATCTGCTGACACTGTTCGCGGGTGATCTGCATTTTTTTGATAACAGAACGCCCTTCCTTCAAAAACCACGCGCCTGCGGGCGTTAATTCCACATCACGATGCCGCCGTTCAAACAGCGGAACCGCCAGCCACTCCTCCAGCTGACGCACCGTGTAGCTGATTGCCGAAGGGACGCGGTGCAGCTCCTGCGCCGCGCCGCTAAAGCTGCCGTTACGCGCCACAGCATCGACCACTTCAAGAGAATAATCTGACCACATTTTCTGCCTGCAAAATTTTTGAATGCACCCGCCAAATATTAGCGTTTCACAAGCGGCTTTGCACTCCCTACACTCAGCGCCAATGTATACCTGCCTCCTCAGGAGAATAAAATAATGCAACCCAGGAACGGTTTTTTAGTCTGGCTCGGCGGCTTAAGCGTGCTGGGCTTTTTAGCCACCGATATGTACCTGCCGGCGTTTGCCGCCATGCAGGAAGATTTGCAAACCCCGGCTGCCGCCATCAGCGCCAGCCTGAGTTTGTTCCTCGCCGGTTTTGCCTTCGCGCAGCTGCTCTGGGGACCGCTCTCGGATCGCTTTGGTCGTAAACCGGTACTGTTGCTGGGCCTGGCCATTTTTGCCGTGGGCTGCCTGGGGATGCTATGGGTACGCGATGCCGCCTGGCTGCTGGTGCTGCGGTTTGTTCAGGCCGTGGGCGTCTGTGCCGCGGCCGTGACCTGGCAGGCACTGGTCACCGACTACTATCCGGCTAACCGCACAAACCGTATTTTCGCCACCATTATGCCGCTGGTGGGTCTCTCACCTGCCCTCGCCCCTCTGCTGGGCAGCTGGATCCTCGCGCATTTCGACTGGCAGGCCATTTTCGCCACGCTGTTTGCCATTACCCTGGTCCTGATGCTGCCGGCGTTCGCCCTCAAGCCCGCGCATAAAAAAGAGGCGCATGCAGACGCGAAGCCGATTACCTTCACGTCTCTGCTCAGCACCAAAGCGTATCGCGGGAATGTCCTGATCTATGCCGCCTGCTCGGCAAGCTTCTTCGCGTGGCTCACCGGCTCGCCGTTCATTCTGCACGATATGGGCTACAGCCCGGCAGCCATCGGCCTGAGCTATGTTCCGCAGACTATCGCATTCCTGGTGGGCGGGTACGGCTGTCGCGCGGCGCTGCAAAAGTGGGAAGGTCAGCAGATGCTGCCGTGGCTGCTGGTGCTGTATGCGCTGAGCGTTATCGGGACCTGGGCCGTTGGCTTTATTCCGGGTGCCGGTCTGGCAGAAATTTTGATCCCATTCTGCGTGATGGCCATTGCGAACGGGGCGATTTATCCGATCGTTGTGGCGCAGGCGCTGCGTCCTTTCCCGCAGGCAACTGGCCGCGCCGCCGCGCTGCAGAACACCCTGCAGCTGGGGCTGTGCTTCCTGGCAAGCCTGGTGGTCTCGGCGCTGATTGCCACGCCGCTCCTGACCACCACCAGCGTGATGCTGTTCACCGTAGCGCTGGCGGTATTGGGCTATCGCATGCAGGCTTCCGCGCAGCGTGAGCAGGAAAAGAGTGCTCAGGTTGAAACGTCACATGCCTGATTGCGTCAGAAATCATGTTAATTTTCAGTGATTAGGTTGCTAAGAATTTTCTATTGAATCACCAAATTTTGAGGCCTATACTAAATTTGGTTCGATTAAATACGATAAATATTAAGCTTTAACGGGAGCCGGAGTGCTCCCGTTTTACCATGGAAGGCATTTCGGCAAGGGTTATCTCCCTTCCTCTGTTCTACGTCGGATACTAGCCTCGCGGTATTTACCGTGAGATTTCTCACAAACCAAAAAAAGCGTCTACGCTGTTTTAAGGTTCTGATCACAGTAGGGTGATGGAGAAGCTATGAGTTCATCGTGTATAGAAGAAGTCAGCGTTCCGGATGACAACTGGTCCCGGATCGTCAGTGAACTGTTAGGTCGAGCAGGCATCACTATCAATGGATCATCGCCATCCGATCCTCAGGTTAAACATCCCGACTTTTTTAAACGCGTGTTGCGGGAAGGGTCGTTAGGCCTGGGTGAAAGCTATATGGACGGCTGGTGGGAGTGCGAGCGTCTGGATACCTTTTTCGCCAGCGTGCTGCGTGCCGGTCTTGAAAATCAACTCCCTCGCAATCTGAAAGACACCCTGCGCGTCGCCTCTGCCCGACTGTTCAATCTGCAAAGTAAAAAGCGCGCGTGGATCGTTGGCAAAGAACACTACGATCTTGGCAACGACCTGTTCAGCCGTATGCTGGACCCTTTCATGCAATACTCCTGCGCCTACTGGAAAGACGCGTCGACCCTTGAAGAGGCCCAGCAGGCCAAGCTGCGTCTGATTAGCGAGAAGCTGCAGCTCCAGCCCGGTATGCGCGTGCTGGATATCGGCTGCGGCTGGGGCGGGCTGGCGTATTTTATGGCGAAGCACTATGGCGTCAGCGTCGTCGGCGTCACGATCTCAGCGGAACAGCAAAAAATGGCGCGAGAGCGCTGCCAGGATCTCGATGTGGATATCCGGCTGCAGGACTACCGTGACCTGAACGAGCAGTTTGACCGGATCGTTTCCGTCGGCATGTTCGAGCACGTCGGGCCGAAAAACTACGCTACCTATTTTGAGGTGGTGGATCGGAATCTGAAACCGGACGGTATCTTCCTGCTGCACACCATCGGCTCTAAGCGGACTGACAATAACGTCGACCCGTGGATCAACAAATACATCTTCCCGAATGGCTGTTTACCGTCCGTTCGCCAGATTGCCAACGCCAGTGAACCCCATTTCGTGATGGAAGACTGGCATAACTTTGGCGCGGATTACGACACCACGTTGATGGCCTGGCATGCGCGTTTTCAGGAGACCTGGCCAGAAATTGCGGACAACTATTCTGAACGATTCAGGCGGATGTTTAGCTATTATCTGAATGCCTGCGCGGGGGCGTTTCGCGCACGGGATATTCAGCTCTGGCAGGTGGTATTCAGCCGTGGGATTGAACACGGATTACGTGTCGCACGCTAAAAAAATAACCCCGGATGTCCGGGGTTATTTTTTATTCTTCTTCTGCGGCGGTCTTTATTATTGCCGCTTCTTTTGCTGCCAGCACGCGCTCAACCGTATCCACTACCGCCTGGGTTTGCGGATCGATTTCGATATTCACGCGATGCCCCAGTTTTTTGGCGCCCAGCGTGGTGCGCTGCAGCGTTTCAGGAATTAAATGCACGCAAAATCGCGTTGGCGTCACTTCACCCACCGTCAGGCTAATCCCATCAATGCCAATAAATCCTTTATAGAGGATGTATTTCATTAATGAAGGATCCTGCATTTTAAACCAGATCTGACGGTTATTTTCCGAGGTCACGATTTTTGCCACTTCAGCGGTGGTCATGATGTGCCCGGACATCAGGTGGCCGCCAATCTCATCGCTGAACTTCGCCGCCCGCTCAACGTTGACGGTATCTCCCACCGCCAGCTCGCCAAGGTTGGTGATGCGCAGCGTCTCTTTCATTAAATCAAAGCTAATCTGGTTGCCGTTAATTTCGGTAACGGTCAGGCAGCAGCCGTTGTGGGCAATCGACGCGCCTGTTTCAATGCCCTCAAGCATATATTCCGGCAGCTCAACAACATGAGTACGGAAATTAGGTTTTTCATCAATGGACACCACTTTGGCGGTGCCCTGCACAATACCAGTAAACATGCTTACAACTCCTGTTTTTTCCGGACGGTGGTGACACCGTTTAATCCCACCACAATAACAGTTGGAAAAACAGGTTGCCAGCGGAGCGCATTTTCTGGCGATTTTTTCACTAGATAAATAGCTAAAGCCCGCTACAATAGCTGGCACCCCCCTGCATTTTCTTCTTGCTGCCCGTTTCGGCGGCTTTTTTAGTCTCTCAAATAACAACAATATAAAGGTGTTCACGTGCAGAAGTACATGAATGAAGCGCGCCAGCTATTGGCACTGGCTATACCAGTGATCGTCGCGCAGGTGGCCCAGACCGCAATGGGATTTGTGGATACGGTAATGGCAGGTGGCTACAGCGCCACCGATATGGCGGCCGTGGCTATCGGCACGTCAATCTGGCTTCCGGCCATCCTGTTCGGCCACGGTCTGCTGCTCGCGCTCACGCCGGTTATCGCTCAGCTCAATGGCTCGGGTCGTCGCGAGCGCATTGCCCATCAGGTCCGTCAGGGTTTCTGGCTGGCAGGGTTTGTCTCCATGCTGATCATGGTCGTGCTCTGGAACGCGGGCCACATCATTCGCGCTATGCATAACATTGACCCGGCACTGGCTGATAAAGCCGTGGGCTATCTGCGCGCCCTGCTCTGGGGTGCGCCAGGCTACCTCTTTTTCCAGGTGGCGCGTAACCAGTGTGAAGGCCTGGCGAAAACCAAGCCCGGGATGGTGATGGGCTTTATCGGTTTACTGGTCAATATTCCGGTGAACTATATCTTTATTTACGGTCATTTCGGGATGCCGGAGCTCGGCGGCGTCGGCTGCGGCGTGGCGACGGCAGCCGTTTACTGGGTGATGTTCTTCTCGATGATCGTCTTTGTAAAACGCGCCCGCTCCATGCGCGATATTCGCAACGAGAACAAATTTAGCACGCCGGACTGGAACATCATGACGCGTCTGGTGCAGCTAGGGTTGCCGATCGCCCTCGCGCTGTTCTTTGAAGTGACCCTGTTTGCCGTGGTTGCCCTGCTGGTCTCCCCGCTGGGCATTGTGAACGTGGCCGGGCACCAGATTGCGCTTAACTTCAGCTCCCTGATGTTCGTCCTGCCGATGTCGCTGGCGGCGGCGGTGACGATCCGCGTCGGCTTCCGCCTGGGCCAGGGCTCAACGCTGGATGCGCAAACGGCCGCCCGGACCGGGCTGGGCGTCGGCGTCTGCATGGCGGTCTGTACGGCGCTCTTTACCGTTGCATTACGCGAGCAGATTGCCCTGCTCTATAACGACAACCCGGAAGTGGTCGCGCTGGCATCACACCTGATGCTGCTGGCCGCGATTTACCAGATCTCTGACTCCATCCAGGTGATTGGCAGCGGCGTGCTGCGCGGATATAAAGACACGCGCTCAATCTTCTTTATCACCTTCATCGCCTACTGGGTGCTGGGACTGCCGACTGGCTACATCCTGGCACTTACCGATCTGGTGGTGGACCGCATGGGACCGGCGGGGTTCTGGATGGGCTTTATTATCGGCCTGACCTCGGCGGCGATTATGATGATGACGCGCATGCGCTTCCTGCAGCGCCAGCCATCAACGGTCATTTTGCAGCGCGCTGCACGTTAACGACGCAGTAGCCGCCGCCTGGCGGCTACTTTCTCTTCACTTTGCGCGGTAATACAGCAATCGCGTGAAATCAGAGAGAAAATTGCATTTTCCCTCTTGCCACCTCGGTGCTGTGCCGCTAATATTCGTCCCCGTTGTCACCGACAACACGTTGCGTTCATAGCTCAGTTGGTTAGAGCACCACCTTGACATGGTGGGGGTCGTTGGTTCGAGTCCAATTGAACGCACCATTCTGCGTCCGTAGCTCAGTTGGTTAGAGCACCACCTTGACATGGTGGGGGTCGGTGGTTCGAGTCCACTCGGACGCACCATTTCAGTCCTGAAATGGTGCAAATCCTCTTCTGATATCCTGAATTTTCTTAATCCCTTATTTTCATCATTATTCTCCTGCTACGCTTTTCTTATGGAAAAAAACACAGGAAACGTGTTGATGAAGAAGATCGCGATTATCGGCTCCGGCCCCACAGGGATTTACACCTTTTATCACCTGCTTAAGAACAGCACGCCGCTCTCCGTTTCCGTTTTCGAACAGGCCGATGAAGCTGGCGTGGGTATGCCCTATAACGACGACGATAATTCCCGGCTGATGCTGGCGAACATTGCGAGCATTGAAATCCCGCCCATTTTTATGACCTACCTCGACTGGCTCAAGGAACAGAGTGACGCCCATCTGGCGCGCTTTAAGGTCGATAAAACCCGTTTACATGACCGGCAGTTCCTGCCCCGGCTTCTGCTGGGTGAGTATTTCCGCGACAGCTTTCTTTCCATCGTAAAAGAGGCAAAAAGGCTAGGATTCAGCGTTGATGTCCATGAATCTGCGAAGGTCACAGACATCATTCCCGCAACAGCCGGCGTTACGCTTTCCGTCAACGGCAGCGTCTTGCCCGATCAATTCGACCTTGCGGTTATCGCCACCGGTCACGTCTGGCCAGAAGAGGATGAAGCCACGCGAACGTTCTTCCCAAGCCCGTGGTCCGGTCTGATGGACGCCAGTATCCCTCCCTGCCGCGTCGGTATTATGGGGACATCGTTAAGCGGTCTCGACGCGGCCATGGCGGTGGTGATGCAGCACGGCGAATTTCGTGACGATAAATTCGTGCTGGATAAAGGCAGCGAAGCGTTGAAGATTGTCCTGATGTCCAGGACGGGCATTCTGCCGGAAGCCGATTTTTACTGCCCTATTCCTTATGAACCGCTGTCGGTCCTAACCGAATTCGTGGTTGAAACCGAGATTGCCAAAGGATCGGATGGCCTGCTCGATCGCATCTTTACCCTGGTGGTGAAAGAGCTTCAGCTCGCTGACCCGGCGTGGTGTGAGAAAATATCCCTGCATACGCTTAATGCGGACAGCATACGTGAGGCCTGGTTTGAGGATCGTAAACGGCACGGCCCCTTTACCTGGGCGGAAGAGAATCTCATCGAGGTTGAGCGGAACAAACGCGAGCGGCGCACCGTAGCCTGGCGCTATACCGTGCTTCGGCTGCATGAGCTGGTTCAGGAGATTGTTCCCCACCTCAACGAACGGGACAGAGAGCGCTTTAAGCAAGGCCTCGCCCGCGTATTCATCGACAACTATGCGGCCATCCCTCCGCAGTCTATCCGCAGGCTGCTCGCGCTTCGCGAAGCCGGCATCATCAGCGTGGCGACGCTCGGTGACGATTACACGCTGGACGTTGGCAGCGATCGAACAGCGATCACCACAAAAGAGACCGTTTACCGTTTCGACGTGTTTATTGACGCCCGCGGACAAAAGCCGCTGAAAACGAAAGATCTACCCTTCCCGACGCTGCGCAAACAGCTGGAAGCCACGGGTGAAGAGATTCCCGACATCGGTGAGGATTACACCTTAAAAGCGCCTGACGCCGTTCGCGGACGCATCGCCTTCGGTGCGATACCGTGGCTAATGCACGATCGTCCCTTCGTTCAGGGGCTGGCAGAGTGTGCAGAGATTGCGGAAGCAATGGCGAAGGGGGCGGAAAAACCCGCGTCGGGATCGCGGCGCAGACTACCGTATATTGAGAACTGACAGGGCTTCCATGCCCTGCTGTCGCGGATTACTCGAAGAAGACTTCCGGGTTTTCAGACAGCGAAACAAAGGTTTTCGTCGTTTTATCCAGCGCAAGGATTTTGCCGCTTTCAATGTCGTACACCCAGCCGTGCAGTCGGATGGAGTTATTACGCAGGCCCACCGCCACGGACGGGTGGGTCTTAATGTTGCTCAGCTGCGCAAACACGTTCTCCTGCACCATCGCATTGACTTTATCGATCGGCTTATCCCAGGTTTTCTTCTCAACCACGGCTTTCGCCGCGTCGGAATAGCGCAGCCAGTGTGACACAGCAGGCATCGGCTCCAGGTTCGCGTTATCGGCAATCGCCTTCATGGCGCCGCAGTTGGAGTGACCGCAAATCACGATATCCGTGACGCCCAGCGCCACCACGGCGTATTCGATGGTTGCAGACACACCGCCAGGCTCCGGCCCGAACGGCGGCACGATGTTGCCAGCATTACGAATGACAAAGAGTTGTCCTGGCTCTTGCTGGGTGACCAGTTCCGGGACCAGACGGCTGTCGGAGCATGAGATGAACAGCGCTTTGGGATTCTGGCTGGACGCTAAACTGCGGAAGAGTTCTTTACGTTGCGGGAAAATCTCTTTTTGAAAGCTGAGAAAACCTTCAATGATATGTTGCATAGCAATGTCTCTTTTATCTGTTTTAGTTTAGGTATGATCGCGATCACACTCGTAAAGTTTACCCATCGTGGTTTACTTCAGACAAGCAATATATTTCTGGCCCGACCGCTGCACGATCTCGTCCGCACTGGCCTGGATGTTCTGCCCTTCGAACGCGCCGTACAGACGTTCAAAGGTTTTGCCTTCGAGATGATTCACCACCGACGCCACGGTGCGGGCCGGCAGCGGAAGATAATTCGGATAGCTCCACATAAACGAGACGGCGTCTTTACCCGGCGTGACCTGCAAAATATCGCCCACCAGCAATATTCCGTCCCCCTCCTGCCAGTGCAGCACCGTTCCACCGGCAAAATGCCCGCCCAGACGCAGCAGGGTGACCGACGGGAAAATCTCCAGCGCATCCCCCTCCCAGAAATGAATGGCCGGGCTGTCGCGCATGACCCACTCTCTGTCGCTGGCGTGCAGGTACACCGGCGCATCAAACGCCGCGGCCCATTCCTGCATCGTGGTGTAATAGTGCGGATGTGAAATCGCAATTGCGCTGATGCCGCCCAGGGCGGTAATGAGCGTTTTGGTTGCGGGGTCGAGGTTGGCGATGCAGTCCCAGAGGATATTGCCGTAAGGCGTTTGCAGGAATAGCGCCCGCTGGTTGATCGCAAACGCAGGCACCGTTTTGATCCCAAACAGCCGCGGCTCCAGCAGCTGCCATTTGTTGCTATGGGTGGCGGTGACGGTGTCGAAATCGGTCCATGCCCGGCCCGTGGCGGGCACGTACTGGCGTTCATCCTCGCAAATTGGGCAACTGTCCGGCTGCGTATCGTAGGCGGTTCCACAGGTTTTACAGAGTGTAATCATGTGCTCTCCTCAGCGATAAAGCACTGAGTATGGCAGGGATTATCCTTATGTGCTGCGAGGTACATTGCTGGCTTTTTTTGCCCTATACTGTGCCAGTATCAAAAACTGAACAGAGCAGGTGCCACATGGAAATTGATCTCGATAACTTAGTCTTTAACGGTCTGGATGAAGCCGAAGAGCGTAATGCGGAACGTCTGGACGATGCAGACAAAAAAGCGCAGGCGATTGTCGCCGACGACGACTGCGGCGACGCCTGCAAGATCTAATAAAAAAGCACCGGGAAACCGGTGCTTTTTTATTTCACTCGTTACACGTCACGCACACCTCGTTCCAGTACGTTTCGCGCGTGCGGCGCAGTTCAGCGTGACGTTTTATCATGGAACCACTCCGGGTCAATGTTGGCAACGTCGACGCCATACAGGCTGGCGACAGGCAGGATTGACTCAAGAACACGTTGCGCGCTGTTCTCCGCATTCGCTGGCCTGGCCGCAAAAAACCGCCGTAACGTGCTGATCCATTTTTTCATCGTCTTACCCTCTCTCGCCGTGTCTGATCTCAGTTAAGCACTCAAATGCCGCGCGGGGGAAATACCAAAATCCACTGTCGATGTGCAGGATCTGCAAATAGCATCCCGTTCTTTTCACTCCTCATTAACACCTTGTTCACTAATGCTTTTTTGCTCATAGCAAAGAACGATTTCTTATTTGGCGATAGCTTTCGCTTATGGGAGCGTAGCGGGGTAAAACAAAAACAACGGGATGGCGAATGACTATGGCAGCAAACATGAAAGGGTTTACCAAACGGACGCTGGTTCTGGGCTTACTGGCGGCGGGGAGCCTGCTTTCAGCGCAGGCACAGGCGGACCAGCTGGCGGATATTAAGGCCGCAGGGGTGGTGAAAGTGGCCACGTTTGACGCCAATCCGCCGTTTGGCTCTGTTGATGCAAAAACGCACGAGATCGTGGGCTATGACGTGGACTTCGCCAAAGCGCTGGCAAAATCGCTCGGCGTAAAGCTTGAACTGGTTGCCACCAATCCGGCCAACCGCATTCCGCTGCTGCAGTCCGGCAAAGCCGACCTGATCGTGGCGGATATCACCATCACCCCGGAACGCGCGCAGGTGATTGATTTCTCGACGCCTTACTTTGTCACCGGCCAGCAGTTCCTGGTGCCGGCTAAATCACCGGACAAGCTTGATGACTACAGCCGGGCGCGCATTGGCGCGGTAAAAGGAACGACGGGCGAGCAGGCGCTGCACCAGCGTTTCCCGCAGTCACGCGTGCTCTCGTATGACGATATTCCGCTGGCGCTGACGGCACTGCGCAACGGCAACGTGCAGGCCATCACCCAGGACAGCACCATTCTGGCCGGTCTGCTGGCGCAGGCGCCGGATAAAGCGAACTTTAAAATCCTGCCCGACCTGCTCAGTAAAGAAGAGATTGGCGTTGGGGTGAAAAAAGGTGAAACGGCGCTGCTGAAGGCCGTTAACGACGAGCTGGTTAATCTCGAGAAGAACGGCCAGGCGGCAAAAATCTACGACGTCTGGTTTGGTCCAGGCACCCCAGCCCCACAGCCTCGCGCCTTTAAAATAGAAGCTAAGTAATATGCTCTCAGGTTTATTTTCACACTCCGCGGCCGGTGCCGCGGATTTTTCACATCTGGAACAGGCCAGCGTCGAGTTTCGTCATGTGGACAAACGCTACGGTGACCATCAGGTTTTAAACGACATTAACCTCACCATCACGCCCGGTGAAGTGGTCGCCATTCTCGGCCCGTCGGGCTCCGGTAAATCCACCCTGATCCGTCTCATCAACCAGCTTGAAACCCTGAGCGGCGGAGAGATTCTGGTCGACAACAAGCCTACCGCAAAGCTCTCCGGTACCGGGCTGCGTCAGCTGCGAAGCCGCGTGGGGTTTGTGTTCCAGCAGTTCAATCTTTACGCCCACCTCACCGCCAGCCAGAACATCACCCTGGCGCTGGAGCACGTTCACGGCTGGAAGCCGCACCCCGCACAGGAGCGCGCGCTGGCCCTGCTGGAGAAGGTCGGGATGCTGGAAAAAGCCCACCATTTCCCGGCAGAGCTTTCCGGTGGACAGCAGCAGCGCGTGGCGATTGCCCGCGCCCTGGCCTCTTCACCGCAAATCATTCTGTTCGATGAACCCACCTCCGCGCTGGATCCGGAGATGATTGGTGAAGTGCTGTTTGTGATGAAAGCCCTCGCCCACAGCGGGATCACGATGATCGTGGTGACCCACGAGATGCAGTTTGCGCGAGAAATCGCCGACCGGATTGTCTTTATCGACGGCGGGCAAATTCTGGAAACGGCGCCGCCGGCACAGTTTTTCAGCCAGCCGTCGCATCCGCGCGCGCAGCGTTTCCTGCAAAAGGTGCTCAACCCGCTGCATCAGGAGCATCTGTAATGCCCGCGCTCGACTGGCAGGGGGTACTGACCGGACAGCCTCTGCAGTGGATATTCTCCGGATTTCTCACCACCCTGTGGGTAACGCTTGCCGGGATGCTGCTGGCCAGCCTGCTCGCACTGCTCTTTATGCTCCTGCGCCTTTCCGGCGGCCGCCCCGGGAATGCGGTCGTCAGCAGCTGGGTGTCGCTGTTTCGCAATACGCCGCTGCTGGTGCAGCTGCTGTTCTGGTATTTTGCCGCCTGGAACGGATTACCGCAGGCGTTTCGCGACACGGTGAACGCGGATCACAGCTGGTCAATTCTGCCCGGCGACGTCTGGTGGTTTACGCCCGAATTTTTATGTTCTGCCTGGGGGTTGGGCGTCTTTACCTCGGCGTTTTTAATCGAAGAGGTGGAGTCGGGGTTACGTTCCGTGCCTGCCGGACAGCGGGAGGCGGCGCTCGCGCAGGGATTCTCCGCGTGGCGTCTGTTTCGCTACATTCTTCTGCCGCAGGGCCTGGCCAACGCCTGGCAGCCGGTCGTGGGCCAGTACCTTAATCTGATGAAGCTCTCCTCGCTCGCCAGCGGGATTGGCTTTGCCGAGCTGACCTATCAGGTCAGGCAGATCGAGAGCTATAACGCGCACGCGCTGGAGGCATTTACCCTCGGAACCGCGCTCTATCTGCTGACCGGCCTGGTAATGGGGATGGTGCTGGTACGCCTTGGGCCGCAGGCGAAACGTAAACGCCCGAACGTCGTCATCGCAGGGAGTGAAAAACATGATTGCCGGACTTAACGTCATCACCGATAACCTCGACTATCTGCTGTGGGGACGCGCGGCAACGGGTGAACCGGGGGGCGTACTGCTGTCGTTAATGATGGCTGCCGGGGCCGCCGTCATCGCTCTGCCCGGTGGGATAGTGCTCGCGTGTCTGGCCTGGCGCTTTACCGGGCTCGTGCGAAAGGCCCTGTTTTTATGGGCAGAGCTGATTCGCGGTATCCCGCTCATCTTCGTGATTTTCTGGATGTGGTATCTCCTGCCGCTCATCACCGGAGGCGATCTGCCGGGAGCGCTGACCGTCACGCTGGCGCTGACCTGGTTTACCGCGGCCACCGTAATGCACTCGGTCCTGGCCGGGCTGAGCGCGCTCCCGCCCGGGCAGTACGAGGCCGCACTGTCACAGGGATTCAGCACGCGGCAAACCCTGTGGCGCGTGCTGCTGCCGCAGGCGCTGAGGAATATTCTGCCGTCGCTGGTGGGGATTTTTATCAGCCTGCTGAAGGATACGTCGCTGGCGTTTATCGTGAACGTACCGGAGCTGACCACGGTGGCGGGACAGGTCAATAACCGGGTGCAAATCTACCCGGCGGCCATTTTTATCTTTACGGGCGTGGTCTACTACCTGCTCTGCTGCTCGCTCGAGCAGCTTGCGAAACGCTGGCGCATTACCCGGCCAGCGCTTTAACCACCGTTTCCATCGCTTCGGTTGTCAGTTCACTGCGTTTAACGCGCTGGTTCGCCAGCGCGGTACGCAGGACTCCGGCAATGACAATATGCTTTGGCTCCTGCCCTAAATCACGCATCTCAAGCACCACCTTCCCGACCACCCGGCACATCTCCTGGTACAGCGCTTCATCTTTGGTCACGTTACCCATCGTCATCACTCCATTGCCTTTTAAACGTTGAGCTTAAATGATTCTCCTGCCGGATACAAAAAAGAAGCCCGGCGAGAGACTCGCCGGGCTTCATCTGTAAAATCAGTACATTAGTTGTTTACTGGGATGACCGCGCCTTTGTACTTGGTGCGGATCCAGTCCTGAATCTCTTTCGAGTGCAGGACGTTCACCAGCGCTACGATATCTTTCTTCTTCTCGTCACCGCGATGCACGGTAATGATGTTGGCGTACGGGTTGTTTTCACCGCTCTCTACCGCAATCGGGTCGTGAACCGGGTCCAGACCTGCATCAATCGCGTAGTTGGCGTTGATCACCACCGCAGCGCCTTCGTCGTTGTTGTACATCTGCGGCAGCAGAGAGGCTTCAACGTTCGGCGTGAATTTCAGCTTTTTCGGGTTCTCAACGATGTCGCTGATGCGCGCGGTCACTTTGTCGATGCCCGGCTTCAGCTTGATCACGCCCTCTTTCTCGAAGATGGAGAGAATACGCCCCTCTTCGGAAACCGCGTCACGCATGATGATCTTGCCGCCTTCCGGCAGGTCTTTCAGCGACTTGTATTTTTTGGAGTAGATGCCGATTGGCTCAATGTGGATCGCGCCCGCACTGACGAAATCGTAGTCTTTATCGCCCGCATGATCCTTCAGCACGCTGTTCAGGTAAGGAATGTGCTGAAAATAGTTCGCGTCGATGTCATGACCCGCCAGCGCGGTGTTCGGCAGAATGTAGTCCTGGAACGGCTTAATCTCCAGGTCGATACCCTGCTTCGCCAGAATCGGCTTAGCCTGCTCCAGAATTTCGGCGTGCGGCGTATTGGATGCGCCCACGGTCAGGGTATCGGCCCAGGAGGCGAAGCTCAGGGCGCTCAGGGTTGCGGCGGCGATCAGTGTCAGTGTTTTTTTCATGATGTGGTTCCTGTGTCTATTTATTAGCGTTTATCTAACAGTGAAGTAATGACATCGCCGCAGAACTGGATAATGAAAACGATGATCAGAATGGTCACCGTTGCCACCAGCGTGACGTCACCATGGTTGCGCTGGAATCCTTCCAGATAAGCCAGATTTCCCAAACCACCGGCGCCAATCACCCCCGCCATTGCGCTGTAGCTCACCAGCGCAATGAGCGTCACCGTAATACCCGATACCAGTGCGGGTGATGATTCCGGCAGTAAAACCCGAAACACGAGCGTGCTCAGTCGTGCGCCCATCGAGCGCGTTGCTTCGATGACGCCTTTATCCACTTCACGCAGGGCGATTTCCACCAGGCGTGCGTAGAACGGTGCCGCGCCCACAATCAGCGCCGGCAGCGCCGCGTTGGCACCAAGAATGGTGCCAACGACGGTCTTGGTGAACGGGATCAGCAGGACAATCAGAATGATGAACGGAATTGAGCGGAACACGTTCACGACAATCGAAATCACGCTGTAAACCGTGCGGTTGTGGAACAGCCCGCCGCGCGCGGTTAAAAACAGCGCCAGCCCCAGCACGATGCCCAGCACAAACGTCGCCACGCCGGACAGCGCGGTCATGTACAGCGTCTCCAGCGTCGCCGCCCAGAGCTGATCCCACTTGAGATGCGGAAAGAGATTCTCAGCCATGTTTAATTACCTCGCCTTCAATATCGCTGTGCTGCAGGTCGGCGAGGATATTGTTCAGTTGTTCATCGGATGCCACAACATGTACCCAAAGCTGACCAAACACGCCGTGGGCGGTTTGCGTCATTTTCCCGTGCAGGATGTTAAACGGCAGGCCGTAGCGTAGGGTCAGTTCACCCACGATCGGCTTATGGGTGCTGTGCCCGGTAAAGGTCAGCCTGATGACCGTGCCTTCCAGATCGTTTGCCAGTTCGGTGTTGAAGTTTTCCTCCTCGGCATACTGGCTCACCTGACGGACAAACTGCTGCGTAATCGGCTGCTGCGGATGGGTAAAGACGCTCAGCACGTCGCCCTCTTCCACCACTTTACCGTTCTCCATTACCGCCACGCGGTCGCAGATTTTGCGCACCACGTGCATCTCGTGGGTGATCAACACGATAGTCAGCTTAAAGCGGCGGTTAATATCCAGCAGCAGATCGAGGATCTGATCGGTGGTCTGCGGGTCGAGCGCGGAGGTGGCTTCATCGCAGAGCAGCACGTCAGGGTTGTTAGCTAAAGCACGTGCAATGCCCACGCGCTGCTTTTGCCCGCCGCTCAGCTGGGACGGGTACGCATTCTCGCGCCCCTTCAAGCCGACAAGCTCCACCAGCTCGGCGACGCGAGCCTTGATGCTGGCTTTTGGCACACCGGCGATTTGCATTGAGAAAGCGATATTCTCGCTCACCGTGCGCGACCACAGCAGGTTGAAGTGCTGGAACACCATGCTGATTTTCAGGCGCGCCTGGCGCAGCGCTTCACCCTTTGCCGCAGAGATATCCTGCCCGTTAATGGTGACGCTTCCGGCGCTGGGTTTTTCCAGACCGTTCAGCAGACGAATCAGCGTGCTTTTCCCGGCCCCGCTGTAGCCAATAATTCCGTAAATCTGTCCCTGCTCTATCGTCAAATTGACGTTATCAACGGCAGTCAGCGCGACCTTTCCGTTGTCAAAAACCTTCGAAATATTCCTGAGTACGATCATTCTTATTCTTTATCCGTTTCGCGCATGGCTGTTTAGCAGTATGGATGTCCAAACGATAGTAAACAGGCGTTATCAGCTTTCAAATGAACAAAAAAGAATGTGTTATAACTTTCGGAAATAAACAGCGGATTTACCGGATGGGAAGCATTTAGACCAATTTCAGCAATGATTATCTGCCGGATGCATATCTGCTGGATGATGCCCGCGAAAAACGGTCATTTTTGCAGCATTTCATCCCGATATAGCCATCCCCACATCCAGACAACTTTACGTCTTGCTGTCCTGACATCTGAAAACCGCATTTATATTCTTTTCAGTTCTAAACGGCAGTGAATGGTTCTTTATTGCGAAAATTTCGCCGCTCTATCATCCCGTCATGACATCCAGAAAGGAAAACATCATGACGATTTACCACTCCGTCACCGAACTGATTGGCCGTACCCCGCTTATCCAGCTGCACAAGCTCGATACCGGCCCCTGCTCGCTGTTCCTGAAGCTGGAAAACCAGAATCCGGGCGGCTCTATTAAAGATCGCGTTGCGCTGTTGATGATTAACGAAGCGGAGCGTACCGGCCAGCTGCAGCCGGGCGGCACGATAATTGAGGCCACGGCGGGGAATACCGGTCTCGGCCTGGCCCTGATCGCTGCCCAGAAAGGCTACTCGCTGATCCTGGTGGTGCCGGACAAAATGAGCCGCGAGAAGATTTTCCACCTGCGCGCGCTGGGTGCCCAGGTGGTGCTGACCCGCTCCGACGTTAACAAGGGCCACCCCGCCTATTACCAGGATTACGCCCAGCGCCTGGCCAACGAGCTGCCCGGCGCGTTTTACATCGATCAGTTCAATAACGAAGCCAACCCGCTGGCGCACCGCACCACCACGGCACCGGAACTGTACGAGCAGCTTGATGGGCGGATCGACGCCATCGTGGTGGGCGTCGGCTCAGGCGGTACGCTGGGCGGCCTCCAGGCGTGGTTCGCCGAGCATTCTCCGCACACGGAGTTTGTCCTGGCCGACCCTGCCGGATCGGTTCTGGCCGACCAGGTGGAAACCGGACGCTACCACGACGCGGGCTCCTGGCTGGTTGAAGGTATTGGCGAAGACTTTATTCCGCCGCTGGCCCACATCGAAGGGGTGAATCGCGCCTGGCGCATCACCGACCGAGAGGCCTTCACCACCGCGCGCGATCTGCTGAAAACGGAAGGCATTCTGGCGGGCTCCTCCAGCGGCACGCTGCTGGCGGCCGCGCTGAAGTATTGCCAGGCGCAGACCGCGCCGAAACGCGTGGTGACCTTCGCCTGCGACAGCGGCAATAAGTATCTCTCGAAGATGTTCAACGACGACTGGATGCGACAGCAGGGGCTCATCACGCGTCCTCAGGCCGGCGACCTCTCCGACTACATCGCCCTGCGTCACGATGAAGGTGCCACCGTCACCGCGGCCCCGGACGACACGCTTTCCACCGTCCTGGCACGCATGCGTCTGTATGACATCTCCCAGCTGCCGGTGCTGGAGAACGGCAAGGTGGTGGGCATTATCGACGAGTGGGATCTCCTGCGGCATATCGGCGGCGATGGCGATCGCTTCGCGCTTCCGGTGACGGCAGCCATGACGCGCCAGGTGGAGTTTCTGGATAAACACGCCCCGGAAAGCGCACTGAACGCCATCTTCGACCGCGGTCTGGTGGCCGTGATTAATGACAACGACCGTTTTCTCGGTCTGATTACGCGCAGCGACGTTCTGACCGCCTGGCGCAACCGTCTTCAGCAATAAAGGAATCGATGATGAAAAACCTGGCTACCCTGAGCGTCCACAGCGGCGAGTTCAACGACCAGCACGGCGCCGTCATGCCGCCGATTTACGCTACCTCTACGTTTGCGCAACCGTCACCCGGCGAGCATACCGGCTATGAGTATTCGCGCAGCGGCAACCCCACCCGCCACGCGCTGGAAACCGCCATCGCCGAACTGGAAGGCGGCACGCGCGGCTACGCGTTTGCCTCCGGTCTGGCGGCCATCTCCACGGTGCTCGAACTGCTGGATAAAGACAGCCATATTGTCGCCATTGATGACGTTTACGGGGGGACGTACCGCCTGATTGAAAACGTGCGCAAGCGCAGCACCGGTCTGCAGGTGAGCTGGGTTAAACCGGACGACCTAGCCGGGCTGGAGGACGCCATTCGCCCGGATACCCGCATGGTCTGGGTCGAAACGCCAACCAACCCGCTGCTGAAGCTGGCGGATCTGGCGGCCATCGCGGCAATCGCCCGTCGTCATAACGTCATCAGCGTGGCGGATAATACCTTCGCGTCGCCGGTGATCCACCGTCCGCTGGAGTCGGGTTTCGATATCGTGGTGCACTCCGCCACCAAATATCTGAACGGCCACTCTGACGTGGTGGCCGGGCTGGCGATTGTCGGGGACAACAGGGAACTGGCGGATAGGCTGGGCTATCTGCAAAACGCGGTGGGTGGCGTTCTGGATCCGTTCAGCAGCTTCCTGACGCTGCGCGGTATTCGCACGCTCGCTTTGAGGGTAGAGAAGCACAGCACCAACGCGCTGGCGATTGCGCAATGGCTGGATCAGCATCCTCTGGTCGAAAAGGTGTTCTATCCCGGCCTGGAATCGCATCCACAATATCAGCTTGCCCGCACGCAGATGGCCCTGCCCGGCGGGATGATTTCCGTCGTGGTAAAAGGCGATGCGCAACGCGCCACCGAGGTGATTCGCAACCTGAAGCTGTTCACCCTCGCAGAAAGCCTGGGCGGCGTGGAAAGTCTGGTGAGCCAGCCTTACAGCATGACGCACGCCTCCATTCCGCTGGAGCAACGCCTGGCAAACGGCATTGTGCCGCAGCTGATCCGCCTGTCAGTCGGGATTGAAGATCCGAAAGACCTGATTGCCGACCTCAGCCAGGCGCTGCAGAAATAAGCAAATGGCGGCAGGTCCATCACCTGCCGCCACAAGTTGTCATCATGGCTTAACGCCTTGATAACAATATTATGAGAAACAGCACAGATTATTTCTGAAACACCGTTTCCATTTTCCTTTTATCTTAAAATCAGCGTATAATGCGCGCCAAATCCCTGGTGAATGGTTTCAGCGCTTGGAATACAAAAAACAACGTACAACTTCTCCTCTCCTTCGTTGGGCTGTCACTCAGGCACACTTTCTTCTGCACGCTCATTTGATGTCTCCTATCCTTAGTGCGTGTCATATACTCTTTTGCAACACAGGTTTGACTCCGCGGCGGTGCGCCCCCGGAGCGAGATTTCCATATCCTTCCCAACTTAAAGACTAAGACTGTCATGAAAAAGACGAAAATTGTTTGTACTATCGGCCCGAAAACCGAATCTGAAGAGATGCTGACCAAAATGCTGGACGCCGGCATGAACGTGATGCGTCTGAACTTCTCCCACGGTGACTACGCAGAACACGGCCAGCGTATCCAGAACTTGCGCAACGTGATGAGCAAGACCGGTAAAAAAGCTGCGATCCTGCTGGATACCAAAGGTCCAGAAATCCGTACCATCAAACTGGAAGGCGGTAACGACGTCTCTCTGAAAGCGGGCCAGACCTTCACCTTCACCACCGACAAATCCGTTGTCGGCAACAGCGAAATCGTTGCAGTGACCTACGAAGGCTTCACCAACGACCTGTCCGTCGGTAACACCGTGCTGGTAGACGATGGTCTGATCGGTATGGAAGTCACCGCGATCGAAGGTAACAAGGTTATCTGTAAAGTGCTGAACAACGGCGACCTGGGCGAAAACAAAGGCGTTAACCTGCCGGGCGTCTCTATCGCACTGCCAGCACTGGCTGAAAAAGACAAACAGGACCTGATCTTCGGTTGCGAACAAGGCGTTGACTTTGTGGCGGCATCCTTCATCCGTAAGCGCTCAGACGTGGTTGAAATTCGTGAGCACCTGAAAGCCCACGGCGGCGAGAAGATCCAGATCATCTCCAAAATTGAAAACCAGGAAGGCCTGAACAACTTCGACGAAATCCTCGAAGCGTCTGACGGCATCATGGTTGCGCGTGGCGACCTGGGCGTAGAAATCCCGGTTGAAGAAGTGATCTTCGCGCAGAAGATGATGATCGAGAAATGTGTTCGCGCGCGTAAAGTGGTTATCACCGCAACGCAGATGCTGGACTCCATGATCAAAAACCCACGCCCAACCCGCGCAGAAGCAGGCGACGTGGCTAACGCCATCCTCGACGGTACTGATGCCGTTATGCTGTCCGGCGAATCCGCGAAAGGTAAATATCCGCTGGAAGCGGTGTCCATCATGGCCACCATCTGCGAACGTACCGACCGCGTAATGAAAAGCCGTCTGGACTACAACAACGACAGCCGCAAGCTGCGCATCACCGAAGCGGTTTGCCGCGGTGCAGTAGAAACGGCTGAGAAACTGGAAGCACCACTGATCGTGGTTGCCACCCAGGGCGGTAAATCAGCTCGCGCGGTGCGTAAATACTTCCCGGATGCAACTATCCTGGCGCTGACCACCAACGAAACCACGGCTCGTCAGCTGGTGCTGAGCAAAGGCGTGATCCCTCACCTGGTGAAAGAGATCGCGTCTACGGATGATTTCTACCGTCTGGGTAAAGAAGTGGCTCTGGAGCTGGTTGATCGTGGTCTGGCGCAGAAAGGTGACGTTGTGGTCATGGTTTCTGGCGCGCTGGTACCAAGCGGAACCACCAATACCGCCTCTGTTCACGTGCTGTAATAATTCCCGAACGAATTAATTTTGATAAAAAGCGCCCTCAGGGCGCTTTTTTTATTCCTGGCATTAGCCAAAGTCATTCAAATTGCAAATCGGGTTTCTCTATTTAATTGCCAATTATCTAAGATGAATCCGATGATAAATGCCTTTTTTTCCTTAGATTTTTGCCCGAACAGGGCCGATTCGATGCTTCTTTGAGCGAACGATCAAAAATAGGTGTATTCCCATCAAAAAAATATTCTCAACCCAAAAAACTTTGTGTAATACTTGTAACGCTACATGGAGATTAACTCAATCTAGAGGGTATTAATAATGAATCGTACTAAACTGGTACTGGGCGCGGTAATCCTGGGTTCTACTCTGCTGGCTGGT
>NZ_JANLIZ010000040.1:0-899 GCF_024702055.1 Enterobacter sp. HG048
GACACCCCGACTCGCCACTACGCACACGTAGACTGCCCAGGCCACGCCGACTATGTTAAAAACATGATCACCGGTGCTGCGCAGATGGACGGCGCGATCCTGGTTGTTGCTGCGACTGACGGCCCAATGCCTCAGACTCGTGAGCACATCCTGCTGGGTCGTCAGGTAGGCGTTCCTTTCATCATCGTGTTCCTGAACAAATGCGACATGGTTGATGACGAAGAGCTGCTGGAACTGGTAGAGATGGAAGTTCGTGAACTGCTGTCTCAGTACGATTTCCCGGGCGACGATACCCCAATCGTTCGTGGTTCTGCTCTGAAAGCGCTGGAAGGCGAAGCTGAGTGGGAAGCGAAAATCATCGAACTGGCTGGCTTCCTGGATTCTTACATCCCAGAACCAGAGCGTGCGATTGACAAGCCATTCCTGCTGCCAATCGAAGACGTATTCTCCATCTCCGGTCGTGGTACCGTTGTTACCGGTCGTGTAGAGCGCGGTATCATCAAAGTTGGCGAAGAAGTTGAAATCGTTGGTATCAAAGAGACTGCGAAGTCTACCTGTACTGGCGTTGAAATGTTCCGCAAACTGCTGGACGAAGGCCGTGCTGGTGAGAACGTTGGTGTTCTGCTGCGTGGTATCAAACGTGAAGAAATCGAACGTGGTCAGGTTCTGGCGAAGCCAGGCTCAATCAAGCCACACACCAAGTTCGAATCTGAAGTGTACATCCTGTCCAAAGACGAAGGCGGCCGTCATACTCCGTTCTTCAAAGGCTACCGTCCACAGTTCTACTTCCGTACAACTGACGTGACCGGTACCATCGAACTGCCAGAAGGCGTTGAGATGGTAATGCCAGGCGACAACATCAAGATGGTTGTGACTCTGATCCACCCAATCGCGATGGA
>NZ_JANLIZ010000041.1:0-327 GCF_024702055.1 Enterobacter sp. HG048
CACCGCCGTCGATATGAACTCTTGGGCGGTATCAGCCTGTTATCCCCGGAGTACCTTTTATCCGTTGAGCGATGGCCCTTCCATTCAGAACCACCGGATCACTATGACCTGCTTTCGCACCTGCTCGAGCCGTCACTCTCGCAGTCAAGCTAGCTTATGCCATTGCACTAACCTCCTGATGTCCGACCAGGATTAGCTAACCTTCGTGCTCCTCCGTTACTCTTTGGGAGGAGACCGCCCCAGTCAAACTACCCACCAGACACTGTCCGCAACCCGGATTACGGGTCTACGTTAGAACACCAGCCATTAAAGGGTGGTATTTCAAGG
>NZ_JANLIZ010000042.1:0-314 GCF_024702055.1 Enterobacter sp. HG048
GCCTTAGGGGTCGACTCACCCTGCCCCGATTAACGTTGGACAGGAACCCTTGGTCTTCCGGCGAGCGGGCTTTTCACCCGCTTTATCGTTACTTATGTCAGCATTCGCACTTCTGATACCTCCAGCAACCCTCACAGGCCACCTTCAACGGCTTACAGAACGCTCCCCTACCCAACAACGCATAAGCGTCGCTGCCGCAGCTTCGGTGCATGGTTTAGCCCCGTTACATCTTCCGCGCAGGCCGACTCGACCAGTGAGCTATTACGCTTTCTTTAAATGATGGCTGCTTCTAAGCCAACATCCTGGCTGTCTGT
>NZ_JANLIZ010000043.1:0-298 GCF_024702055.1 Enterobacter sp. HG048
GCTTAGTCGCTTAACCTCACAACCCGAAGATGTTTCACTTCTGATTGCGAAAATTTGAGAGACTCGAACACACATAACATGTGTGTCGTTTCAATTTTCAGCTTGATCCAGATTTTTAAAGAGCAAAACTTCGCAGTGCACCTTTTCAGGTTCACTCTGAAGTTTTCTTGTGTTCGCAGTAAAAGATGGTGGAGCTATGCGGGATCGAACCGCAGACCTCCTGCGTGCAAAGCAGGCGCTCTCCCAGCTGAGCTATAGCCCCATCGTTTATAATCTCTGTACCGCTCATCCTTTAAAA
>NZ_JANLIZ010000044.1:0-289 GCF_024702055.1 Enterobacter sp. HG048
TTACCACTTTGTGATTCATGACTGGGGTGAAGTCGTAACAAGGTAACCGTAGGGGAACCTGCGGTTGGATCACCTCCTTACCTTAAAGAACCTGCCTTTGCAGTGCTCACACAGATTGTCTGATGAATGATGAACTTCTGAATGTACTTTTGAGTGCATTAAGAAGTTTTGCTCTTTAAAAATCTGGATCAAGCTGAAAATTGAAACGACACATCTTAATGGTGTGTTCGAGTCTCTCAAATTTTCGCAATCAGAAGTGAAACATCTTCGGGTTGTGAGGTTAAGCGAC
>NZ_JANLIZ010000045.1:0-289 GCF_024702055.1 Enterobacter sp. HG048
GATGAGTTTTGAGATATGACGGCAGGTGACTTTCACTCACGAACCAGCAAGTGGCGTCCCCTAGGGGATTCGAACCCCTGTTACCGCCGTGAAAGGGCGGTGTCCTGGGCCTCTAGACGAAGGGGACGTAAAGTCTCAATCGCAAGACGCCTTGCTATTTACTTTTCATCAGACAATCTGTGTGAGCACTACAAAGGCAGGTTCTTTAAGGTAAGGAGGTGATCCAACCGCAGGTTCCCCTACGGTTACCTTGTTACGACTTCACCCCAGTCATGAATCACAAAGTGGT
>NZ_JANLIZ010000046.1:0-277 GCF_024702055.1 Enterobacter sp. HG048
CACGGTCCAGACTCCTACGGGAGGCAGCAGTGGGGAATATTGCACAATGGGCGCAAGCCTGATGCAGCCATGCCGCGTGTATGAAGAAGGCCTTCGGGTTGTAAAGTACTTTCAGCGGGGAGGAAGGTGTTGAGGTTAATAACCTCAGCAATTGACGTTACCCGCAGAAGAAGCACCGGCTAACTCCGTGCCAGCAGCCGCGGTAATACGGAGGGTGCAAGCGTTAATCGGAATTACTGGGCGTAAAGCGCACGCAGGCGGTCTGTCAAGTCGGATG
>NZ_JANLIZ010000047.1:0-269 GCF_024702055.1 Enterobacter sp. HG048
GCCTACCAGACTCCTTTTAAAGGATGAGCGGTACAGAGATTATAAACGATGGGGCTATAGCTCAGCTGGGAGAGCGCCTGCTTTGCACGCAGGAGGTCTGCGGTTCGATCCCGCATAGCTCCACCATATTTTACTGCGAACACAAGAAAACTTCAGAGTGAACCTGAAAAGGTGCACTGCGAAGTTTTGCTCTTTAAAAATCTGGATCAAGCTGAAAATTGAAACGACACATCTTAATGGTGTGTTCGAGTCTCTCAAATTTTCGCAAT
>NZ_JANLIZ010000048.1:0-255 GCF_024702055.1 Enterobacter sp. HG048
CTTCGTGCTCCTCCGTTACTCTTTGGGAGGAGACCGCCCCAGTCAAACTACCCACCAGACACTGTCCGCAACCCGGATTACGGGTCTACGTTAGAACACCAGCCATTAAAGGGTGGTATTTCAAGGATGGCTCCACGCAGACTGGCGTCCACGCTTCAAAGCCTCCCACCTATCCTACACATCAAGGACCAGTGTTCAGTGTCAAGCTATAGTAAAGGTTCACGGGGTCTTTCCGTCTTGCCGCGGGTACACTGC
>NZ_JANLIZ010000049.1:0-255 GCF_024702055.1 Enterobacter sp. HG048
CAGTGTACCCGCGGCAAGACGGAAAGACCCCGTGAACCTTTACTATAGCTTGACACTGAACACTGGTCCTTGATGTGTAGGATAGGTGGGAGGCTTTGAAGCGTGGACGCCAGTCTGCGTGGAGCCGCCCTTGAAATACCACCCTTTAATGGCTGGTGTTCTAACGTAGACCCGTAATCCGGGTTGCGGACAGTGTCTGGTGGGTAGTTTGACTGGGGCGGTCTCCTCCCAAAGAGTAACGGAGGAGCACGAAGG